>NZ_LXJP01000042.1:0-62786 GCF_001728855.1 Pseudomonas sp. AP19 | reverse complement strand
TGTACCCCATCTACCGAAAACCAAGCCCCCCCAAAAAAACCAACCCCACCTCATTTCATGCTGGTAAACGCAAGCTTCACACCAATAGCAATCAACACCGCCCCCATGGTCCGATCAAACCAGTGCCCCATGCGCGCAAACCCAGCCCGCACGCGCTGCTGGCTGAACAACATGGCCACCAGACAAAACCACACCGCCGTCGCCACAGCCAGGTACACCCCATAACCGGCCTGAATCGCCAGCGGCGTATGCGGATTAATCACCACCGTAAACAGCGACAGAAAGAACAACGTGGCCTTAGGGTTCAAGCCATTGGTCACAAACCCTGCAGTAAACGCCCCACGCGCGGTGCGTTCACCCACTTCACGGTGCAACTCGCCCTCGGCCACGGGCTTGGCCGGTTGCGCGCGCAACGCCTTGAAGCCGATGTACAGCAGGTAAGCCGCCGCCGCCCATTTCAACGCGTTGAACAGCACGATCGACTGCGACACGATCAAGCCAATCCCGAGCAGTGAGTAACCCACGTGAAGGAAAATCGCAGAACCAACACCCAGCGCGGTCCAGGTTCCGGCGCGACGGCCATGGGTCACACTCGCGCGCACCACCACGGCGAAATCCGGACCGGGACTGGCCACCGCTAACAAGTGAATCAAGGCTACGGTCAAAAACTCGGCGGCGTACATACTCACTCCAGTAAGAAACTGATTATTTCATCTGATAGGCTCGGGAGATTACGCCTTCGAACCCTGTCGCAAAAGGTACAGTTGATGACGAACAATCGCCGCGCCGTCTTCCTTGACCACCCGTCCCTGGACCTTGGGGACCTGGACCTCAGCGAATTGCGCAACAGCTTCAGCGACCTGCAGTTGTACGCACATACCACGCCACAAAACGTGGTCGAGCGCCTGCAAGGTGCACAAGTGGCGATCAGTAACAAGATCGCCCTCAACACCGAAACCCTGGAGGCCTGCCCCGAGCTCAAGTTGATCCTTGTATCGGCTACCGGCACCAACAATGTCGACCTCGCCGCCGCCCGCGCCCACGGCATTACCGTGAGCAACTGCCAGGGCTACGGCACACCGTCGGTGGCACAGCACACGATCATGCTGTTGCTTAACCTGGCGACACGCTTGAACGACTACCAACGGGACGTTGCCGCAGGCAAGTGGCAAGAGGCCAAGCAGTTCTGCCTGTTGGACTACCCGATTGTCGAGCTGGAGGGCAAAACCCTTGGCCTGCTCGGCCATGGCGAATTGGGCAGTGCCGTGGCGCGCCTGGCCGAGGCCTTTGGCATGCGCGTGGTGCTGGGCGCAATTCCCGGGCGCCCTGCCCGCGCCGACCGCATGCCATTGGATGAATTGCTCACGCAGGTCGACGCGCTCACGCTGCACTGCCCGCTCAATGAACACACCCGCGACTTTATCGGTGCCCGCGAACTGGCGCTGCTCAAGCCCGGCGCGTTTATCGTCAATACGGCGCGCGGCGGCTTGATCAACGAACAGGCGCTGGCGGACGCTTTGCGCAGTGGCCATCTGGGCGGCGCGGCGACCGACGTCCTCAGCGTGGAGCCACCGGTGCAGGGCAACCCGCTGCTGGCTGGCGACATTCCTCGGCTGATCGTCACCCCCCACAACGCCTGGGGCAGTCGCGAAGCGCGGCAACGAATCGTCGGCCAATTGGCCGAAAACGCCCGAGGCTTTTTCAGCGGTGCCCCGCTGCGTGTCGTCAGTTGATAAACTGCGCCCCTTTTCAAGGAGCAGACTATGGATCCGCGCAGTGAAGTACTGCTTCGTCAGGCCGAACTTTTTCAAGGCAACCTGTTGCTGGTCGGGTTGCCCGCCGACGATTTGCTCGGCCGCCTACCCAATGCCCACGGCTGGTGCTGGCATGCCGGTGAACAGGCCGCGCTCGACGCACGCTTCCCCGAGCGCAGCCAGTTCGGCGTGAACGTGCCGGAGCGCGCGTTTGATGCGGCGGTGATTTTCCTGCCCAAGTCCAAGGACCTCACCGACTACCTGCTCAACGCCGTGGCCGCGCGCCTGCCCGGTGCCGAGCTGTTTCTGGTCGGGGAGAAAAAAGGCGGCATCGAAAGCGCCGCCAAACAGATGAGCCCTTTCGGCAAACCCCGCAAGCTCGATAACGCGCGGCATTGCCAGCTGTGGCAAGTCACCGTGGCCAACGCCCCGCAAGCGGTCGAGCTGGAAAGCCTGGCACAGGTCTTCGATGTGCCGCTGGCCGAAGGGCCGCTCAAGGTGGTGAGCCTGCCGGGCGTGTTCAGCCACGGGCGCCTGGATCGCGGCACCGAGCTGTTGCTTGAGCATCTGGACAAACTGCCCAGCGGGCATTTGCTGGACTTCGGTTGCGGCGCGGGCGTGCTGGGGGCGGCGGTCAAACGTCGCTACCCGCATAACACCGTGACGCTGCTGGACGTGGATGCGTTCGCCGCTGCCAGCAGTCGCCTGACCCTGGCAGCCAATGGTCTGGAAGCCGAAGTGTTGACCGGTGACGGCATCGACGCCGCACCGATGGGTTTGAACGCGATTTTGAGCAACCCGCCGTTCCATGTCGGGGTGCACACGGATTATTTCGCCACGGAAAACTTGCTGCGAAAAGCCGCGAAACACCTGGCAAAAGGCGGCGAACTTCGCTTGGTTGCCAACAGCTTCCTCAAGTACCAACCGCTGATCGAAGAGCACTTGGGCATCTGCGCGATCAAGGCCGAAGGCAATGGTTTCCGCATTTACCGTGCCAAACGCGGCTGATGGTTTTTTGAAAAAGAAGGCTTGCCGAATGGGTTTTGCCTAGGCAGAATCCGCTCCGTCCTAGGGGAGTAGTCTCCCACGAGCGCCACGCTCGTCCGGCATACGTCAACATACTTGGTCAACAGACCATGGCGTATGCGACCCAGGAGTCCGCACAGACGGACCGGGGTTTGACAAGACCTATGACACGCACACCTTACCCGGGGCGGGAAGGCTGTACGTGTCATAGCCGTGTCGACCCGCCCCTGGAAACCTACCTGATGCTGGATTCATTACTCGTTCCTACCGCAATCGTTGCCTTGGCCGAAATCGGCGACAAGACGCAGCTGCTCGCCCTCATCCTGGCCGCACGCTTTCGCAAACCCTGGCCGATCATTGCCGGCATCGTCGCCGCAACCCTGGCCAACCATGCCGCCGCCGGTGCCGTGGGGGCCTGGTTCGGCAGTTTCTTCTCGGATGCGGTGTTGCACTGGATCCTCGCGGCGAGTTTCTGCGCCACGGCGCTGTGGACCCTGGTGCCGGACAAACTCGACGATGACGAAGCCAGTACCACACGCAAGTTCGGGCCGTTCCTGACCACGCTGATTGCGTTCTTCCTTGCGGAAATCGGTGACAAGACGCAGATCGCCACGGTGATGCTGGCGGCGCAGTATCCGGAGTTGTGGCTGGTGATTATCGGCACCACCCTGGGCATGCTGATTGCGAACGTGCCGGTGGTCTTGGCGGGGAATTTCGCGGCGGAGAAGCTGCCGCTGACCTTGATTCGTAGACTCGCGGCGACGGCGTTTTTCGTCCTGGCGGTGGTGGCGGTTTACAAGGCCATGCAAAGCAGCGGCTGGTTGTAAACCCAATCAAATGTGGGAGCGGGCTTGCTCGCGAAGGCGGCGGTCCAGTCAAAGATTTACCGACTGATACTGCGCATTCGCGAGCAAGCCCGCTCCCACATTTAGATCTTCACAAGCCTTGAAATATCAGGACTTTTTAGCCTGTTGATAGAGCGGCATCACCTTCGGAATCGCCGCCTGCAACGAGGCGATCCGACTGTCGGAAGCCGGGTGCGTGCTCATGAACTCCGGCGGCGCGCCTTCCGAAGCCTTGGCCATCTTGTTCCACAACGTGATGGCTGCGTTCGGGTTGTAGCCCGCCCGGGCCGATAGCTCCAGCCCGATCAGGTCGGCTTCGTTTTCGTTGGCGCGGCTGTTCGGCAAAGTCATGCCGTAGTTGGCAACCGTGTCGGCTAAAGCCAGGCTGTCCTGGCCCAACCCGAACAAGGCACCGGCGCCCTGCTTGGCCATCTGGATGCCGTAGGCCTTGGACATGGCTTCACGCCCGTGTTCGCGCAACGCGTGGGCGATTTCATGGCCCATCACCGCAGCCAACTCGTCATCAGTAAGCTTGAGGTTGTCGATCAACGCGCTGTACACAAATATCTTGCCGCCAGGCCCGCAGTTGGCGTTCATCTCATCGCTTTTGATCAGGTTCACCTCCCACTTCCACTGCGCCGCATCCGGGCGGAAGGTCGGTGCCTGGGCGATCAGACGATTGGCAATCGCCTGCACGCGCTTGGCGTTGGCACTGGTCTTGTCCAGCATGCCTTTGCCACTCGCCTCTCCCAGCGTCTGCTGATAGGACTGGGCATACATCTGGTCGACTTCCTGGCTCGACAGCATGCTGAACATGTACTGCTTGCGCTCTACCCCGACGGCACCGCCGTTAGTGGTGTTAACCGACTGGCAACCAGCCAGCAGCATCGCTGCACTGAGTACGCTTACCGCCAATGACTTCTTCATGAACACTCTCCCTGGAAACCTGGCGCGTATCGTAGGCGGTCGTATGTATCTGCGCCAGATACACACGACGTGTAACCACCAACTTTCAGATACATCCCACACGCCCACCACGGCGGCAAGCCAAGTCGTTCAAGGTTATGAGGTTCACGTTGGTGTTGCACCCGCTTTTGCGACCAAGGCTTAAGCCGGCGTCAGGCACTCGGGCCCATTCAACTTCGGATCATTCACCATGTTGGCCAGGACCCGCTCGCGCAATGCGACCGGCTCACTGGCCAGCAGGCCTTGCAACACATGCAACGGGGTCTCTGGATTCAACCAGGCGTCCTGCCCCGCCGCGTCGAGAATCAACGGCCGCCGCTGACTCTGTGCGGCCTGGGTCACCACTGCCGTGCTCAACCACACCTGCTCCTGCACCGGATACGCCTCCCAGATCGCCGCAAAAAACAGCGTCGAGCCTTCACCCGGCGTCAGCCAGTAAGGACGTTTGCGCTGGGTACCACGCCATTCGTAAAAACCATTCGCCGGCAGCAGGCAACGGCGCTGGCGAAAGGCTTCGCGAAACATCGGTTGCTCCGCCAGGGTTTCGGCGCGGGCATGGGCCGGGGTTCGCGAAAGGTCGGTCAGCCACGGCGGCGTCAGCCCCCAGCGGGCACGCGCGAGGGTGCGCTGGCCTTCGCTCTGGCGCTGGATCAGCACCGAATCATTCGGCGAGATATTCCACTGGGCCTTTTGATCGGCGGGGAATCCCGGTAAGGCAGCGAAGGCAGGGTTCCAGCGAAACAGGGCATAACGTCCACACATGGGGTAACACGACTCTTGGGTAAACCGACCGACAGCCTAACAGACCAATACGTCGGGGAAGCTGTCGGGTTCATCGCCGGGCAAGGGTTGCGCACCGATGTAAGCGGTAATCAGCTCGCGGGCGCAGGCGGCCTGGTCGTTATCCACTTCCAGACCCAGCAGGCCAAAAATCGGCAGTTCGCCGGTACCGCCGAGCAAATGGCGGCCCACCAGGTGCGCCTCGATGCCCTCGCTGGCCAGCATCTGTTGCAGAAGCTCGCCTTCCATCAGGTTTTCCGGCTCATAAATTCGCTGCATGGGCGTACCTGTTATTCGTTTTCGCTGCGCACGTTCAGCATCCACTCGTCACCGTGCACCTGGAGCTCGAACGTAATCGGCCGGCAGCACACAGGGCAGTCTTCTATATATTCCTGATCGCCCGCCGACAGGTCCAGCAACGCTGTGACCACCTCTCCACAATAAGGACATTCGTACGACTCCTCTTCCATCGCGGTCTCCCAGGTGACTTGTGCGTATAATCGCCGGTCTATTTACAGGGCTATTCACGGCAGAGCCAATATTGCGGCCGCACCCTGATATTTCCTTTACTAACACTAGCCGTTTCTAACAAGAGAGCATGATGGGCGAATTCGATACCATCCGACCTTACAACGACAGCGAAGTCCCGGCAGTGCTGGCACGTCTGTTCAGTGACAAGGCCTTTCTGGACATCCTGACCCACTTCCGCTTCCCGCGCTTTGCCGGCGCCCTGGGCTGGCTGCTAAAGCCGATGATCGCCCGCAAACTGCGCCGTGAGTTCGCCGGCGTCACCACCGTGGCCACCCTGCAGGACAAAGTCGAATATTACGTCGATCACACCATTGATCGCGCGACCGACGGCGTAACCTACACCGGTGTGGAGCAACTCAAGTCCGGCACTGCTTACCTGTTTTTGGCCAACCACCGCGATATCGTGATGGACCCGGCCTTCGTCAACTATGCCGTATACCACGCCGGCCTGCCGACGCCACGCATCGCCATCGGCGACAACCTGCTGCAAAAGCCGTTTGTCAGCGACCTGATGCGCCTGAACAAGAGTTTTATCGTGCACCGCTCGATCACCGGGCGAAAGGAAAAGATGGCGGCCTACCAACTGCTGTCGGCTTACATCAACCATTCGATCCGCAACGACTGCCAGTCGATCTGGATCGCCCAGGCCGAAGGCCGTGCCAAGGATGGGGATGATCGTACCGAGTCGGCGATCCTCAAGATGTTCCATGTCAGCCGCAAAGACGAGCCGTTTGCCGAGGTGATCCAGTCGTTGAACCTGACGCCGGTGTCCATCAGCTATGAATACGACCCGTGTGACAGCGCCAAGGCGCGCGAGCTGTATATCCGCGCCACCACCGGCACCTACTGCAAGGCGCCGGGCGAAGATGACGTGAGCATTGCCCTCGGCATCACCGGCTACAAGGGCCGCGTGCACGTAAACTTTGCACCGCCAATCACCGAACGCTTTGAAGACACCAAGCTGCTGGCCGTGGAAATGGACCGGCAGATTCTCGGCGGTTATCGCTTGTTCCCGGTGCATTACCTGGCGTACGCACAGTGGAGCGAGGCTGACCCGCAATTGCAGGTGCCAACCGCGGCCGAGGTATTCCCGGCCGATGAATTGGCGAAGGCGAAAGCGGAATGGGAGCGACGCTTGAATGAATGCCCGGCTGAACACCGGCCGTTTCTGGTGGAGCAATATGCAACGCCGGTGCGCAATCAGTACCGGGTAAAGGCCGGGATTCCACTGTAAACACCGAATAAAAAAGGTGGGAGCGGGCTTGCTCGCGAATGCGCGGGTTCAGTCAACGATGTATCGACTGACACGCCGCTTTCGCGGTTCAAGCCCGCTCCCACCTTTGCTTGTACGGTGTTCTTAGAGGTGGGTGCTGAGCCAGGATACGACCAGCGCCAGGCCCAGGCAGGCGAACCCGACACGGTAAGCCAGACGATGCGCCCGTTCGGTGCGCACATCCAGAAACAACATTGGCTGGTCGATCGCGCGACCTTCGCTTTTTGCGGTCAGGTCGGCCAGTGCGCGCTGCTCACGCAAGCGGGTAATGAACAGCAGCGCTGCACCCGGGCAGGCCACCAATAAAGCCACAGCATTGATCAGTAGTGCGGGCAGCGCCATCACAAACCTCGGTCGACCAGTGTCTTGGTATCTATTCAGATACAAACCTGAACGATAGTGGCCTCCTGCCCAAGAAACGCTCCGTCCCCCATGTAGCCTTAATGTATCCAGTAATTTACAGCGTCACCTGAACGTCACCTTAACAAGCCACTCTGTTGCCCTTCGACGCTTAGGAGCTTGTCATGCTGCACGCGCAAAACCAGGATCGGCTGTACCTGATCGCCCCAAACGAAGAGCAAGAAGCCCTGGTCGGCGGGTTGGCATTCAATGTCCAGGATCGCCACTGGCTGGTGTATTGCGCCCTCGGGGGGCACCAGCACGCCGACCTGCCGGAACTGGATCTGCTGACTGGCGTCAGTGTGTTGGACTTTTATGTCGAAACGGCTGCATGAAAGCGACAGGCGTAAAAAAACCGGGCTCATCGCTGAGCCCGGTTTTTTGTGAGGCGCTTGTCGGCGGTTACTGCGAGCTGAGCAATTGGCCGATGCTTGGGTCTTTAAACAAACGCGTCAACGCGTCGCTCAACACGTCGCTGACCAGCTTGGTGTTGGTTTCCTGGTTCGGCGACATCCCGAAGCGCTGATTCAGGGAAGCACCGTAGCGGCCACTGTAGCGACGTGTACCGGCACTGACGTCAGATTTGAACGTCGCGCCGATGGAGGCTTCAGTGACATACAGGCCTTCTTTAGGCGACTGGTATTTCAGCTCCGCCAAGGTGATGGTCAACTGAGGCGCGCCCGGCGAGTTGGCCGGGGTAAAGCCCAGCAGGCGCACAGCGGCTTCCGCCTGGGCTTGCAGCTTGGGCAGCACGTCCTGGCCGGTGACCGAAATAAGCGCAGTCTCCGGGTACAGGCCGCCACGGGAGCCCAGGGTAGGCGACGGACGACCATCCACGACACGCACCGATACCGGCTGGCCATGGCCTACAGGAGCCAGCTGCGCAGTGACTTTAGGTTGCGGGCTGAGTTGTTGCGGGCTGTTGGCGCAGCCAACCAGGGTCAAACTGGTCACAGTGATCAAACCGAACAACAGGCGTTGCAACATACTCATTTCTCCAGGACTAGGTGCAAACAGGCGGCCAGTATAACGGTGCACGTAGGTCACTCACCAGCCATCCTGAACGGCAGCTGAAGGCTTGCCGAAATTACAATTTCACATAATTTCGTCACTCCACTGTCATGGCACACTGGCAACCTTCAAGCATGTAACGTAACAGGTACAAAGCCATGCGCCTTCTCAAATCATTGTTCATGACACACCGCCGTCATCGCCACTATGCCTTGCTCGATGCCCACGGGCATTGCCTGGCGTTCAAGCAGTGCAGCCTGCCGCCTGTCGGCGAAGGCTGGGTGGAAGTTTCGGAGACGCATCTGGGCTGGATGCACCGCCCACTGCCGACGAACGCGCGGGTCAGCCCGCCAGTTGTGCACGCACAATCCCATCACGCGTTGGCCTCCTGACCGAGACACTAATAAAAGTCATAAAACACGCCCATTTCCTTGGCGTTCTTCGCTACAATCTCCCCCCGATTATAAGGACGTCTCCTGATCGGGCCTCGCAGCATCGTTAATGCCTCGGTATTAACCCCCAAATTGCCCACAGAGAGCCGCCCACACAGATCGAGTGAAGCTGGCGCGCTTGCTGTTTTCTTTGCAAACCACCCCTCTTTGCCGAATCTGCCAGAGCTGCCATTGCGCTCGGCCACTTGAGTTGTTTGCCCGTTTTGCCGCGTATCGGCAGAGGTTTGCGGGCCAGGTGCCAGGCTGAGGCAGCCCTTTTTTGAGGTTCACGTCTTCAAAAGAGCGTGAAAAAAACGGGTTTTCACAACTTCACAAGAGTGTGGCGAGCAAATGAATAGTTTGGCGTTTGTACAAGCACCATCAGCGTCTGGAACAGCCCAACCACACAGGACCGAGTACTCCTCAAACACCGGAGCTTGAGCCTGTCCGCTACGGATTGGTTGCACAAATCGCACGCGTTGACCATAAGTCGAATTGCCACAGGCGCCCATGAATGCGTTCATAGGCAGATTAGCCCGGCAGGAAGCGTGCGCTGAAGATGCAAAGAATTGCGAATCGGACATGGCGATCCTGGCCATGGGTAACCTGGGGCAACACGTGAACCGCCCCGTCACTCCTGGCAGCCATGCCGTCAATTTGGTGCTGCAGATTTTGGAGACGCGTTAAATGGCGCATAACGAAGCAGTCGACGTAGTACTGGTAGGGGCCGGCATCATGAGTGCCACCCTGGCCGTATTGCTCAAAGAGCTCGACCCCGGCCTCAAGCTGGAAGTCGTTGAGCTGATGGATTCGGGTGCCGCGGAGAGTTCCAACCCGTGGAACAACGCCGGTACCGGCCACGCCGGGCTGTGTGAGCTGAACTACACGCCGCAGGCAACCGACGGCTCTATCGATATCAAGAAAGCCGTGCACATCAACACCCAGTTCGAGGTGTCGAAGCAGTTCTGGGCGTACCTGACCAAAAAGGGCACCTTTGGCTCGTCCAAATCCTTTATCAGCCCAGTGCCGCACCTGAGCTTCGTGCAGGGTGAAAAAGGCGTGTCCTTCCTCAAGAAGCGCTTTGAAACCCTCAGCCAGCACCATGCGTTCTCGGACATGCACTACACCGAAGACCGCAATGAGATGGCCGAGTGGATGCCTTTGATGATGCCGGGCCGCCCGCTCGACGAAAAAATCGCTGCCACCCGCGTCATGAATGGCACCGACGTCAACTTCGGCGCCCTGACCAACCAGTTGCTCAGCCACCTGACCAGCTCGGCCGACGCCCAGGTCAAGTACTGCAAGCGCGTTACCGGCCTCAAGCGCAATGGCGCGGGCTGGACCGTCAGCATCAAGGACGTCAACAGCGGCAACAGCCGTGAAGTGGACGCCAAGTTTGTGTTCCTCGGCGCCGGCGGCGCAGCCCTGCCGCTGCTGCAAGCCTCGGGCATCGAAGAAAGCAAAGGCTTCGGGGGTTTCCCGGTCAGCGGTCAGTGGCTGCGTTGCGACAACCCGGACGTGGTCAAGCACCACCAGGCCAAGGTCTACAGTCAGGCCGCCGTGGGATCGCCACCGATGTCCGTGCCGCACCTGGACACCCGCGTGGTCGATGGCAAGAAATCCCTGCTGTTCGGACCCTACGCCGGTTTCACCACCAAGTTCCTCAAGCACGGCTCGTTCCTTGACCTGCCAATGTCGGTTCGCGCCGGCAACATCGGCCCAATGCTGGCCGTGGCCCGGGATAACATGGACCTGACCAAGTACCTGGTCAGCGAAGTCATGCAGTCCATGGAGCAACGCCTGGAGTCCTTGCGCCGTTTCTACCCTGAGGCGAAAGCCGAAGACTGGCGCCTGGAAGTGGCCGGCCAACGGGTGCAGATCATCAAGAAAGACCCGAAAAAAGGCGGCGTGCTGCAATTCGGCACCGAGCTGGTCGCCGCGAAAGACGGTTCGCTGGCAGCCCTGCTGGGCGCGTCCCCAGGTGCTTCGGTGACGGTCTCGATCATGCTCGACCTGATCGAGCGCTGCTTCCCGACCAAGGCTGCCGGTGAGTGGGCGGCCAAGCTGCACGAGATTTTCCCGGCGCGGGAAAAAGTGCTGGAGACGGACGCCGAGCTGTATCGCAAGATCAACACGCAAAACAACATCAGCCTGGAACTGGTTGAGCAAAGCAATGAGGCTGAAAGCTACGCTTGAGGCTTTAACGCCATAAAAAACGCCCCGCTCTCTGCATGAGAACGGGGCGTTTTTTTATGTCTCGGATAATCAGCCGCGAGCGTTGTCAATCAGCTCGATGTACTCGGCGCCGTGACGCTGATCCTTGATCAGGTCAACGAAGGTCTGGCCGTGTTCATCCTTGCCGTCGAGGTCCAGGCCTGCTTCCTTGAAAAAGCCCAGGAACCGCTCGAAGTCGTCGATACGCAGGCCACGGTAGGCCTTGATCAGTTTATGCAGGGACGGTGAAGTCGCATCGACCGGCTCGAAGTCCAGGAACAACTTGATCTGATCGTCGCCGATCTCGTCACCAATCACCTGTTTTTTATCTTTACGCATTACCGACTCCAGCCTGCAGACATTACACGGGAGAGGAAGTCTACCTTCCAGACACCCCCTTCGAAAACAACCAAGCACACCTGTGGGAGCTGGCTTGCCTGCGATAGTGTTGCATCAGTGACAGTTGGGCCAACTGGCTCACCGCTATCGCAGGCAAGCCAGCTCCCACATTGATTGCATTCACATGACTGAACGCGTGTCGGCTGAATCATTTAGCGCGAACAGCGCCGGTGTGCAGGTCCGCCCAGATATGCCCGTTGGCATAACTGAGGAACTGCACGTACACCGTGTCATTGCGCAGCAAGTCGACAATCACCCGGTACTGCGCCATCGGGTATGACAACGTCAGGGTTTTGCTGGTGTTATCGAACACTGGCTTTTTCAGGCTTTTGCTTTCGGCGTCAAAATTGAGCACCACCTGGCTGATGGTCGCGCCTTTGTTCAAGGACTTACCCTTGAGGCGGATCATCAACGGCGAGGTCACCGGGATGGGTTGCTGGGTGGATTGCCGCTGGTTACCCACCACCACTGCGTACTCGGTGACTTGCAGCAGTTGCTGCTGGTCGGGGGTGTCGGCGCGCAGGGTGAGGTCATCCGGCGGCAGGAACTGGCTGTGCAGCGGCGCGGGCGCCGCCGCCAGTGGCAGGCTGAGGGTCAACGCCAGGGCGGCGCAGGTGCGTATCAACAGGCTCATGGGCCGCTCCGTGGGAGATGGCCGAGCACTGTAGCTCAATCGAACTGGGCAAGCATCCAGCGTTGATACGCGGCGACACCGGCATCGCCTTCGCGGGGCGCCCAGTCAGCCGCCTCGCCCTCACCCAGCGCTCGATACGGCCCGGCCTTGCATTCGAACATCACCGTATCGGGTGCCAGCACCACCAAGCCATGGAAGACGCCCGGTGGCAGGTCAACACCCGCACATTCGCCGCCCGCCTGTAGCAGGCGCTTGGCGATCACCTCGCCGGTATCACTGAACACCAACAGGCCCAGGCAGCCCTTGAGCACCAGCAGGGTTTCCGCCTTGTCTGCGCTCAGGTGCCGATGAGGCGGCACATAAGTGTCAGGTTGCAAGCCGACGGCCAGGCGATGGCACGGCTCTTCCATCTGATGGAAGTTGTGGTGGTGCCGAGCACGGGGGCTGGCGGCCGCTTTCTCGGCCAATTCGGTGAATAGCGTTTGATCAAGAAAGCGGACCACGGATTACATCCCTTTAACGGCGAAGATCCCATTGGCGTTACGCCAGTAGCCTTTGTAGTCCATGCCGTAACCGAAAATGTAGCGGTCGATGCACGGCAGGCCGACGTAATCGGCTTTCAGGTCCGGGCGGGCCTTACGGTCGTGGTCTTTGTCGATCAGCACGGCAGTGTGCACTTTGCGTGCGCCGGCGTGTTTGCAGAAGTCGATGATTGCACCCAGGGTATGACCTTCATCGAGGATGTCGTCGATGATCAGCACGTCGCGATCAATGAACGAGACTTCCGGCTTAGCTTTCCAGAACAGGTCGCCGCCGGTGGTTTCGTTGCGATAACGGGTAGCGTGCAGGTAGGAAGCTTCCAGCGGAAATTGCAGGTGGGTGAGCAATTTACCGGCGAAGATCAGGCCGCCGTTCATCACACAGAACACCACCGGGTTGGTCTCGGCCATTTCGCGGGTGATGTGTGCGCCAACCTTGGCGATCGCTTCTTCGACTTGCGCTTCGGTGTACAGGCAGTCAGCCTCGCGCATGATTTGACGGATATGCTCGAGATCAGCGGACATGGCGCTCTCCAAGGGGGTGCTGTGGCAAGAAAAGCGGGCAAAGGTACGCATGTGAGGCGCAACGTTCAAGCCTTAATGGACTAACGTACTAGATGTCTATAGGACAACACCCTCGGATAGATTAATCTAGGCCGGTTTTTTTGCCCGCCGCCGGAGCCTTTCCCATGCCCACTCGCGAGATCCGCCACCCGCTGATCCGACACAAACTCGGCCTTATGCGCCGCGCCGACATTAGCACGAAGAACTTCCGTGAGCTTGCTCAGGAAGTCGGAGCGCTGCTCACTTACGAAGCAACCAAAGATTTGCCTCTGGAAACCTACGAGATCCCCGGTTGGGCCGGTCCCGTCCAGGTCGAGAAAATCGCCGGTAAGAAAATCACCGTAGTGCCGATCCTGCGCGCCGGTATCGGCATGCTCGAAGGCGTACTCAGCCTGATCCCGGGCGCCAAAGTCAGCGCCGTTGGCGTGGCTCGCAACGAAGAAACGTTGCAGGCCCACACCTACCTGGAAAAACTCGTACCGGAAATCAACGAGCGCCTGGCGATGATCATCGACCCGATGCTCGCCACCGGCAGTTCCATGGTTGCCACCATCGACTTGCTGAAAAAAGCCGGTTGCAAGGACATCCGCGCCATGGTGCTGGTCGCCGCTCCCGAAGGCATTGCCGCTGTCGAGAAGGCCCACCCGGACGTGCAGATTTATACCGCGTCCATTGACGAGCGCCTGAACGAACACGGCTACATCATCCCAGGCCTGGGCGATGCCGGTGATAAGATCTTCGGCACCAAGCAGAAGGACGCTTGAGCATGCAGGATGAATTCAACGACCCGCTTTGGCGCCAGATCCTGTCTGGCGCACAAATGCTCTTCGTAGCATTTGGCGCGCTGGTGTTGATGCCGCTGATCACAGGTCTTGATCCAAACGTCGCACTGTTTACCGCCGGCCTTGGCACCTTGCTGTTTCAGGTAGTCACAGGGCGGCAGGTGCCCGTCTTCCTGGCGTCGAGCTTTGCGTTCATCACCCCGATCATTCTCGCCAAAGGCCAGTTCGGCCTCGCGGCGACCATGGGCGGCGTGATGGCGGCCGGTTTCGTCTATACGTTCCTGGGGCTGGCCGTGAAGGTCAAAGGCACCGGTTTTATCGACCGCCTGCTACCGCCCGTGGTGATCGGCCCGGTGATTATTTCCATCGGCCTGGCCATGGCGCCGATTGCCGCCAACATGGCGATGGGTAAAGCCGGTGATGGCAGTGAGCTGATTCACTACCAGACGGCGATGCTGATTTCGATGCCGGCGCTGCTCACCACCCTGATCGTGGCGGTATTCGGCAAAGGCATTTTCCGCCTGGTGCCGATTATTTCCGGCGTGCTGGTCGGCTTTGCCATGTCGTTCTACTTTGGCGTGGTCGACACGGCGAAAATCGCTGCAGCGCCGTGGTTCGCCCTGCCCCACTTCACCGCGCCGGAGTTCAACTGGCAGGCGATCCTGTTTATCGTACCGGTGGCCCTGGCCCCGGCGATCGAACATATCGGTGGTGTGATTGCCGTGGGCAGCGTGACCGGTCGCGACTACCTGAAGAAGCCTGGCCTGCATCGCACCCTGCTCGGTGATGGCATTGCCACCACGGCTGCCGGGCTGTTTGGCGGCCCGCCGAACACCACGTACGCCGAAGTGACCGGCGCAGTGATGCTGACCAAGAACTACAACCCGAAGATCATGACCTGGGCAGCGGTGTTTGCCATCAGCCTGGCCTTTATCGGCAAGTTCGGCGCATTGCTGCAGAGCATCCCCGTGCCAGTGATGGGCGGCATTCTGTGCCTGCTGTTCGGCTCGATTGCCGCGGTAGGCATGAACACGCTGATCCGCCACAAGATCGACCTTGGGGAAGCGCGCAATCTGGTGATTGTGTCGGTGACCCTGGTGTTCGGGATTGGCGGGGTGCTGGTCGGCACCGGCACCGGCCCGGATGACTTCGGCCTCAAGGGCATTGCCCTGTGTGCGGTGGTGGCCATTGCACTCAACCTGCTGCTGCCAGGCAATGATGGCTGGAAGAACAAGAAGCCGGATGAGCCGTTGCTGTAACTAATACTGCAAAAACAATGTGGGAGGGGGCTTGCTCCCGATGACGGTAAATCAGTCAATTAGCTGTCGACTGACACTCCGCCATCGGGAACAAGCCCCCTCCCACATTTGCTTTTCAGCGGACGTTAAACCTCGCCAAGCCCATCAATCAGCGCCTGGTTCTGCTCTGGCGTACCAATACTGATCCGCAGGAACTGGGCAATCCGCTCCTGCTTGAAGTGCCGCACAATCACCCCTTGCTCACGCAACTTGGCTGCCAGGCCGGCGGCGTCGTGCCGTGGGTGACGGGCAAAGATGAAATTGGCCGCCGACGGCAATACTTCAAAGCCTTTCGCTTCCAGTTGCGCGACCAACTGGTGGCGGCTGTCGATCACCTGCCGACAGGTCGTCTCGAAGTAATCACGGTCCTCGAATGCCGCCGCCGCCCCGACAATCGCCAGCCGATCCAACGGGTAGGAGTTGAAGCTGTTCTTGACCCGCTCCAGCGCCTCGATCAGGTCCGGATGACCCACCGCCAGGCCCACGCGCAAACCGGCCAGTGAGCGCGATTTGGACAGGGTCTGGGTCACGAGCAGGTTCGGATAGCGATCCACCAGGCTGATGGCCGTCTCGCCGCCGAAGTCGATATAGGCTTCATCGACCACCACCACCGAATCCGGGCTGGCCTTGAGGATCTGCTCCACCGCGTCGAGTGCCAGCACGCAGCCCGTCGGCGCATTCGGGTTGGGGAAGATGATCCCGCCATTGGGTTTGGCGTAGTCGGTCACGCGAATCTGGAACTGCTCATCCAACGCGACCGGGTCAGACTGGATGCCGTAGAGGCCGCAGTAAACCGGATAAAAGCTGTAGCTGATATCCGGAAACAGCAGCGGCAAGTCGTGCTGGAACAAACCGTGAAAAATGTGCGCCAGGACTTCGTCGGAACCGTTACCGAGGAACACCTTGCCGGCGTCGATCCCGTAATACTTGGCCACTGCCTGCTTGAGCAGGTCGCTGTTGGGGTCCGGGTACAGGCGCAAGTTGTCGTTCAACTCCGCCTGCATGGCCGCCAACGCCTTGGGGGACGGGCCGTACGGGTTTTCATTGGTATTGAGCTTGACCAGCTTGGTCAGCTTCGGTTGCTCACCAGGAACGTAAGGCACGAGGTCCTTGACGAAAGGGCTCCAGAATTTGCTCATGTCTTAGTTCCCTTCTTCAAGGATGCGGTATTCGGCGCTGCGGGCGTGAGCGCTGAGGGATTCACCACGGGCCAGCACTGAGGCGGTCTTGCCCAGCTCGGATGCGCCGTGTGGCGAGCAGAAGATGATCGACGAACGCTTCTGGAAGTCATACACCCCCAGCGGCGACGAGAAGCGCGCAGTGCCGGAAGTCGGCAACACGTGGTTCGGGCCTGCACAGTAGTCGCCCAGGGCTTCGCTGGTGTGACGCCCCATGAAGATCGCACCGGCGTGGCGAATCGACGGCAGCCAGGCCTGTGGGTCGGCCACCGACAACTCCAGGTGCTCCGGCGCAATGCGGTTGGCCACTTCGATGGCCTGCTCCATGTCACGCACCAGGATCAGCGCGCCACGCCCATTGATCGACTTCTCGATGATCTCGGCGCGTTCCATGGTCGGCAGCAGCTTGTTAATGCTGGCGGCGACCTTGTCGAGGAACTCGGCGTCGGGGCTGACCAGGATCGCCTGCGCATCTTCATCGTGCTCGGCCTGGGAGAACAGGTCCATGGCGATCCAGTCCGGGTCGGTCTGGCCGTCACACACCACCAGGATTTCCGAAGGGCCTGCGATCATGTCGATACCGACCTGGCCAAATACGTGGCGCTTGGCGGTGGCCACATAGATGTTGCCGGGACCGACCACTTTGTCGACCTTCGGCACGCTTTCGGTGCCGTAGGCCAGCGCCGCAACGGCTTGAGCACCACCGATGGTGAACACGCGGTCAACCCCGGCGATGCAGGCTGCTGCCAGTACCAGCTCGTTGATCTCACCGCGCGGGGTCGGCACGACCATGACCACTTCGGTCACGCCCGCCACTTTGGCCGGGATTGCATTCATCAGTACCGACGACGGGTACGAGGCTTTACCGCCCGGTACGTACAGGCCGGCGCGATCCAGAGGCGTGACCTTTTGGCCCAGCACGGTGCCATCGGCCTCGGTGTAGCTCCAGGAATCCTGCTTCTGTTTTTCGTGGTAGCTGCGCACCCGCGCCGCCGCGACTTCCAATGCTTCGCGCTGGGGCAGCGTGATACGCGTCAGGGCCAGTTCAAGCCGCTCGCGGGGCAGGATCAGGTCCGACATCGACGCGACGTCGAGGCCGTCGAACTGGCGAGTGAAATCCACCAGCGCCGCATCACCGCGCTCGCGCACGGCCTTGATGATGTCGAGCACCCGCTGGTTGACCGAGTCGTCGGACACGCTTTCCCAGCTCAGCAGATGATCCAGATGATGGGCGAAATCCGGGTCGGCAGCGTTGAGTCGGGCAATTGCAGTGGACGTGGTCATAGCGAGGGCCTCAATAGAATTGGCAAAAACTCAGGCGCCCGAAGGTGCGCTGACGTTCAATAACGAAGCGCGTTGATACTGTGGTTAAGCCAGGCAAGGCGCGGGACGCTGGGAAGAGTTATTTCCTTACCAAGTCTCGCAACGCAGCATGGCGCAACCACAGTGCCAACTCGCAGGGCCTTACCTCAAACGGCAGACTGCTGCGCGTCGCTAATTATTGAAAAAGAATCTTCTACTAACATAAGTTGCCTTTTGGGGTAAGGCGCGATTCGTTATTGAACGTCAGCGCACCTTCCCAGCAGTCGTTTCCGCTTGGGCACCTGAGAACTCTGGCTATGAGGCGGATAGACGGGCGCGACCTGAGGCCGCGCAGGCGGGTCAACCGCGGTGTCGAGACTCCACTGCCTTGCGCAGGGTGTCGATCAACGCCTGGATACGGGCGTGTTGCATTTTCATTGAAGCTTTGTTGACGATCAGGCGAGAGCTGATGTCGGCAATGAAATCCTGAGGCTCTAGACCGTTGGCACGCAGCGTGTTGCCGGTGTCGACCACGTCGATAATCTTGTCGGCCAGGCCGATCAGCGGCGCCAGCTCCATCGAGCCGTAAAGCTTGATGATGTCGACCTGACGGCCTTGTTCCGCGTAATAGCGCTTGGCGACGTTGACGAACTTGGTCGCCACGCGCAGGCGGCCTTTGGGCTCGACGTCACCGACACGGCCGGCGGTCATCAGCTTGCACAGGGCAATACGCAGGTCCAGCGGCTCGTAAAGGCCCTGGCCACCGTACTCCATCAGCACGTCTTTGCCGGCGACACCGAGGTCGGCTGCGCCATGTTCAACGTAGGTCGGCACGTCGGTAGCCCGCACGATCAGCAGGCGAACGTCGTCCTGGGTCGTGGGGATGATCAGCTTGCGGCTCTTGTCCGGATTCTCGGTCGGCACGATGCCCGCTTCAGCCAGAAGCGGCAAAGTGTCGTCAAGGATGCGGCCCTTGGACAATGCGATGGTCAACATGGGAAACGTCAGTCCTTCATCAGGCTATTGCTGTCCGGTCGCAAACGGCGCCAGACACAGATCGAGGCCGTTACAGCCTCGATTTGAAACAAATTCGGCCGGGGTGCGCAAGCGTTAATACGCGTGCACACCCCGTGCGGGCGCATCCCTACGCCCGTGCAGCGGGAACTAGCCCGGTACGCGGCGGATCTTGGCGCCGAGCATCTGCAGTTTTTCTTCGATGCACTCGTAACCACGGTCTATGTGGTAGATGCGGTCGATGAGGGTGTCGCCGTCAGCGCACAACGCCGAGATCACCAGGCTGGCGGAAGCACGCAGGTCAGTTGCCATGACTGGCGCGCCCTTGAGCTTCTCGATGCCCGTGACGATGGCGGTGTTGCCTTCGACCTGGATCTTGGCGCCCATGCGATGCAGTTCATACACGTGCATGAAGCGGTTTTCGAAGATGGTCTCGATCACAGCACCGGTGCCTTCGGCAATTGCGTTCAAGGAAATGAACTGCGCCTGCATGTCGGTCGGGAACGCCGGGTACGGAGCGGTACGCACGTTGACCGCTTTGGGCCGCTTGCCGTGCATGTTCAGCTCGATCCAGTCTTCGCCGGTGGTGATTTCTGCACCGGCCTCACGCAGCTTTTCCAGGACCGCTTCAAGGATGGTCGGATCAGTGTCCTTGACCTTGACGCGACCACCGGTAACGGCAGCGGCCACCAGGTAAGTGCCGGTCTCGATGCGATCAGGCATCACTTTGTAGGTGGCCGGATGCAGGCGTTTAACACCGTCGATGGTGATGGTGTCGGTGCCGGCGCCAGAGATGTTGGCACCCATGGCGATCAGGAAGTTGGCCAGGTCGACCACTTCCGGCTCGCGCGCGGCGTTTTGCAGCACGCTGCGGCCGTTCGCCAGGGCGGCAGCCATCATAATGTTCTCGGTACCGGTCACGCTGACGGTATCAAAGAAGAAGTTGGCACCACGCAGGCCGCCTTCCGGCGCCTTGGCCTTGATGTAGCCGCCCTCAACGTCGATGGTTGCACCCATGGCTTCAAGGCCACGAATGTGCAGGTCGACCGGACGCGAGCCGATGGCGCAACCGCCAGGCAGTGCCACTTCAGCTTCACCGAAACGGGCAACCATCGGGCCCAGTACCAGGATCGACGCACGCATGGTTTTCACCAACTCGTACGGAGCGATCAGGGTCTTGATGGTGCGCGGGTCGATTTCGACGCTGAGTTTCTCGTCAATCACCGGCTCGATGCCCATGCGACCGAACAGCTCGATCATGGTGGTGATGTCGTGCAGGTGCGGCAGGTTGGCCACAGTCACCGGGCCGTCGCACAGCAGGGTCGCTGCCAAAATCGGCAAGGCGGAGTTTTTCGCACCGGAAATGCGGATCTCGCCATCAAGGCGGGCACCGCCGGTAATAATCAATTTATCCATAAGAATCTCGACGCCTTGGGGGCTCAGGTGCGCTCGGCCCAGGCCGCGCGGCTGAAAAAATTCATAGTGACCGCGTGGATGCTGCCATCGGTGATCCACGGGTTTAAATGGGCATAGATCTGCTGTTGACGCTTGACCGGGCTCAATGCCGCCAGTTCATCGCTAATCACGTTCAGCTGGAAATTGCAGCCTTCGCCTTCAACTTCTACGTTCGTTTCCGGCAGCTTTCCTTCAAGGAAGCTTTTAACTTCTAGGGCCTGCATGCTCAACCTCTATCGGCGCCCAGTGCGCACGGGTCGCACATCATACAAAAAAGCCCCGCGCCTGCGAACCCCGCATAGCAGGACTCTGACGGGGGGCTTCTTTAATAATGTGTATTAAGGATGCGCCAACAGCTCGGTCAGACCGGAAACCTGCGCAATTTCACGCATGTCGTCGGGCAAGGCACGGATACTGACCGGCTTACTGGCCGCTTCGGCATCACGAATGAAGCACAGCAGCAACGACAGGCCGACGCTGCTGGACTTGGTCACCGCCGAGCAATCAAGCACCAGCGCAGGTGCCGCGCTGGACTTGATCAGCGCCTGACCCTGCTTGCGCAGGTCAGGCCCGGAGCGGTAATCCAGCACGCCACTGAGGAACAACTCGCCGGCGTCGCCAAGACGAACAGCCGACTCGGTCATTGCGCAGGCTTCCCGGCAGCTTGTTTGTCGGTTTCTTCTTTGGCTTTGGCGACTTCACCGGCCCAACCATTAATGGTCTTGTCCAGGTTGTTGCCATTGCGCTGCATGGCGTCGGCGAACTGATCGCGGAACAGCTTGCCGATGTTGATACCGTTGATGATCACGTTACGCAGCTTCCACTCGCCGTTGACCTTCTCCAGCGTGTACTGCACAGGGTAGATGGCGCCGTTGTTGCCTTTGACGCTCATGTTAACGCTGGTGCGATCACCCGACTCATCCCCGGCTGGGGCGACGGTAATGCCTTGATTGTTGTACTCCAGCAGGGCGTTGCCGTAGAACTGGAACAGGCCCTTCTTGAAGTTTTCCTGGAATGTCTGCATTTGCGCAGGGGTAGCCTTGCGCGAATACTTGACCGTCATGATGCTGCGGGAAATGCCTTCGGCATCGACCACCGGGCCCACAATGGTATTCAGTGCTTCGTAAAACCTGGTCGGGTCTTGTTTGTACTGCTCTTTGTTGGCAGTCAGGTCAGCCAACATCTTGTTGGTCGTGTCCTGCACCAGATCGTGCGCAGAACCCGCCGCGTTGGCCATCAGCGGCAGCGCTGCAAGCAGCACCAGCAGGCCACGTCGCAAGGTAGAGATCATGAACAGGTTCCTCATTTGGCGTCTTTATTGACCGTATTGAGCAGGAATTTACCGATCAGGTCTTCAAGCACCAACGACGACTGTGTGTCGTGGATTGTCGAACCATCCTTGAGCAGGGCTGTTTCCCCGCCCACGCTGACACCGATGTACTTCTCGCCCAGCAGACCCGCAGTGAGAATAGATGCAGTCGAGTCAGTCGGCAGATTATCTACCTTCTTGTCGACTTGCATGGTCACTCGGCCGGTGAAGCTGTCGCGATCCAGATCGATTGCCGTGACCTTGCCGATGGTTACACCGGCCATGGTCACTTTAGCTCTGACAGTCAAACCGGCAATATTATCGAAGTACGCGTAAAGTTTATAAGTGTCGGCGGTGGGGCTGGCCGAAAGGCCGCTGACTCGCAGGGCCAGTAACAGTAAAGCCAGGATGCCAGCCAGCAAGAAAAGGCCGACACCGATTTCCACAGTGCGGTTTTGCATCAGAAATCTCCAAACATCAAGGCGGTCAAAATGAAGTCAAGGCCCAGTACTGCCAGCGAGGCGTACACAACGGTCTTGGTGGTGGCGCGACTGATCCCTTCTGAAGTGGGCTCACAGTCATAGCCTTGGAATACGGCGATCCAGGTCACTACAAAGGCGAAGACGATGCTCTTTATGATGCCGTTGAGCACGTCGCCACTGAAGGTCACGCTGTTTTGCATGTTGCCCCAGTAAGAGCCGTCATAGACGCCCAACCAGTCAACCGCCACCCACGAACCGCCCCAGATGCCCACCACGCTGAAAATCATCGCCAGCAGTGGCAGGGAAATGAAGCCGGCCCACAGGCGCGGCGCAACAATATACTTGAGCGGGTCCACGCCGATCATTTCCAGGCTGGACAACTGCTCGGTGGACTTCATGTTGCCGATTTCGGCAGTCAACGCGGAACCCGCGCGCCCGGCAAACAGCAAGGCGGTGACCACCGGGCCGAGTTCGCGCAACAGCGTCAGGGCGACCATCTGCCCCACAGCCTGCTCCGAACCGTAGCTGGAGAGGATGTTGAACCCCTGCAAAGCCAGCACCATGCCGATGAAAATCCCGGAAACCACGATGATGACCAGGGACATCACGCCCACCGAGTGCAGCTGCTTGAGCAGCAGGCCGAAGCCACCGCCAATCCCGCCGCGACCAAGCAATGCATGAAACAGGAAAATCGTCGAACGCCCCAGCACTTCGACCAAGTCGATACCGGAGCGACCGAAAAGGCGAACCTTCTCGATTAAAGATGTCTTGCGCATCAGCGCTTCCCCAGAAGATCTGAGCGGTAGTCCGCTGCCGGAAAATGAAAAGGCACCGGGCCATCGGGATCGCCGGTCATGAATTGGCGAATGCGCGGGTTGTCAGCGTTCATCAGCTCTTCAGGCGTGCCCTGCCCCAGCACCTGACCATCGCCGACTACATAAAGGTAGTCGGCAATGCTCGCGGTTTCGGCCAGGTCGTGCGACACCACGATACTGGTGATCCCCAACGCATCGTTGAGCAGGCGAATCAGGCGCACCAGCACGCCCATGGCGATCGGGTCCTGGCCCACGAACGGCTCGTCATACATGAGGATCTGCGGATCGAGGGCGATGGCTCGCGCCAGGGCGACACGACGCTTCATGCCGCCCGACAACTCGTCAGGCATCAGGTCGACGGCACCACGAAGGCCCACGGCCTGCAGTTTCAACAAGACAATGTCACGAATCATTTCATCTGACAGCTGGGTGTGCACCCGCAGCGGAAACGCCACGTTTTCGAACACGTCGAGGTCGGTGAACAGTGCGCCACTCTGGAACAGCACTCCCATGTGCTTGCGCGCATCGAACAGATCGCTGCGCGACAATGTCGGCAGGTTCTGACCGTTGACCCACACTTCGCCGGCGCTGGGACGCAATTGCATGCCCATCAGACGCAACAGTGTGGTCTTGCCGCAACCGGAAGGCCCCATGATGCCCGTGACCTTGCCGCGGGGAATGCGAATATCGACGTTATTGAAGATGCTGCGCGTCCCGCGCTTGAAGGTAAGGCCCTTCAGCTCGACCGCGTAGGCGTTATCGGCACTCATCTAATCTCCTTGGGATGCAGCCTTTCACTCAGACACCATGTATGCGACTTTCGTTTGCAACGTATGTGCAATAGTTAGCGCCATGGGTTGGGCGGACCGAACTGGCGGCGAACTATATCACTGCTGGTGCAGAGCCCCCAAGGCCGGAACAGCCCTCGTTCAGATTCGGGACAGGGAAAAAAACGCTGCCGAGCATGAAACTCAGGCACCTGCCGAATAAAGCCTGACGAACTAGCGTGAGGGAATTGATCATTACCGCTATAATCGCCGCCTTTTCGTCAGGCTATACGATTTAAGACATGAGCCAATCCAGCGAGCTTATTCAATCCGCACAACGCACCATCCGCCTCGAGCTTGAAGCCGTAGAAGGTTTGCTGGCCCATATCGACGCAGATTTCGTACGTGCATGCGAGATGATTCTGGCCAGCAAGGGCCGCGTTGTCGTGGTCGGCATGGGCAAATCCGGCCACGTCGGCAACAAGATCGCCGCCACCCTGGCAAGTACCGGGACCACGGCTTTTTTCGTGCACCCGGCCGAAGCCAGCCACGGCGACATGGGCATGATCACCAAGGATGACATCATCCTGGCACTGTCTAACTCCGGCACCACCAACGAAATCGTGACCCTGCTGCCGCTGATCAAGCGTCTGGGCATTAAAATGATCAGCCTCACCGGCAATCCGGAGTCGACGCTGGCCAAGGCTGCCGAAGTGAACCTGAATGTTCACGTTGCCCACGAGGCCTGCCCGTTGAACCTGGCACCGACCTCCTCCACCACCGCCGCGCTGGTCATGGGCGATGCCCTGGCCGTGGCCCTGCTGGAAGCGCGCGGCTTTACCGCTGAGGACTTCGCGTTTTCGCACCCGGGCGGCGCCCTGGGTCGTCGACTGCTGCTCAAAGTGGAAAACGTCATGCATTCGGGCGACGAGCTGCCTCACGTGCAGCGCGGCACCTTGCTGAAGGACGCGCTGATGGAAATGACCCGCAAAGGCCTGGGCATGACCGTGATCCTGGAGGCTGATGGGCGTTTGGCCGGGGTGTTCACCGACGGCGACCTGCGCCGCACCCTGGACCGCACGATCGATATCCACACCGCCACTATTGATGCGGTCATGACGCCACACGGCAAGACTGCACGCCCAGAGATGCTTGCCGCCGAAGCGCTGAAGATCATGGAAGACCACAAGATTGGCGCGCTGGTGGTGGTCAATAGCGACGACCGCCCGATTGGCGCCCTGAACATGCACGACTTGCTGCGTGCGGGAGTGATGTAAATGACCAGCGACCTGTTGCAACGCGGTAAAAACATCAAATTGGCGATTTTCGACGTTGATGGCGTGCTGACCGATGGCCGCCTGTACTTTCTCGAAGATGGCAGCGAATTCAAGACCTTCAACACACTCGACGGCCAGGGCATCAAAATGTTGATGGCCGCCGGTGTGCAAACAGCCATTATCAGTGGTCGAAAGACACCGGTTGTGGAACGCCGCGCACAAAACTTGGGGATTCCTTACCTGTATCAGGGCCGCGAGGATAAACTGGTGGTTCTGGACGAGCTTCTTGGCCAACTCAACCTAAGCTATGAGCAGGTTGCCTATCTGGGTGACGATCTGCCTGACCTGCCGGTTATTCGCCGGGTGGGCCTGGGCATGGCCGTCGCCAATGCGGCGGCTTTTGTTCGCGAACACGCCCATGGCATCACGACCGCACGTGGCGGTGAGGGTGCCGCCCGCGAGTTCTGCGAATTGATCCTGCGTGCCCAGGGCAGTCTTGAAGCGGCCCACGCCGCCTACCTATAGAGCGTTTTATGCTGAGCAAAAAGATTCGCAACTTCCTGCTATTCGGGGTCATCGCCGCGCTGTTCCTGGCGGTGGGCTACTGGAATATCAGCCCGGAGCGCTTTCTCGACAAGCCTGTAGTGGCCGTCGACGACAGCGCTATCGCCTATTACGCTCTCAACGCCCATACCATACAGTTCCTGCCTGATGGCAAGGTTCAGTACGAAATGACCGCCGATAAAGTTGAGAACCTCAAGGCTACGGACGTCAGCCTGCTGACCAATCCCGACCTGAATCTCTACAAGGGCACCGACTACCCGTGGCACGTCACCAGCAAGCGTGGCGAAGTCAACTCGGACGGTACCCAGGTAGAACTGATCGACTCGGTACGTGTTGCACGTACTGACGAGAAGAAGCGCGACACCATTATTACCAGTAGTCGCATGACCGTTTTCCCACAACAGCAATATGCGCAGACCGAGCAAGACGTTAGAATCGACGGCGCTGGCGGTGTATCGACTGGCAAGGGAATGAAAGCGTATTTGAAAGAAAGCAGGATACACCTGCTATCGAACGTAAGAGGACAGTATGAGGCTCGTTAAAACCCTCCCTATTTTGCTCGGTCTGGGCGCAGCACTGGGAAGCGTGAGCGCCTGGGCTCTGCCGAACGATAGCCAGCAACCGATCCACATTCAGGCTGACGACGCTCAGCTGGATGACAAGCAAGGTGTTGCGACCTATACGGGCGCCGTGATCATCACCCAAGGCTCGATGAAAATCACCGGCAACACGGTGACGCTCACGCGTACGCCGGGTGGCGACATTGACGTGGTGACCTCGGTGGGCAACCTGGCTTACTTCGAACAGAAGCAGGCGGCTACGGACCCAGCCCCGATCAAGGGCTATGGCAGGACCATCCAGTACCACGCCCAGCAGAATCGCATCATCCTGATCGACCAGGCCAGGGTTGTCAGCAGCGATGGCAACACCACAGACGGTGAAAAAATCACCTATGACACGGTGAAGCAGATCGCCCAGGCCGGTCGTGCCACTGGCGCGAAGATCGGCACTCCGAAGCCGCGCATCGACATGGTTATCCAGCCGAAGCAGAAAGAAGGCGCCGCCCAGCCTGCGCCCAACCCCGCTGCGAAGAAGGCGAACTAATGGCAACCCTGAAAGCCCAGCATCTGGCCAAAGCTTATAAAAGCCGTCAGGTCGTACGCGACGTCAGTTTATCGATCGACAGCGGCCAGATCGTTGGCTTGCTTGGCCCCAACGGCGCCGGCAAGACCACGTGCTTCTATATGATTGTCGGCCTGGTCCAGGCGGATCAGGGCCGTGTCTTGATCGACGACCTGGACGTCAGCAACCAGCCGATGCACGGTCGTGCACGCGCAGGTATCGGCTATCTTCCCCAGGAAGCGTCGATCTTCCGCAAATTGTCGGTAGCAGACAACATCATGGCGATCCTCGAGACCCGCAAGGAACTCGACCGTGACGGCCGCCGCAAAGAGCTGGAAAGCCTGCTGCAGGAATTCCATATCAACCACATCCGCGACAACCTCGGCATGAGCTTGTCCGGTGGTGAACGTCGTCGTGTGGAAATCGCCCGCGCCCTGGCCACCGCGCCGAAATTCATCCTGCTGGATGAACCCTTCGCCGGTGTCGACCCGATCTCGGTCGGCGATATCAAGCAGATCATCCATCACCTCAAGGCCAAGGGTATCGGTGTATTGATCACCGACCACAACGTCCGTGAGACCCTCGATATCTGTGAAACGGCTTATATCGTCAACGATGGCCAGCTGATCGCCGAAGGCGACTCCGCCACCATCCTGGCCAACGAACTGGTCAAGGAAGTGTACCTGGGCCACGAGTTCCGCCTGTAAGCACTGTGGTGTCTGGCCGTTCGCCAAAGCGCGCGGGAGTCAATAAAAACCTCTGGTTTTTTATTGTTACCGCGCTCTAGGCAAAGCCCCCGACATCAGGCATATAATTTGCTTATGTTTGGCGCTCACGCGCCCTGTCGTGGATGGCGCATTGCGCCGGCGAATAAGGTGTTAAGCCCCTGCCATGAAACCATCGCTAGTCCTGAGAATGGGCCAGCAGCTGACGATGACACCGCAGCTGCAACAGGCCATCCGCCTGCTCCAATTGTCGACCCTGGACCTGCAACAGGAAATCCAGGAGGCCCTGGAGTCCAATCCGATGCTCGAACGCCAGGAAGAAGGCGACGACTTCGATAATGCAGACCCGCTGGCCGACAACATCGAGCAAAAACCCAACTCCGACGTGCAGGAACCTTCCTATCAGGAAACCGCCCCTACGGTGGACAACCTTGAGGAAGGCGAATGGAACGAACGCATTCCCAACGAGCTTCCGGTGGACACCGCCTGGGAAGACGTTTACCAGACCAGCGCCAGCAGCCTGCCCAGCAATGATGATGACGAGTGGGACTTCACCACCCGCACCTCCGTCGGCGAAAGCCTGCAGAGCCATTTGCTGTGGCAATTGAACCTGGCGCCGATGTCCGACACCGATCGCCTGATCGCCGTGACCCTGATCGACTGCATCAATAACCAGGGTTACCTCGACGAGACGCTCGAAGAGATCCTTGAGGCTTTCGATCCGGAACTGGACATCGAACTGGACGAAATCGAAGCCGTCCTGCACCGCATCCAGCAGTTCGAGCCCGCCGGCATCGGCGCCCGCACACTGAGCGAGTGCCTGTTGCTGCAACTGCGCCAGCTGCCCGCCAAGACCCTGTGGCTCGCCGAAGCCCAGCGCCTGGTCACCGACTACATCGACCTGCTGGGCAGCCGCGACTACAGCCAGTTGATGCGCCGCATGAAGCTCAAGGAAGACGACCTGCGCCAGGTCATCGAGCTGGTACAGAGCCTTAACCCCCGCCCGGGCTCGCAGATCGAGTCCAGCGAAGCCGAATACGTCGTTCCCGATGTAATCGTGCGCAAAGACAACGAGCGTTGGCTGGTGGAACTGAACCAGGAGTCGGTGCCTCGCCTGCGCGTCAACCCGCAATACGCAGGTTTTGTGCGCCGTGCCGACACCAGTGCCGATAACACCTTCATGCGCAATCAGTTGCAGGAAGCGCGCTGGTTCATCAAGAGCCTGCAAAGCCGCAACGAAACCCTGATGAAAGTGGCCACTCAGATCGTCGAGCACCAGCGCGGCTTCCTCGAATATGGTGACGAGGCCATGAAACCCTTGGTCCTGCACGATATCGCTGAGGCGGTTGGCATGCATGAATCGACGATTTCCCGGGTAACCACGCAGAAATTCATGCATACCCCACGGGGTATTTATGAGCTGAAATACTTTTTCTCCAGCCACGTAAGTACCTCCGAAGGCGGCGAATGCTCGTCCACGGCGATCCGCGCGATCATTAAAAAACTGGTTGCCGCGGAAAATCAGAAAAAGCCGTTGAGTGACAGCAAGATCGCTGGTTTACTGGAGGCACAAGGCATTCAGGTCGCCCGTCGAACCGTCGCCAAGTACCGCGAGTCCCTCGGGATCGCGCCTTCCAGCGAGCGTAAGCGTTTGATGTGACGGGCGGGCCATAGCGTTCCAGTGGCAGGCGCTTTTGCCTGTCGCTTTATGCACTGGCAACGAAGGAGAAGCTGTATGCAAGTCAACATCAGTGGACACCATGTAGAAGTCACCCCTCCATTGCGCGAATATGTCGAGCAGAAGCTGAAACGACTCGAGGGTCATTTCGACAAGATCACCAATGTGCAGGTCATCATGAAGGTCGATAAGCTTCAGCAGAAAATTGAAGCGACCTTGCAGATACCCGGTGGCGAAGTGGTCGCCAATGCCGAGCATGAAGACATGTATGCATCGATCGATGCCTTGACTGACAAGCTTGACCGCCAACTTAAAAAGCATAAGGAAAAGCAGCAGAGCCTTCTTCAAGGCACTGGCCGCTAACACTCCCCACCCATGATTCGACTTGAAACCATCCTGACCCCCGGCCGTTCCCAGGTGAACGTGCCGGGCGGCAGCAAAAAGAAAACCCTCGAAACAATTGCCAATCTGATCGGCCGTGAAGTGCCCGACCTGGATACGCAAGCTGTCTTTGAGGCTCTGATCGCCCGTGAAAAGCTAGGTTCTACTGGCTTTGGCAACGGCATCGCGATTCCTCACTGCCGCCTGCAAGGCTGTGAGTCTCCAGTCAGTGCCCTGCTGCACCTAGACGCCCCCATCGATTTCGACGCCATCGACGGCGCCCCGGTTGACCTGCTCTTCGTGCTGCTGGTCCCGCAAGCCGCCACCGATGCGCACCTGGAACTGCTCCGGCAGATCGCCAGCATGCTCGACCGCAAGGAAGTACGCGACAAACTGCGCAGCGCCGACAGCAACGAGGCGCTCTATCAGGTTGTCCTGGATGAACAAAACGGGCAGTAATCATGCGTTTGATCATCGTCAGCGGCCGCTCCGGCTCGGGTAAAAGCACCGCCCTCAACGTCCTTGAGGACAACGGTTTTTATTGCATCGACAACCTGCCCGCCGGTTTGCTGCCGGAGTTGGCGGAACGTGCATTGATCCACACCGAGCTGGCGCAGCCCCTGGTTGCCGTCTCGATTGACGCCCGCAACCTGCCCAGCCATCTTCAGCGCTTTCCGCAATTGCTTGAGGAAGTACGCGCCAAGCATATCAATTGCGATGTGCTGTACCTGGACGCCGATGAGGAGACACTGCTCAAGCGTTTTTCCGAAACCCGTCGCCGCCACCCCCTCAGCAGCCCTCACCGCTCGCTGGCCGAAGCCATCGAGGACGAGACCACGCTGCTGGGACCGATCATCGATCTGGCCGACCTCAAGATCAACACCACCGGCCTGAACCTGTATCAATTGCGGGATGCCATCAAGCTGCGCTTGCTGAACCAGCCAGAGCCTGGCACCGCATTTCTGGTCGAGTCGTTTGGCTTCAAGCGTGGGATGCCGGTGGATGCCGATCTGGTGTTTGATGTGCGCTGCCTGCCCAATCCTTACTGGAAGCCGGAACTGCGTGATCAGTCCGGCCTTGATCAGCCGGTGGCCGAGTACTTGGCTGCGCAACCGGATGTCGAGGAGATGTTCCAGGACATCTCCAGCTACCTGCTCAAATGGTTACCGCGCTTTGCGGCAAGCAACCGGGCTTATGTCACCATTGCCATCGGCTGCACCGGCGGCCACCATCGCTCGGTGTACCTGACCGAGCGCCTGGGCCAGGTGCTGCAACAAACCCTCAAGAACGTCCAGGTTCGCCACCGCGACCTTAGCTGAAAGGAACACCCCCGCGATGCCCGCTCTGGAAATTGAAATCATCAACAAGCTGGGTTTGCATGCCCGAGCCTCCGCCAAATTCGTCGGCGTCGCCGGGCAGTTCCCCTGCCAGATCCGCGCAGGGCGAACGCCGGAATCCATGGTAGACGGTAAAAGCATCATGGCCATGATGATGCTGGCCGCCGGCAAGGGCACCAAGATTCATTTGAAGACGGAAGGCGAACAAGAGCAGGAAGCGATGGACGCGCTGGTAAAGCTGATCAATAACTTCTTTGATGAGGGCGAGTAAACTCACCCTTTACGGCGGGTGTGAGGCTGCAATGGCCTCACCCTAAAGCAGTATCCATCACCATCATCAAACAGAACCCGATGCACAAGCCCAGGCTGGCAAGCTTTTCGTGACCATGACGGCGCGACTCGGGGATAACTTCGTGAGTCACCACCAGCAACATCGCCCCCGCCGCCAACGCGAGCCCTAACGGCAACAAAACCTCCGCCAGGCTCACCAGCCATGCACACAGCACGGCAAACACCGGCTCGACCAAGCCCGACGCGGCACCGATCAAGAACGCCTTGACTCGCGACATGCCCGCCCCGGCCAAGACCAGCGCGATCACCAAACCTTCCGGCACGTCCTGCAGGGCAATCCCCATGGCCAAGCTGTCGGCATCCGGCATTCCGCCACCGGCCGAAACACCTACCGCCATGCCTTCCGGAATGTTGTGGGCAATGATGGCAAACACAAATAGCCAGATACGCGGGGGAATCACCGGTTGACCCGGCGTGCCCACCCGCATCTCCGGGCTGGCGCCCGATACCTTGCGGTCGACCAGGTAAAGACCGAATGCCCCGAGCATAATCCCGAAGCTGATCAAACCACTGGCGCCCCAACGCGAAAGCCCAAGGCCTTGCGCGGCAGCAATGCCCGGCACGATCAGCGAAAAAGCCGTCGCCGCCAGCATTACCCCGGCCCCAAAGCCCAGCAAGGTATCACTCAGTGCCACCGGCATCCGGCGAATCACCAACACCGGCACCGCACCCAGCGCCGTGCCGAGCGCGCAGATCGCGCCGCCCTGCAAGGCACGCAAGATACGCGGCTCAAGGTCCAACCAGCTCAGCCCTTGCGCCACCAGCAATGCAGTCCCTGCCAACAGCAGCAGCGAGCCAAACGCATAACGAAACATTCGCCCGCTGCTGATCGCCAGCGTTTCAGTGCCCATAGTCGGCCTTAGATCTTGTTATAGATAAATGTCAGGCCACGGCGGCCTGGTAGCGTGCGGCGACTTCCGGCCAATGGATGACGCTGTAGAAGGCGTTGATGTATTCCGGGCGACGGTTCTGGTAGCGCAGGTAGTAAGCGTGTTCCCACACGTCCAGGCCGAGGATCGGCGTGTTGCCGCTCATCAGCGGGCTGTCCTGGTTGCCACTGCTTTCCACCACCAGGGTCTTTTGCGGGGTAACGCTCAACCAGGCCCAGCCGCTGCCGAAACGCGTCAATGCAGCCTTGGTAAAGGCCTCCTTGAAACTGTCGAAGCCGCCCAACTGTTCATCGATGGCTTTGCCCAGCACGCCTTCGGGTTTACCTCCGCCTTTTGGCGACATCACCGCCCAGAATAGCGAGTGGTTAGCATGCCCCCCGCCTTGGTTGATCACGGCGGCGCGCAGTTTTTCCGGTAGTTGCTGCACGCTTGAAACCAGCTTCTCAACCGGCCAGCCCGAGAATTCAGTGCCCTCGACTGCAGCATTCAAGTTATTGATATAGGTCTGATGGTGTTTGGTGTAGTGGATTTCCATGGTCTGCGCATCGATGTGCGGTTCCAGGGCGTCATAGGCGTAGGGCAAAGCAGGCAAGGTGTAAGTCATATCAATGTGCGCCGTAGTGTGGAGTGATCGGTTGCACCGCAGTGCCGCCAAGCAGGCGATGGGTACGCGGGTATTCGCCGTGATCGCTGATGAAGTTCAACAGTTCGACATAGGTCTTGCTGCTCTGGCGCAGCGCCGCCTCGCGCAATTGCGGGCTCAGGCGCGGGTCCTGCAGGGTCTGCAACAGCCGCTGGTGAATGGCACAAAGGTATTCCGCGCTTTCCTCCGGCTGGTTCAGACGCAGGTGCAGGTCCGCCAGGTTGTGATGGGAAATGACGCAAGCCGCCACTGCTTCGTCGGCATCCGCCCAGCGCTCGAACAGCACTTGAGCCAAGGCCAGGGCTTGCAAATAGGCCTCACGAGCATCGACCAGCTCGCCCGCCATAAAGCAACGATTGGCCCGTTCGATCGTGCGTTTCCAATGCTCCATGGTGAACCTCCAAAGCAGAGTCGGTGATTACACGCCGCCGGCCGTGAGTTTTTCCGGATCCAACAGGATTTCCAGTTGGCTACGTGGCAAGTCGGTGTGCTCGAGGGCGACATCAATCACCGGGCGGCCTTGCTGATAAGCCTTCTTGGCAATTTCAGCGGCTTTTTGGTAACCAATGATCGGGTTAAGTGCAGTGACCAGAATCGGGTTACGCGACAGCGCTTCCTTGAGCTTGGCTTCGTTGACCTTGAAGCTGGCGATCGCCTTATCAGCCAACAGCCGGCTGGCGTTGGCCAGCAACTCAAGGCTGCTGAGCAGGTTCTGGGCGATGATCGGCAACATCACGTTCAGTTCGAAGTTGCCGGACTGGCCGGCGACGGTAATGACCGTGTCATTGCCGATAACTTGGGCGGCGACCATGGCGGTCGCTTCCGGGATCACCGGGTTGACCTTTCCCGGCATGATCGAAGAGCCTGGCTGCAGGCCTTCCAGTTCGATTTCACCGAGCCCGGCCAATGGGCCGGAGTTCATCCAACGCAAGTCGTTGGCGATTTTCATCAGCGACACGGCGGTGGCTTTCAGTTGGCCGGAGACGGCGACGGCGGTGTCCTGGGAACCGATCAACGCGAACAGGTTTTTGCCTGGCGTGAATTTCACGCCGGTGAGGCTGCTCAGGTGTTGGCTGAAGCGGGCCGCAAATTCCGGGTGTGCGTTGATCCCGGTGCCGACCGCCGTGCCGCCCTGGGCCAACGCCTGCAAGCTCGGCAGCAGGTCCTGCAAGTGAGCGATATTGGCCTTGAGCTGTTGCGCCCAGCCATTGAGCACCTGGCTCATGCGCACGGGCATCGCGTCCATCAAGTGCGTACGGCCGGTCTTGATGAACGGGTGGACTTGTTCGGCCTTGTGTTCGATCACCTGAACCAGGTGCAGCAGGGCCGGCAGGGTGTGTTCGTGCAAGACCAGCGCTGCGCTGACGTGAATGGTGGTCGGAATGATGTCATTGCTGCTTTGGCCGCAATTCACGTGGTCGTTGGGGTTGATCGGCTCGCCCAGCAAGCGGCTGGCCAGGGTCGCAAGCACTTCGTTGGCATTCATGTTGGAGCTGGTGCCGGAGCCGGTCTGGAAGATATCCACCGGGAAGTGCGGCATGAAATCGCCTTCAAGTAAGCCTTGGGCAGCGTCGACAATGGCCTTGCCCTGCCCTTCGCTGATTTGCTTGAGGTCGACGTTAGCCTTGGCTGCGGCGGCTTTGGCCAGGATCAGTGCGCGAATGAATTGCGCCGGCATGCGTTGGCTGCTGATCGGGAAATTATTCACCGCGCGCTGGGTTTGCGCACCATACAAGGCCTCGGCAGGCACTTGCAGTTCGCCCATGCTGTCGCGTTCGATACGGGTATTACTCATCGGAAGATCCTTGCACCAGGTCGGAGTGAGAAATAGACGGCAGCAATTCGCAGGTTGCCAATTGCCAGGCAAAGGTCTGCCAGCGCTTGAGGCGGCAGGCGCAGTGGGAAAGATTTTCCAGGTCGCGCAATGGACGCCACGCCTGGTCCAGGCACAGGGATCGCCAGTGCCAGGGCAAGGCGATGTCGCTGGCGGTGTCGATCAGCAGGCGGAATGACGTTTCAGCAATCGTCCATGGGTGGGTCGCGGTGCAGCACGCCAGGTATCGGCCCTCATTGAGGTAATGTTCAATCAGGCGAGGTTCATTGGGATCGAGGCCGCAGCGAATCTGACGACTCATCCAGCGCCAGCTCTCAAGGTACGGATCCTCATGCAGGACAGAACTCATGATCCACACTCATTCGATAATGAGATTTATTATTAATTGATATTAAGAATCAAAACAAGAGCAGCAGGTTAATCCGCTCATGGCTCAGCCATAAAAAAAGGCGCGCCATCGAGAAGATGGCGCGCCTTTTCGTTAAGCGTCGGAGGGGTTAGCTGCCGGCGACGGTCATCCGTTCGATCAGTACAGAACCCGTGCGAATGTTGCTGCGCAGTTCCAGGTCATTACCCACCGCGACGATCTGCTTGAACATATCGCGCATATTGCCGGCAATGGTGACTTCCTGAACGGCGAATTGAATTTCACCGTTTTCCACCCAGAAACCTGCCGCGCCGCGTGAATAATCACCGGTAACCATATTCAGGCCACTGCCCATCAATTCGGTGACCAGCAAGCCGCGGCCCATACGACGCAACAGCGCCGCCTGATCTTCGTCGCCATGGGTGACGAACAGGTTGTGCACGCCACCGGAGTTGGCAGTGCTTGGCAGGCCAAGCTTGCGGCCGGCGTACGTGCCCAGTACGTAGGACACCAGCTCGCCCTTCTCGACAAATGGCTTGGCATAAGTGGCCAGGCCATCACCGTCGAACGCTGAACTGCCCATGGCACGCATCAGGTGCGGACGTTCATCGATGGTCAACCACTCAGGAAACAGTTTCTGGCCAATAGCGCCTTCAAGAAACGAAGACTTGCGGTACAGATTACCGCCGGAAATCGCGCCCAGGAAACTGCCGAACAAACCACCGGCCAGTTCCGCCGCAAACAGCACAGGGACTTCGCAAGTCGGTACCGGACGGGCGCCCAGGCGGCTTGCTGCACGTTGCGCGGCGCGCTGGCCGATGCTGACCGGGTCGGCCAACAATTCGCCCTGGCGACTGACGTCATACCAATAGTCGCGCTGCATCTGGCCATTGGCTTCAGCGATCATCACACAGCTCAAGCTATGGCGAGTCGAGGCATAACCGCCGATAAAACCATGGCTATTGCCATAGACGCGACAGCCTTGATGTGTGCTCAGCGTGGTGCCGTCGGCGTTTTTGATGCGGGCATCGGCATCAAAGGCCGCCGCTTCGCAAGTCAGCGCCAGTTCGATTGCCCGTTCGGGTGTGATATCCCAAGCGTGAAAAAGATCGAAGTCCTTTAAATCCTTGGCCATCAGCGCTTTATCTGCCAGGCCCGAGCATTCATCTTCGGAGGTGTGCTTGGCAATGGCCAACGCCGCCGCGACGGTCTCGCGAATCGCTTCCGGCCCACTGGCCGAGGTACTGGCCGACCCTTTGCGCTGCCCCACATACAATGTGATGCCAAACCCCTGGTCGCGGTTGAACTCCACGGTTTCCACTTCCCGCTGGCGTACCGACGTCGACAGCCCCTGCTCCAGCGACACCGCCACTTCACAGGCACTGGCCCCCTGGCGCTTGGCCTCGGCAAGGATCTGCTCGACTTGTTCCTGCAGTGCCGGTAACGCTTGCGGACCGACGCTTTGGGCTGCACTCATGGTTTTCTCCACTCAAATTCTGCTTTCGGTTAAGGCCATCGAGCGACCGGGCCGGACAAGCGGCCCCCGACTGGTTATCATGGCGGCGTTTCTTTGCGGACTGCCACCATGGTTGATTCTTACGACGACTCCCTCGATGGGGAGAAAAGCAAAACCCAGGTCAAACGCGAGCTGCATGCTCTGGTTGACCTCGGCGAGCGCCTTACAACGCTCAAGCCGGACTTGATTGCAAAACTGCCACTGACCGACGAAATGCGCCGGGCTCTGGCGGATGCACCTAAGCACACCGCGAATATCGCGCGTAAACGGCACATCATGTTTATCGGCAAACTGATGCGCGATCAGGACACTGACGCCATTCTGACCTTGCTCGATCAACTGGATGCCTCCACTCGCCAGTACAACGAACGCTTCCATAACCTGGAACGTTGGCGTGACCGCCTGATCTCGGGCGATGACGCGGTGCTGGAGAAATTCGTAGTGGACTATCCGGACGCGGACCGCCAGCAACTGCGCTCCCTGATCCGTCAGGCCCAGCACGAAGTGGCGCAAAACAAGGCTCCGGCCACCAGCCGTAAAATTTTCAAGTACATCCGTGAGCTGGACGAGACTCAACGCGGCCTGCGTTGATCCTCTTCCCCGGGTGGCGGTCCTCGCCACCCGAAGCTCCGGCACTTACGAGCCCGTGCCACCCACGGTGATCGCATCAATCTTCAAGGTAGGCTGACCAACGCCGACCGGCACTGACTGCCCATCCTTGCCGCACGTGCCCACGCCGCTGTCCAGCGAAAGGTCGTTACCGACCATCGACACCTTGCTCATGGCTTCCGGCCCGTTACCAATCAACGTCGCCCCTTTGACCGGCGCGGTAATCTTGCCGTCTTCGATCAGGTACGCCTCGCTGGTGGAGAACACAAACTTACCGCTGGTGATATCCACCTGGCCGCCGCCGAGGTTGGCGCAGTAGATCCCGCGTTTTACCGAGGCAATGATTTCTGCCGGGTCGCTTTCGCCACCGAGCATGTAGGTGTTGGTCATGCGTGGCATCGGCAAGTGCGCGTAAGACTCGCGACGGCCGTTACCGGTGCGGGCCACTCCCATCAGGCGGGCGTTGAGTTTGTCTTGCATGTAGCCCTTGAGCACGCCGTTTTCAATCAGCGTGGTGCACTCGGTCGGCGTACCTTCGTCGTCGACGCTCAGCGAGCCACGGCGACCGGCCAGGGTGCCGTCATCGACAATGGTGCACAGCTTGGAGGCGACCATCTCGCCCATGCGCCCACTGTAGGCCGAACTGCCCTTGCGGTTGAAGTCGCCTTCCAGGCCGTGCCCTACGGCTTCATGGAGCAACACACCGGACCAGCCCGAGCCCAACACCACCGGCAATGTACCGGCTGGCGCGGGAATGGCTTCCAGGTTGACCAATGCCTGACGCAGCGCTTCACGGGCATAGCCCATGGCACGGTCTTCAGCGAGGAAATAGCGGTAGTCGGTACGCCCACCACCACCATGACCGCCACGCTCGCGGCGACCGTTCTGCTCGACGATCACGCTGACATTGAAACGCACCAGCGGCCGTACATCCGCCGCCAGGCCGCCGTCGGTGGACGCCACAAGGATGCGCTCCCACACACCGGCCATGCTCACGGTCACTTGTTGGATACGCGGGTCGAGGGCACGGGTGGCCGCGTCGATACGCTTGAGCAAGTCGACCTTCTCCGCACGGCTGATCACTTCCAGGGGGTTATCCGGCGCGTACAACTGGGCCACGTCCTGGGTGCTGAACGCCTGCACCGTGCCGTTCTGGCCGGCACGGGAAATCGAGCGCGCAGCACGGGCAGCGAGGCCAAGGGCTTCAAGGGTAATAGCGTTGCTGTAGGCAAAGCCGGTCTTTTCACCGGATTGCGCGCGCACACCGACGCCTTGGTCAAGGTTGAAACTGCCTTCCTTGACGATGCCGTCTTCGAGAGCCCACGACTCGGAAATCTGGCCCTGGAAATACAGATCGGCCGCGTCGATGCCCGGCCCGGCCAGATCACCGAGCACGGTTTGCAAACTTTCGATGGTCACGCCACCGGGTGCCAGGAGGTGTTCACTGACTGAGGACAACAACTCGCTCATAGGTTTGGCCTTAAATTCATCGTTCCGAAGCAGGCCGCTGCGCGCCCTGCGAGAAAAAGCGCCGATGGTTGACCACCGGCATGCGCGCCCGTATCGACGCCTGTTCACTGCTGTCGCGTTCGGCCAGCAACACCGCCTCGCCTTGATCCTGCTGCGCCAGCACTCGCCCCCAAGGGTCGACAATTGCCGCGTGGCCAAAGGTTTCCCGTGGGCCTGGGTGCACACCGCCTTGAGCGGCCGCCAGCAGGTAGCACTGGGTTTCAATGGCGCGCGCACGGATCAGCACATCCCAATGCGCGGCACCGGTCACCGCCGTAAAGGCCGAAGGCGCGGTAATCAATTCAGCTCCCGCCGCGCGCAATTCGCTGTACAGCTCCGGGAACCGCAAGTCATAACACACCGTCAGGCCCAAGCGGCCCACCGGTGTATCCGCCACCACCACATTGCTCCCGAAAGCATAGTCGTCGGATTCACGATAACGCCCTCGCGCATCTGCTACGTCCACATCGAACAGGTGCAGCTTGTCGTAACGGGCGACGATTTCACCCCGATCATCGATCAGCAACGAACAGGCGTTGGACTTGGCGTCAGGTTGGTCCTTGGGCGGCAGCGGCAACGTGCCGGCCACTATCCATAAGGTGAGGTCGCGGGCAGTCTGTTTCAACCATGGCAGGATCGGGCCGTCGCCCAACGCTTCAGCGCGGCCGATATCGGCCACATCACGACGCCCCATGGCCGCGAAGTTCTCAGGCAGAACTGCCAGCTTCGCACCACCTGCCGCCGCTTGCTCCAGCAGGCGTCGGGCCTGTGCCAGGTTGACCAGCACATCACTCTGGCTGACCATTTGAATTACCGCAAAGGACATAGGCCGACACTCCGTAAAAGGCATGCGGCCATGCTACTCCACAGCCTCTCAGTTTGGCTTTTCAAATGGCTTGTCGAAGGTGATTTTTGGATCCTTCCAAGGACCTTCCACTTTGTATTGCACACTGGCGAAGCGCGAAACACGATCACCGATCAGCTTGTCGATCAGGAACAATGCGCCACCAATGGCCGGCGCCCCCACAATCAGCGCGGCAATCGGCAGGTTATTGGTGACCGGCAATGTGACCAGCAATTTGGCGTCGACACGGTCAGCCACCAAATCCAGGGTGCCATTGAGCTCCAGGTTGGTAGAAGGCCCCGTCATGGTGATCGGCTCACGGGTCACAAACACACCATCACTGGCGGCCAGCAAACCTTTGACCCGGTCATAACTCAAGCCTTTGCCGAGCAAGTCGGAAAAGTCCAGGCGCAAACGGCGGCCAATGGAGTTGAAGTTCAGCAACCCAAACACCCGCAGGGCCTGGGCGCCACCTTCCACTTCAACGAACTGACCCTTGCGGAACGCGGCATCCAGGCTACCGGAGAAACGCTTGGGCCCGACCCACGCCGGCGAACCCGGCCAACGACCATCCACGTCCAGGTGGAAGTCATCGCTGGTTACCGTCGGCGCAAAGCCCCAGCCCTTGAGCACATCGGCGATGTTCTTGCCATCCAGGCGGCCCCTGTACCAACTGCTGCTCGCACCGGGCGCACCCTCCCAGCCACCGGCGCCTTTGAGCTGCATTCCCTTGAGGCCCAAGTCCAGGTTGTTGAAGGCCAGGCCTTTGGCGGTCGGTCGAATCTTCAGCGACCAGGCGCCCACCAGGTCAGGCCCCTGGAACAGTTGGTTGATAGCAATATCGAGTGCCGGAATCTCTTTGGGATCAATATCCGCCAATGGATCCGGCGCATTTTCGTCCGCCTGAACGGTGGGGTCTACGGCCGGTAATTTCACATACTGCAGATTGATCGCAATGGGCGCGCCTTTGGCGTCCGGCAAATTTACCGTGCCTTTGGCCTGCTGACTGTCAAGCTGCAAACCCCAGGCTGTCGGCTTGCGGTCAAGCTGCAAGTTGACTTGGTCAAACTGAGTACCAAAGCCGGTCAGCTTGCCCACCTTAAAGTCCGCACCACTGAGCAGTTGCTTGGCGCTCCCGCCGGGGTCATTACCTGCGTAGCGGTCGACCAGTTTTTTCCACGGGTCGATGTCCAGCTCAGAAAGCACACCGCGAATCCGCAAGCCTTTGGCAGCAGGCAGCACGGCATCACCATTGCCGAGGAACAGCTCCCCGCGGCCGTCATTGAATTTGTCCGCAGGCGCAGCAAAGGTAAAACTCGCCAGCTCGCCGTAACTGAACCAGTAACGCCGCTCGGCGCCCTGCAAGGTCATGCGGAACACACTGTCGCGGCCTTGGCTGGCGGGCATGCCAAAAGGCGCCGGCAGGTCCACCGCCACGCCTTTCATAGTGGAGCTGACCATCAGTTGGCTGTCCGCGCCGTCCAGGGTCACTTGTAATTGGTAAGGGATATCACCGGACACCGGCAACGGCTGGCTGATTTTCAACCAGTCCGTCAGCCGCTTGACCGTGACCTGGCCCTTGGCAATGACCCGCGTACTAAGACTACCTGGCTTGCCGTCGGCGAGGATCTGCGCAGTGATGGGGCGATCGAACGCCTTGGCCGAGATGTTCTGGCCGCTCAGGCCCTTGGCGCTGTCGAAGCGGAAATCGCCCTTGAGCTGGGTCAGGTCCAGAGTCGGCTCCGCCAATTGCAGGCGGGCCTTGTCAGTCTGAAAGTCCACGACAATAGTGGGCTCGGTGCCCTTGGCCAAAGGAATGTCCAGATCCAGCTTGCCTTGCAGGTCACCCTCGCCTTTCCAACCGGCGAAGGTCGAGCCAGTGCCTATCGGCGCGTCCTGAAGGATTTTCAGGCCATCGCCCAAACCACCCGCAAACCCTCCGGTGATCAGCAGATGGCTGTCCTTGCCGGCCGGCGCGTGTGGGATGTTGACATAGACGTCCTTGACCTTGGTGTCGAGCAACTGGCCCTTGCTGGCCAGGATACGCACACCGCTCTCCTCGACAAACACTTCGCCATTCACTTTGCTCACATGCGGCCAACCCGGCTGGAATGCCAGTTCGGCGTCATGCACCTTGAAGAACAGGCTGATATTGCGCGCAGCGGGCAGCGCGTCGTGGTTCAACGACCCCTGGTACTGGAAGAAACCTTGATCCACCGCACCTTTGAGAATCGCCGTGCGCAACCATTCATCCAGCGAAGGGCTCAATACCGCCGGCAGATATTTGGAGGTGAAGCGCCCATCGCCATCGACCATGCCGACCCGCAGGTCCATATAGTCTTCTTGGGCATGGTCGAAATGCAGGCGAATCAAGAAGTCTGCGGCGACCTTGCCCTCTTCGCCCAGCACCTTGATATACGGGGCGATCAGGGTGAAGCCTTCTTTATCCAGCGTCCATGTCAGGCGCGCGTTGGCCTGCATGTACTGCCAGGGCTTGGCGAAGATCGGGTACAAGTGCAGGGAAAAGTCCTTGCTGTCCATGCGCAACTCGCCATGGCCAAGGTCACCGCTGATGCTGCCGGACACGTTACGTGCGGCCGGCGCGCCGAAGTACGCATCAAAGCCGATGCGCTCAAGGTTGGCGGCGAAGCTGACTTTCTGATCGGTCGTGTCCTGCGGGCGGAAGTCCACCAGCACATTGCGCAACAGGCCTGTGGCTTTCAGGTGCTCGATGGTGGTGGCAAACCCTTCCGGCAACGGCGCCAGGGCATTCAGTAACGGCGTAATCGGGGTCAGGTCCAACCGATCGGCCTGAAGCTTCCAGGTTTCCTGTGCTTTTTCGGTGGCCAGGCTTTGCTGCAATTGCAGTTGCGACTCCCAACGGGTCTCGCCGATGTTCATCGCCAGCGAATCGAACAGCACCTTCAGGCCGCTATCACTGCGTTGCAGGTAAGCGTTGAGGGCGAGGTTTTCGATATGTACCGGCTTACGGTCCGCGTAGCTGCCCTTCACCTGAGGTGAATTGAGGCGCACCACAGCGCTTTGCACGGTGCCCTTGGCCCACGTCAGCCAGAACTCCCCGCCCGCCTTCAATTGCGTGAGTTTCCATTGCTGGGTCAGCTTGGCCGGAATCCATTTGGCCCAGTCGCTTTGAGGCAGGCTGAGGTAGGCCTCGACTTCGCCCTCTTTCCATTGGCTTGCACGAATTTGGCTACGCAGGCTCAAGGCAAGCGGCTGGCCGTCGGGCAGGGTCAAGCGAGCGTCCAGACGTTGGCGCGCCTCACCGCTGTGCAGGCTCAGGCCCACGTAGGTCAGGGTCAGCGGCGCCTCGCCGAACGGTTGCAGGGTGACCTGGCTGTCCAGCAACGACACACGCTTGACGATCTGCATGCGTGTCAGCAACTGCTCCGGGTCCAACGGCTGGTCGTCCTGCACCGGCAGACCTTGAAGTGCCCAGTGGCCGTCCTTGTCTTCCTTGACGCTCAACTGCAACCCGCTGACTTCCAGATGAGCAATACGCACTTCACGGGCCATGAGGCTGGCCCAGATATCCGGCACCACTTCGACCTGATCCAGGCGCAAGGCGCTGTTGCCTTCACCGACCATCACGTCATGGGCCAGCAATACTGGCGCAAAGCCGCTCCAGCGCCCTTCCAGGCTGCCGATTTGCAGGGGCACATCCACCGCAGCCTGAGCCTTGGCTTCGATTTCGGCGCGATATTCGGCCACCAGCGGGACCAACTCACGACCCAGGCTCACGTACACCGCCGCCAATACCAGCAGTAAGGCGCACACGCCCAGGCTCCAACGGGTCAAAGCGGCAAAAAAGCGTTTCAGACGCTCCATGTCAGGCGACCCTCAAGGCAATTAGCGGACGGAAGATCAAGGTCTGCCGGTCTCGAAGAAAGAAAGCGATTGCGGATCAGAGCAGCACCACGTCGTATTGTTCCTGGGAATACATGGTTTCGACCTGAAAGCGAATCGTGCGTCCGATAAACCCCTCCAGTTCAGCAACGTTGCCCGACTCCTCATCCAGCAAGCGATCGACCACTTTCTGGTTGGCAAGCACTCTGTAACCCTCGGCCTGGTAAGCACGCGCCTCCCGTAAGATTTCCCGGAAGATCTCGTAGCAAACCGTTTCCGGGGTCTTCAACTTGCCGCGCCCCTGGCAACTGCTGCAAGGTTCGCACAGCACTTGCTCAAGGCTTTCGCGGGTGCGTTTGCGGGTCATCTGCACCAGGCCCAGTTCGGTAATACCGATGATATTGGTCTTGGCGTGATCGCGCTCAAGCTGCTTCTCGAGCGTGCGCAGCACTTGGCGCTGGTGTTCTTCGTCTTCCATGTCGATGAAGTCGATGATGATGATGCCGCCCAGGTTGCGCAGGCGCATCTGACGCGCGATAGCGGTGGCTGCTTCGAGGTTGGTCTTGAAAATGGTTTCTTCAAGGTTGCGATGGCCGACAAATGCGCCGGTGTTGACGTCGATGGTGGTCATGGCTTCCGCCGGGTCCACCACCAGATAGCCGCCGGACTTGAGCGGTACTTTGCGCTCCAGGGCTTTCTGGATTTCGTCTTCAACGCCATACAGGTCGAAGATCGGCCGCTCACCAGGATAGTGCTCCAGGCGGTCGGCAATTTCCGGCATCAGCTCGGCAACAAACTGCGTGGTGCGCTGGAAGGTTTCCCGCGAGTCGATGCGAATTTTCTCAATCTTCGGGCTGACCAGGTCACGCAGCGTGCGCAGGGCCAGGCCCAGGTCTTCATAGATGACGCTCGGCGCACCGATGGTTTTGATCTGTGCTCCGATCTGGTCCCACAAACGCCGCAGGTAGCGGATGTCCATCAGGATTTCATCGGCGCCGGCGCCTTCTGCGGCGGTGCGCAAGATAAAACCACCGGCTTCCTTGATGCCTTCGGCGGCCACGCAGTCGCTGACCACCTTTTTCAGGCGTTCGCGCTCGGCTTCATCTTCGATTTTCAAGGAAATGCCGACGTGGGCAGTCCGCGGCATGTACACCAGATAACGCGACGGAATTGACAGTTGTGTCGTCAAGCGAGCGCCTTTGGAGCCGATAGGGTCCTTGGTGACTTGCACCACCAGGCTCTGTCCTTCATGCACCAACGCGCTGATGCTCTCGACCGCAGGGCCTTCGCGCAGGGAAATTTCCGAAGCGTGAATAAAAGCGGCACGGTCCAGGCCGATGTCAACGAACGCCGCCTGCATCCCCGGCAACACGCGCACAACCTTGCCTTTATAGATGTTGCCAACGATCCCGCGCTTCTGTGTGCGCTCGACGTGCACTTCTTGCAGAACACCGTTTTCTACCACCGCCACGCGCGATTCCATCGGCGTGATATTGATCAGAATCTCTTCACTCATGGCTGGGTCTCGTTCAGGCGTTTTCACAATAGTGACCGATCGCTTAAGGCTTGGCGCGCAAGTAAGGCGTTCAGCGCGCGGTAAGGTTTTGCCAACAGGGTATGCCGAATTGGCCAAGCAGTTGCGCGGTTTCGCACACCGGCAGGCCTACCACAGCGGAATAGCTGCCATTGAGTCCGGCGACGAACACCGACCCCAGCCCTTGGATAGCATAGCCGCCGGCTTTGTCCTGTGGCTCACCACTGTGCCAGTAGGTTGTAGCCTCCTCGACACAAATCCCACGAAACCGTACGCGACTGCTTACACACCGAGTTTCGCAGCGCTGGCCGTCAGTGACGGCAATGGCGGTGAGCACTTCATGTTCTCGATCGGAAAGAGCCAGCAACATCGCCAGGGCATCCGCTTGATCCACGGGCTTGCCCAAGATCTGACCATCAACGATGACGGCAGTGTCGGCCCCCAGCACACAGACGCCGGAGGGTTGTTCAAGCGCAGAAAAACCCGCCGTCGCCTTACCCCGAGCAAGGCGCTCGACGTAGGCAACGGCGGATTCGTTTGTAAGAGGAGTTTCATCAATAGCGGCGCTGACCACGGTGAATGGCACACCGATCTGGGTCAGCAGTTCACGCCGCCTTGGGGAGCCCGAGGCCAGATAAAGCGAATTCATTCCAGACTCTCCCTGTAGGGTTCGATAACCAGGCAGAGCCTCGCAATCCATTCAATTGATTTTATAGCGACGACGTAATCCACGCAGACCGAAACTGACCCAAGGCCACAGCAGCGCACTGACCAGGGCTGGCAACACCAACGCGAGGGTTGGCTGACGGTTACCGGTCAAGGCGCTGAGCCACAGTTGCACCAACTGCGCCAGGCCGAAGATCACCAGGATCACCAGGCACTGCTGCCACATCGGGAACATCCGCAGTCGCTGTTGCAGTGACAGTACCAGGAACGTAATCAGGGTCAGGATCAATGCGTTCTGGCCCAGCAAGGTGCCATAGAGCACGTCTTCCGCCAAGCCCAGGCACATCGCCGTGACCATCCCGACTTTATGCGGCAGGGTCAGCGACCAGAAGGCAAGCAACAACGCGAGCCAGAGCGGTCGCAGGATTTCCATGAATTGCGGCAGCGGCGAAACGCTTAACAGCAAGCCGATGGCGAAGGTCAGCCAGACGATCCAGCCATTGCGCGAATGAGTACCGGCCATTATTCCTCCCTCTGCCGCGTGGTTGCCGGGGCCGCGGCCGGTGAACGGGTTGCCGGGGCCACAGCGGCAGGCGGTTTAGCCGCCGGGGTGGTGGCAGCGGGCGCCGACACAGGCGGTTTGGTTGCAACCGGCTTGGCCGCACGCGCGCTGTGAACTGCTGGCTTGGCCGGCGTTGCCACAGGTGCTGCCGGGGTGGCTGCGGGCGCAGGCGGCCCCACGAACGCTGGTTTTGGCACCGTGGCAGGAATGACCGGCGCAGTGCCGTTCTGCTTGTCTTCTGCTTCCTGGGCCTGGGCGGCGTCGTTGACGCGCTCTTCCGGGGTACGGTTGTCGCTGAAGACCAACAGCAGGTAGCGGCTGCGGTTCAGGGCGGCAGTCGGTACGGCGCGGACGATCGCAAATGGCTGGCCGGAATCGTGGATCACTTCCTTGACCGTCGCGACCGGGTAACCCGCCGGGAAACGCTGACCCAGGCCGGAGCTGACCAGCAGGTCGCCTTCCTTGATGTCGGCAGTGTCTGCCACATGCCGCAATTCAAGGCGCTCCGGGTTACCTGTGCCGCTGGCAATCGCACGCAAGCCATTACGGTTGACCTGTACGGGAATGCTGTGGGTTGTGTCCGTGAGCAGCAATACCCGTGAGGTGTAAGGCATCAGTTCAACCACCTGGCCCATCAGGCCACGGGCGTCGAGCACCGGCTGACCGAGGACCACACCGTCGCGCTCACCCTTATTGATGATGATGCGATGGGTAAACGGGTTGGGGTCCATGCCGATCAACTCGGCGACCTCGACCTTTTCGTTCACCAGTGCGGACGAATTGAGCAACTCGCGCAGCCGAACGTTCTGCTCGGTGAGGGCCGCCAGCTTTTGCATGCGCCCCTGCAGCAGCAGGTTTTCAGTCTTGAGTTTTTCGTTCTCGGCGACCAGCTCGGTGCGGCTGCCGAATTGGCTGGCCACGCCCTGGTAGAGACGTTGCGGCAGGTCGGTGATCCAGTAAGTCTGCATCAACACCAGCGACATCTGGCTACGCACGGGCTTGAGCAGTGCAAAGCGGGCATCGACCACCATCAGCGCGACCGAAAGCACGACCAGCACCAATAAGCGCACGCCCAATGAGGGGCCTTTGGCGAAAAGCGGTTTAATAAGCCGCTCCTCCCAGGCAAATGTTCTCTTTATTCATACGGCATCAAACCGGCCTGGATGCAGATTGAAGAAGATAAACGCCAACAGGCAGCACTGCAAAGTGCTGCCTGCGGGCGAAGCATGAACCACCCAAGCAATCTTATTCGCTGGAGAGCAGGTCCATGGTGTGTTTATCCATCATTTCCAGTGCACGGCCACCGCCACGAGCGACGCAGGTCAGCGGGTCTTCGGCAACAATCACCGGCAGACCGGTTTCCTGGGCCAGCAGCTTGTCGAGGTCACGCAGCAAAGCGCCACCACCGGTCAGCACCAGGCCACGCTCGGCGATGTCGGAAGCCAGTTCCGGCGGCGATTGCTCCAGGGCGCTCTTCACAGCCTGAACGATAGTGGCCAGGGACTCTTGCAGAGCTTCCAGCACTTCATTGGAGTTCAGGGTGAAGGCACGTGGAACGCCTTCGGCCAGGTTGCGACCGCGAACATCGACTTCGCGAACTTCGCCGCCCGGGTAAGCGGTGCCGATTTCCTGCTTGATGCGCTCAGCAGTGGATTCACCGATCAGGCTGCCGTAGTTACGGCGTACATAAGTGATGATCGCTTCGTCGAAGCGGTCGCCGCCTACGCGCACGGATTCGGCATACACCACACCGTTCAGGGAAATCAGGGCGATTTCAGTGGTACCACCACCGATATCGACCACCATCGAACCGCGCGCTTCCTCAACCGGCAAACCGGCGCCGATAGCGGCAGCCATGGGTTCTTCGATCAGGAACACTTCGCGAGCACCGGCACCAAGGGCCGATTCACGGATGGCACGACGCTCCACCTGGGTGGACTTGCACGGAACGCAGATCAGCACACGAGGGCTGGGCTGCAGAAAACTGTTTTCGTGAACTTTGTTGATGAAGTACTGCAGCATCTTCTCGCAGACGCTGAAGTCGGCGATCACGCCGTCTTTCATCGGACGAATGGCAGCGATATTGCCTGGTGTTCGGCCGAGCATGCGCTTGGCCTCGGTGCCAACGGCAACGACACTTTTCTGATTACCATGGGTCCGAATGGCCACAACCGATGGCTCATTCAGAACGATACCGCGCTCGCGCACGTAAATAAGGGTGTTGGCAGTGCCCAGGTCAATGGAAAGATCGCTGGAAAACATGCCACGCAGTTTCTTGAACATGGGGAAAGGACCCTAGGCAACGCGTGGGTAAAAAAGTGCGGCAAACTCTAACAACGACAGGGATTTTGGGCAAGGCGCCAATGTGCTAAATTGGCCGACTTTCTGTGCACCAACCCCCACAATCGCGGCCTTATGACCGTAGAAATGCGGTAGTGTTCCGACAATCTAACACACGGACGCCCTCCGTTCTGTTTTCCACTGGAGAATCCCATGGCGCTTGAACGCTCCGACGTGGAAAAAATCGCTCATCTGGCCTCGCTTGGCCTGAATGAAGCCGATCTTCCACAGACCACCGCAGCCTTGAACAGCATTCTCGGGCTTGCTGACCAAATGCAGGCCGTCAATACCGACGGCATCGAGCCCCTGGCTCACCCACTGGAAGCCAGCCAGCGCCTGCGTGCAGACGTTGTGACCGAGCGAAATAATCGCGAGGCCTACCAGTCCATCGCGCCAGCGGTCGAAAACGGCCTGTATCTGGTTCCGAAAGTCATCGACTAAAGGGAAAGAGCCTGCAATGCATCACATGACTCTGGCCGAGATCGCCCGCGGTCTCGCCGATAAAAAGTTTTCTTCCGAAGAGCTGACCAAGACCCTGCTTGCGCGCATCGCCGAGCTCGACCCCAAGGTCAACAGCTTCATCAGCCTCACCGAAGAGCTGGCCTTGAGCCAGGCCAAGGCCGCCGACGTGCGTCGCGCCAACGGTGAAAATGGCGCGCTGCTGGGCGCACCGATCGCCCACAAAGACTTGTTCTGCACCCAGGGCATTCGCACCAGCTGCGGCTCGAAGATGCTCGACAACTTCAAGGCGCCCTACGACGCCACCGTGGTGTCCAAGCTGGCTACCGCCGGGGCCGTGACCCTGGGCAAGACCAACATGGACGAATTCGCCATGGGTTCGGCCAACGAGTCGAGCTACTACGGCGCGGTGAAAAACCCGTGGAACCTGGAACACGTGCCCGGCGGTTCGTCGGGTGGTTCAGCTGCCGCCGTTGCCGCGCGCTTTCTGCCGGCCGCCACGGCAACCGACACCGGCGGCTCGATCCGTCAGCCTGCCGCGTTTACCAACCTCACCGGCCTTAAACCGACCTACGGTCGTGTTTCCCGCTGGGGCATGATCGCCTACGCCTCCAGCCTGGATCAGGGCGGCCCGTTGGCACGCACTGCCGAAGACTGCGCAATATTGTTACAAGGTATGGCCGGGTTCGATAAACAGGACTCCACCAGCATCGATGAGCCAGTGCCGGACTACAGCGCCAGCCTGAATACGTCGATCAAAGGCCTGCGTATCGGCGTGCCGAAAGAGTATTTCAGCGCCGGCCTCGACCCGCGCATCGCCGAACTAGTGCACAACAGTGTCAAGGAGCTGGAAAAGCTCGGCGCGGTGATCAAGGAAGTCAGCCTGCCGAACAACCAGCACGCGATTCCTGCGTACTACGTGATCGCGCCTGCTGAAGCCTCCTCCAACCTGTCGCGTTTCGACGGCGTACGTTTCGGCTACCGCTGTGAAAACCCGAAAGACCTGACCGACCTGTACAAACGCTCCCGGGGCGAAGGCTTCGGTGCCGAAGTACAACGCCGCATCATGGTCGGTGCCTACGCACTGTCGGCCGGCTACTACGACGCGTACTACCTCAAGGCGCAAAAAATCCGTCGCCTGATCAAGAACGACTTCATGGCCGCTTTTGAAGAAGTTGATGTGATCCTCGGCCCAACCACGCCGAACCCGGCCTGGAAGATTGGCGCCAAGACCGGCGACCCAATCGCCGAGTACCTGGAAGACCTGTACACCATCACCGCTAACCTCGCGGGCTTGCCGGGCTTGTCCATGCCTGCCGGTTTCGTCGATGGCCTGCCGGTCGGCGTGCAATTGCTCGCCCCGTATTTCCAGGAAGGCCGCTTGCTCAATGTGGCGCACCAGTACCAGTTGAACACTGACTGGCACACTCGCACCCCTACCGGCTTCTGAGGAGCACACTATGCAATGGGAAGTTGTGATCGGGCTGGAGATTCATACCCAGCTCGCCACCCAATCGAAGATTTTCTCCGGTAGCGCCACCACGTTCGGCGCAGAGCCCAACACCCAGGCCAGCCTGGTCGACCTGGGCATGCCCGGCGTACTGCCGGTGCTGAACCAGGAAGCGGTGCGCATGGCGGTGATGTTCGGCCTGGCGATTGACGCCGAGATCGGCCAGCACAACGTGTTCGCGCGCAAGAACTACTTCTACCCGGACCTGCCCAAGGGCTACCAGATCAGCCAGATGGAGCTGCCGATCGTCGGCAAGGGCCACCTGGACATCCCGCTGGAAGACGGCACCATCAAGCGTGTTGGCGTGACCCGCGCGCACCTGGAAGAAGATGCCGGCAAGAGCCTGCACGAAGAATTCCCAGGGGCCACCGGCATCGACCTGAACCGTGCCGGCACGCCGTTGCTGGAAATCGTCTCCGAGCCGGACATGCGCAGCGCCAAGGAAGCCGTGGCCTACGTCAAGACCATCCACGCGCTGGTGCGTTATCTGGGCATCTGCGACGGCAACATGGCCGAAGGCTCGCTGCGTTGCGACTGTAACGTGTCGATCCGTCCAAAAGGCCAGGTCGAGTTCGGCACCCGCTGCGAGATCAAGAACGTCAACTCATTCCGCTTCATCGAGAAGGCGATCAACAGTGAAGTGCGTCGCCAGATCGAGCTGATCGAAGACGGCGGCAAGGTAATCCAGCAAACCCGCCTGTACGATCCGAACAAAGATGAAACCCGCGCCATGCGCAGCAAAGAGGAAGCCAACGACTACCGTTACTTCCCCGACCCGGACCTGTTGCCGGTGGTCCTTGAGGATTCGTTCCTCAATGACATCCGTGCCACCCTGCCGGAATTGCCGCAGCAAAAACGCGAGCGCTTCCAAGAGCAGTTCGGCCTGTCGGTCTACGACGCCAGCGTGTTGGCGTCCAGCCGAGAGCAAGCCAACTACTTCGAAAAAGTCGTGAGCATTGCTGGCGACGCCAAACTGGCGGCCAACTGGGTCATGGTTGAGCTGGGCAGCCTGTTGAACAAGCAGGGCCTGGAAATCGACGAAGCACCGGTTACCGCCGAGCAACTGGGCGGCATGCTGCTGCGCATCAAGGACAACACCATCTCCGGCAAAATCGCCAAGACCGTGTTCGAAGCGATGGCGAGCGGCGAAGGCAGCGCCGACGACATCATCGACAAGCGCGGCCTTAAGCAAGTCACCGACAGCGGCGCGATCTCGGCCGTACTCGATGAGATGCTCGCCGCCAATGCTGAGCAAGTTGAACAATACCGTGCGGCAGACGAAGCCAAGCGCGGCAAGATGTTCGGCTTCTTTGTCGGCCAGGCGATGAAAGCCTCCAAAGGCAAAGCCAACCCGCAACAGGTGAACGAACTGCTCAAAAGCAAGCTCGAAGGCTGATAACGATGAAGGGTCCGAATGGGATTTCATGCCCAACTCGGACCCGTGTGGGAGCGGGCTTGCCCGCTCCCACATTTGATACGGGGCAGCATTGATGATGAAGCGTCTACTCGGCCTACTGGCCCTGTTCTCCCTGCTGGCCGGTTGCGCCAGCGGCCTCATCGACCCCAACGGCTACGACGAAACCGGCACCGCTTCGTATTACGGCGCCAAGCACCATGGCAACCGAACCGCCAGCGGTGAACCTTTCAACCAGAACGCCCTGACCGCCGCTCATCGGCGCCTGCCTTTCGGCACCCGGGTCAAGGTGACCAATCTCGACAACAACAAATCCGTGGTACTGCGCATCAATGATCGCGGCCCGCATACTCGTGGCCGCCTGATTGATGTTTCACGCAAGGCTGCCGGACAGCTCGGTATGCTGGGCAGCGGAACCGCACGGGTTCGCGTGCAAGCGCTGAGCAACTGACAGGAGCCCTGGCCATTTTCGGACTAACCGCCCTTTCGCCCTTCAGCCTGCTCGAATTGATCAGCGGCCTGGTGTTGCTGATTATCGGCGCCGAAATCCTGGTGCGCGCCGCCGTGCGCCTGGCGGCCAGCCTCAAGGTACGGCCGCTGATCATCGGTTTGAGCATCGTCGCCTTCGGCAGCAGTGCGCCGCAGATGACCGTCAGTTTGCAAGCCACCCTGGCCGGCAATACCGACATCGCGGTGGGCAGCGTGATCGGCAGCAGCATCTTCAATATCCTCGTCACCCTGGGCCTGTCCGCGCTGATCATCCCCCTGCGGGTATCACGGCAACTGGTGCGCCTGGACATTCCGGTGATGATTTTCGCTGCCCTGCTGGTGTTTACCCTCTCGGCCAATGAAGAGCTGACGCCCGTTGACGGCCTGTTACTGCTCGCGGCCCTGATGGCTTACCTCGGCGTGCTGCACTACCAAACCCGCCATTCCCGCCGCCCGCGCACATTGGACACCGTCGCCAGGGCGCCCTGGCTGAGCAGCGTATTGCTGATACTGGGCGGGCTGTTGATTCTGGTGCTGGCCGGGCATCTGCTGCTGGGCGCGGCCGTGGATGTGGCGAGCGACCTGGGCCTCTCGGAGCGCATCATCGGCCTGACGCTCATCGGTGTCAGCACCTCGCTGCCATGCCTGGCCACCTCGCTGATTGCCGCCCTGCGCGGCCAGCGCGAGATCGCCGTGGGCAATGTGATCGGCAGCAGCCTGTTCAATCTGTTGGGCGTGCTGGGGTTTACCGCCGTGGTGGCGCCCTCTCCACTGTCGGTGTCGCCCAACGCCCTGGACTTCGACCTGCCGGTGATGCTCGGCGTGGTGGTGCTGTGCCTGCCGGTGTTCTACACCGGCTATCGCGTCACGCGCGCCGAAGGCCTGGTGTTTCTGGGTCTGTACCTGGTGTACGGGCTGCACGTGGTGTCGTTCACGTTCGGCACGCCCCTGGCCACCAAGCTTGAACACTTGATGCTGTATTACATCCTGCCGGCGCTGGTGGTTTTTCTGATACTCAGCACGCTGCGAGCCTGGCGCCGCCAACACAAGAGGGAATCGCAATGACCGATCAGAAAAAGCCCGGGGTTGAAATGCGTCGTCAGGTAATGGGCGATGTGTTCGTCGATCGCGCCCTGGGCAATGCCACCGAGTTCACCCAGCCGCTGCAGGATTTCGTCAACGAACATGCCTGGGGCAGCGTGTGGAACCGCGAAGGTCTGCCATTGAAGACGCGCAGCCTGATCACCCTCGCCGCCCTCACGGCGCTCAAATGCCCGCAAGAGCTTAAGGGCCACGTACGTGGCGCGCTGAACAATGGCTGCACGGTGGAGGAGATTCGCGAAGCACTCCTGCATTGCGCGGTGTATGCGGGCGTGCCAGCGGCGATTGACGCGTTTCGCGCGGCGCAGGAAGTGATTGAGGCGTATCAGGCAGATCAGCAGTGACGGTCAGATAGCTTTCGCGAGCAAGCCTACTGCCACATTTGACTGCATTCTCAGGTTGGAACACGGCCAAATGTGGCAGCGGGCTTGCTCGCGAATGGCCCTCAGACACACCGCAACGTTTAGATCCAGCCCCCCGCCTGCAACACGAAAATTCCGATATTGGTGGTCACCGCCGCCATCAGCGTGGTGATCACAATAATCGCCGCCGCCAGTTCATGATTACCCTCGGCCGCCCTGGCCATGACGAAACTCGCCGCCGCAGTCGGCGCGCCGAAATATAAAAACAGAATCCCCAGTTCCGGCCCGCGAAAGCCCAGCAACCAGGCGCCAAGCGTCGCCGCCAGCGGCAGGCCGATCATCTTCACCAGGCTGGCACTCAAGGCCATGCTCCCGCTTTTCCGCAGGGCCGCCAGCGACAGGGTGCCGCCGATGCAGATCAGTGCCAGCGGCAGGGTCATGTCCGCCAGGTACTGGCCGGACGACTCCAGCCAGCCAGGCAAGCCGATCTTGAAAATAGCGAACGGCGCAGCCGCAATCACGCTGATGATCAGCGGGTTGGCCACCACACTTTTGAAGATGCTCCAGGGGTCGGACTTGATCACCGGGCTGTACACCGCCAGCACGATGGTCGACAGCGTGTTGTAGAACAGAATCACCAGTGCCGCGAGGATCGCGCCAAGGGAAATGCCGTAGTCACCGTACATGCTGGCCGCCAGCGCCAGGCCGATCACGCCGTTATTGCCGCGAAACGCGCCCTGGGTGTAGATGCCACGGTCTTCACGCGGGCAACGCAAGATCGCCCAGCCCCAGGCCAGGGCAAAGCTCAGCAGTGTGGCGACGGCAAAGTAGATCAGCAAACCTGGCTTGAGCGCCGAGTGCAGGTCGGCATGCAGGATGCCCAGGAACAACAGCGCCGGCATGGTGACGTTGAATACCAGGGACGAGGCGGTGTGGATAAAGTTGTCGTTGATCCAGTTGATGCGCTTGAGCAGCACACCGAGGAACAGCATGGCAAACACCGGCGCGGTGATGGTGAGGGTGGTGAGGAAGATTGCCAGCATGCCGGGGAGAACCTTGGTGAGCGTCATCAGAGGGCCAATGATAAGCCATGCGGCCGTGCGGCGTCTGGTAGGCCACCTTCGCGCGCGACCCCACTTCCACCCTTGGCTGCATTCTCATGCTGGAATTCGGCCAAAGGTGGGAGCGGACTTGCTCGCGAGTTCAGGCGACTCGGTCTCAGGTAATGGGCGCAGGGTTGAACAACGTAATGTCGTTATGCAGCTTGTGCTGCTCGGCCCACGTCTGCTTCTTGCCGCTGGCCACGTCCAGGTAGAAGTGGAACAACTCCCATCCCAACTCCTCGATCGTCGCACGCCCGGTGGCAATGCGCCCGGCGTCAATATCGATCAGGTCCGGCCAGCGCTGCGCCAATTCCGTACGCGTCGAAACCTTCACCACGGGTGCCATCGCCAGCCCGTAAGGCGTACCACGCCCGGTGGTGAACACATGCAGGTTCATCCCGGCCGCCAGTTGCAAGGTGCCGCACACAAAGTCACTGGCCGGCGTCGCGCAAAAAATCAGGCCCTTGCCGTTGAACCGCTCGCCCGGGCCGAGCACGCCATTGATCGCGCTGCTGCCGGATTTGACGATGGAGCCCAAGGACTTCTCGACGATATTCGACAAGCCACCCTTTTTGTTGCCCGGCGTGGTGTTGGCACTGCGGTCCGCCTCGCCCTTGGCCAGGTAACGGTCGTACCAGTCCATTTCTCTTACAAGCGCCTGGGCAACTTCTTTGCTTTCAGCACGGGACGTCAGCAGATATATCGCATCACGCACTTCAGTCACTTCGGAAAACATCACGGTCGCCCCGGCCCGCAGCAGCAGATCCGAGGCATACCCCAACGCCGGGTTGGCAGTGATGCCGGAAAACGCATCGCTGCCACCACATTGCATGCCCAGGATCAGTTCCGACGCAGGCACGGTTTCACGGCGGCGCTGGTCGAGTTTTTTCAAACGGACCTCGGCCAGCGCCATGATCTGCTCGATCATCTCGGTAAAGCCGTGGCTGGAATCCTGCAGCCGATACAGCCAGGGCTCGCTAAGGTCGACCGAGCTGTCGTTGTCGTGCATCACCTGCCCGGCCTGCAATTTCTCGCAGCCCAGGCTGATGACCAAAGCCTCGCCCCCCAGGTTCGGATTACGCGCCAGGTTGCGCACAGTGCGGATCGGGATATACGCATCCGTTGCGGTGATCGCCACGCCGCAGCCGTAACTGTGGGTCAGCGCCACCACGTCATCGACGTTCGGGTAATTGGGCAGCAATTCGTCCTTGATACGCTTGACCGCATGGTCCAGCACGCCGGTAACGCACTGCACGGTGGTGGTGATACCGAGAATATTGCGTGTGCCCACGGTGCCGTCGGCGTTGCGATAGCCCTCGAAGGTAAAGCCTTCCAATGGCGCCTGGGTGTCAGGCACTTCAGTGGACAGCGGCAAGCTGTCCAGCGGTGGCGCGGTGGGCATGCGCAGTTGGTCTTCCTGCACCCAACTGCCCCGCGGAATCGGCGCCAGGGCGTAACCGATGGTCTGGCCATAGCGAATAATCTGACCGCCCTCAGGGATATCTTCCAGCGTCACCTTGTGGCTCTGCGGGATGAAATCCACAGTCACCAGGCCGTCCGGAAACTCGGTCCCGGCCGGTACGCCCTGGTCGTTGACCACGATCACCACGTTGTCACGCTCGTGCAAACGGATCGAGCGCGGCGAGTCGGCATGTTCAATCAACTGCATTACATCGCCCCTCAAGAGTGCGCTTCGGTGAATTTAGTCAGTTCAGGCCCTTTGCTGGGTGGCTCTTTGAGCACCACACGCTTGATCGGGCCGACAATCACCAGGTAACTGAACACCGCCACCAAGGCGTTGGCGCCGACGAACACCAGCGCCCACTTGAACGAGCCGGTGGTGCTGATGATGTAGCCGATCACGATAGGCGTACTGATCGACGCCAGGTTGCCAAACATGTTGAACAAGCCGCCACTGAGGCCGGCGATTTGTTTCGGCGAGGTGTCGGACACCACCGCCCAACCCAGTGCGCCAACGCCCTTGCCGAAGAAGGCCAACGCCATAAAACCCACGACCATCCACTCGATGTCGACATAGTTGCAGGCCACGATGCTGCTGGAAATCAGCAACCCACCGATGATCGGCGCCTTGCGCGCAAACGTCAGCGAATGGCCCTTGCGCAGCAGGTAGTCGGAGATCACGCCGCCCAGCACCCCACCGATAAAACCACAAATCGCTGGCAGCGAAGCAATGAAACCGGCCTTCAGAATGGTCATACCGCGGTCCTGCACCAGGTACACCGGAAACCAGGTCAGGAAGAAGTACGTGATGCCATTGATGCAGTATTGGCCGAGGTACACGCCAAGCATCATGCGGTTGGTCAGCAACTGGCGGATGTAATCCCACTTTGGGCCGTCAGTTTTCTTACCCTTGCCCTTGTCCTGGTCCATATCGACCATCGCACCGTTCTCAGCAATATGCTTGAGCTCAGCCTCGTTGATCATCGGATGCTGGCGCGGGCTGTGGATAATTTTCAGCCAGACCAACGAGAACAGGATGCCGATACCGCCCATCACGATAAACACATGCTGCCAGCCGAAGGTGTAGACGATCCAACCCATCAACGGTGCAAACAGCACCGTGGCGAAGTATTGCGCCGAGTTGAAGATCGCCGATGCAGTGCCGCGCTCAGCCGTAGGAAACCACGCCGCAACAATACGGGCATTTCCGGGAAACGAGGGTGCTTCAGCCAGGCCCACCAGAAAGCGCAACATGAACAGCGCGACGATGGCAGTCGAGACACCGAACTCACCGACATAACCTTGCAGCACGGTGAACAGCGACCAGGTGAAGATGCTCAGGGCATAGATTTTTTTCGAACCGAACCGGTCCAGCAACCAGCCACCGGGGATTTGCCCGGCGACGTAGGCCCAACCGAATGCGGAGAAGATGTAACCGAGGGTGACCGCGTCGATACCGAGGTCTTTTTGCAGGCTGGAGCCGGCGATGGCGATAGTAGCCCGGTCGGCGTAGTTGATCGTGGTCACCAGGAACAGCATGAGCAGGATCAAATAGCGGACGTGGGTCGGCTTGGTCGCTTGCATGAAGAGGTACTCCCACTAATTATTTTTTTTGCGGGTCATTGTCTTGTTGTGTGTGAGCACCGCTTCATGAAGAAGCCGGTGCCCACGGGCGTTGCGTGTTACGAACCGATGTAGCTGGTTTTCACCACGGTGTAGAACTCTTGCGCATAGCGACCTTGCTCACGCGAACCATAGGATGAACCCTTACGCCCACCGAACGGCACGTGGTAGTCCACACCGGCGGTCGGCAGGTTGACCATCACCATCCCGGCCTGGGAGTGGCGCTTGAAGTGGTTGGCGTACTTCAGCGAGGTGGTGGCAATCCCCGCCGACAAACCGAACTCGGTGTCATTGGCCATGGCCAGCGCCGCTTCGTAATCCGCCACGCGCACCACGTTGGCCACGGGGCCAAAGATCTCTTCGCGGCTGATCCGCATGGCGGCTTCGCTGTCGGCAAACAGCGTCGGCGCCAGGTAGTAACCCTCGGTGTCGCAGGTGACCAGGCCGCCACCGCTGACCAGCCGCGCACCTTCGCTTTGGCCGATGTCGATGTATTTCATGTCCTGATCCAGCTGAGCCTGGGAGACCACCGGGCCAATGTCGGTGCCGCTTTTCAGCGCGTGGCCGACCTTGATCGACTGCATGCGCTCGGCCATGGCCGCGACGAACTGGTCGTGGATACCCGCAGTGACAATCAAGCGGCTTGAGGCGGTGCAACGCTGGCCGGTTGAGTAGAACGCGCTCTGTACCGACAGCTCGACGGCCTGCTTGAGGTCGGCGTCATCGAGGATGATCTGCGGGTTTTTACCGCCCATTTCCAACTGCACTTTGGCCTGGCGCGACACACAGCTGACGGCGATCTGACGCCCCACGCCGACCGAACCGGTAAAGCTGATGCCGTCGACTTTCGGGCTGTTGACCAATACATCGCCGACCACACGGCCACTGCCCATCACCAGGTTGAACACACCGGCGGGGAAGCCGGCGCGGGAGATGATTTCGGCCAGGGCCCAGGCGCAACCCGGCACCAGTTCCGCCGGTTTGATCACTACGCAGTTGCCGTAGGCCAGGGCTGGGGCGATTTTCCAGGCGGGAATCGCAATCGGGAAGTTCCACGGGGTAATCAAGCCGACCACACCGAGGGCTTCGCGGGTCACTTCAACGTTGACGCCCGGGCGCACCGACGGCACGTAGTCACCGGACAGGCGCAGGCATTCACCGGCGAAAAACTTGAAGATGTTACCGGCGCGCGTCACTTCGCCAATGGCTTCGGGCAGGGTCTTGCCCTCTTCCCGAGCCAGCAGGGTGCCGAGTTCTTCACGGCGGGCGAGGATTTCGCTGCCGACTTTGTCGAGGGCGTCGTGGCGCGCCTGGATGCCGGAAGTCGACCAGGCCGGAAAGGCGGCACGGGCGGCGTCGATGGCGGCGTTGACTTGAGCGACGTCAGCCTTGGCGTATTCGCCGATGACATCGGACAACTCCGACGGGTTGATGTTGGTGCAGTAGTCGGAACCGGCCACCCACTCGCCGTTGATGTAGTTTTCAAAACGTTTGGCTTGGGACACAAATCTTCTCCTGACGCAAAAGGCCGCTGATTGCTCAGCGGCCTTGTAGATAAGTTACTGCGGACCTTGCTTGTCGATCAGCGCGGCCAGGGCTTCGTACTCTTCCGGCAGCAGGTCGGTAAGCGGCGTGCGCACCGGGCCTGCGTCGTAGCCGGCGATTTTCGCACCCGCCTTGACGATGCTCACGGCATAGCCGGCTTTACGGTTACGGATATCGAGGTAAGGCAGGAAGAAGTTGTCGATGATCTTGGCGACGGTGGCGTGATCGTCCTTGGCAATCGCGTGGTAGAAGTCCATCGCGGTTTTCGGGATGAAGTTGAACACCGCCGAGGAGTACACCGGCACGCCCAGGGCCTTGTAGGCAGCAGCGTAAACCTCTGCAGTTGGCAGGCCGCCGAGGTAGCTGAAACGGTCGCCAAGGCGACGACGAATCGACACCATCAACTCGATATCACCCAGGCCGTCCTTGTAGCCGATCAGGTTCGGGCAGCGTTCAGCCAGGCGTTCCAGCAATGGCGCGGTCAGGCGGCAGACGTTGCGGTTGTAAACCACCACGCCAATTTTGACCGACTTGCACACTGCTTCCACGTGGGCGGCAACGCCGTCCTGGCTGGCTTCGGTCAAATAGTGTGGCAACAGCAACAAGCCCTTGGCGCCAAGGCGTTCGGCTTCTTGGGCGTACTCGATAGCCTGGCGAGTCGCACCGCCAACACCGGCGAGGATTGGCACGCTGGTGGCACAGGTATCAACGGCGGTCTTCACCACTTGGGAATATTCACTCGCGGCGAGGGAGAAAAACTCACCGGTGCCGCCGGCGGCGAATAAGGCAGTAGCGCCGTAAGGGGCCAGCCACTCCAGACGCTTGATGTAGCCCGCCGGGTGAAAATCACCCTGCGCATTGAAATCGGTCACGGGGAAAGACAGCAGACCGTGGGAGAGGATGGACTTCAGTTCTTGTGGATTCATTATTCGAACACCCTGGGCAAAGACTTTCTGTCGAAAGGTTGTTGTTGGTTTTGATGATGTCGTACGTCATCGTACAACTATAAAAGGATTCGTCAACTGCAATTCATCGGCGATGGCTGCAGCGTCGCGTTTAAACCTGTGTTCTTGACGTAGGAAATTATTCCTCTATGCTTCAAACAACTGTATATACATACAGTTATTAAGGAAGATTCCTACGACATAGCAAGGAGCTAACATGTCAGGTCTTGAACTAGCAGCACCGGAAAAGAAACCACCTACCCTGCGCTTCGAAGGGGGTGAACACACCGCTATCGGCGATGACACCCTGTTGCGATTCGCCAAGAACGCGCCCGCGATTCCCGCGCGGCAAGTCGAACTGCACCTGCCCAATGGCCTGGCCCTGACCTACGGCCAAGTGATCGCGCTGGGCGGAGACTTCTATGGCATTCCTGGCCAGCCGATCAGCGACGGCGCGTCCGCAGCGGATCGCGTGCAACGCTTCACCGCGGCTTTTAACTCATTGGCGGTGCTGCCGGCCTCGCGAGAGGAAGCACAGAAGATCCTCGCGGTGATGCAAAAGGAGATCAACGCAGTCAATCAGGCGATCAAGGACGGCAAACAACCCCACGAAGCCTATGACGCATTGGGCGATACGCTGTCTGAGGAGTGGAACCGAATCACCGGCGGCGGCAGTGCGGTTTCGGCCCTCCTCCCGCTGGGTCGCTACCTGAAACTAGCAGCCGACAACGCTGACCATTTTGGCGAGTGGGCATTGTCCGCGTACCTGGCCGGCCACACAGCGGCACTGCAACAGGCGGTCGTGGCCCATCAGACCGGCACCGACCAGGCCCTGGAATTGGCCTATGCGATGAACAGCTTTGCTGATCACTTTTTGACTGACCTGTTTTCCGCCGGCCACCTGCGGGTGCCGCGCAAACAATTGGCGGCGGTGGTCACGCCAGGAGAACTGGGTTCGCTGATCAGCCGCTTCATGCACGATGAAGACAGCAAGTTCGGGCTCAAGGTGCGCAATGCCCTGGGCGATCAATGGCATGCCTATGGTGACAAGCGTTATTTCGATGCCATCGACGCGGACAATCGGACGATGGTCAAACGCGCGGTGCAGGCGTCCGCCGATGAGATCTTCGAGACCTTCATCAGCGGCATCGCGCCCTCTCCGGCCGTCTTCAAGGCACCGCTGCATGTGCCGGACTTGAATGCCGCGCAGAACCCGGCGAACAACTTCTCGCCGCTGTTCAAGATGGAAGGAGACAAGGTGTTGCGCCGCAAGGACGTGAATGACCTGAACGAGAAGCACTGGACCAATGACTGGTGGGGTTGGAGCACTTACCTGCTGCTCAAGGACTACAAGCCCAACCAGCCGGCTAATTAAGTCGACGCAAAACTCCAGGCCAAGGAGATCTAAATGTGGGGGCGGGCTTGCTTGCGAAGGCGTTCTTTCAGTTGATGCATGTGCAGACTGGCACACCGCATTCGCGAGCAAGCCCGCTCCCACACGTGGATCGATTTATTTCCGACACCACTCGGTTGCCCGGTTAACCGCGCTGCGCCTCCGCCTCTTCATGGGCATGGCGCAGCCGCTCGCGGCTGTTGGTCAGGTGCAAGCGCATGGCCGCCCGTGCCGCGTCCGAATCCTGGCGGGCAATCGCCTCATAAATTTCTTCGTGTTCGCGGCTCAGGCGGCCCATGTAGTGCTGCTGGTCATCATGGGCCAGACGCGCCGAATTCAGGCGCGTGCGCGGAATGATGCTGGTGCCCAGGTGGGTCATGATGTCGGTGAAGTAGCGGTTGCCGGTGGACAGCGCAATTTCCAGGTGGAACGCAAAATCCGATGCCACCGCATCGCCTGCGTGGGCCGCGCTTTCATTCAGGGCGTCGAGTGCCGCACGCATGGCCGCCAGTTGTGCATCGCTGCGACGCAATGCAGCAAGGCCGGCAGACTCCACTTCCAGGCTGATACGCAACTCCAGAATCGCCAGCACATCACGCAAGGTCACCACCGTGGCCGGATCAATCCGGAAGCCGCTGGGGCTTGGCGTGTCCAACACAAAGGTGCCGATACCGTGACGGGTTTCCACCTGCCCCGCCGCCTGCAAACGTGAGATGGCTTCACGCACGACCGTGCGGCTGACGCCATGGGCCTCCATGATTGCCGACTCAGTGGGCAACTTATCGCCGCGTTTGAGTTGGCCGTCGCGGATTTGCTCGGACAACACCGTGACCAATTCCTGGGCAAGGCTGCGGCGCTTGCGGGGAAGACGAGGAGCGGTGTTGGCGTTTTCCATGATGAACCATCTTTCTCGGCGAACTAGAGCCCGCATCATAGCCCATGGCGGTTGTACGATCACCGTTCTGTCACGACTTTCATCCACATCCTGCGCGCAAAAAAAT
>NZ_LXJP01000041.1:0-62863 GCF_001728855.1 Pseudomonas sp. AP19 | reverse complement strand
GCGCCAGCAGCGGTATACCGTGACATTCGACCAGGACTTCGCTGCCGTCATCCAGGCGTGTGCCGCGCCGCGCAGCTATGCCGACGGCACGTGGATCACCGAAGGCATCCAGCACGCCTACCTGGAGCTGCACCAGCGCGGCTACGCGCACTCGGTGGAGGTTTGGGATCAAGGGCAGCTGGTCGGTGGCCTGTACGGCCTGGCAATGGGCCAACTATTTTTTGGCGAGTCCATGTTCAGCCGCGCCGACAATGCCTCCAAATTCGGCTTTGCCACACTCACCCGTCAGCTCCAGGCCTGGGGTTTTGTGCTGATCGACTGCCAGATGCCCAATGATCACTTGCACAGCCTTGGCGCCCGCGCCATACCGCGCAGTGATTTCGCTGAGTTTCTGCGCAAGCATTTGGACCAACGCAGCTCTGGACCGTGGGTTTCCTAGGCGACTTCCTCGCACCTGGCTTACACTTATTTCAAAGCTTATCCCGAGGGTTGATCATGACCGAGCTGGCGCGCTTGAAGTTTTATGCCACTCAAGCTCACTCCTGTAGCTATCTGCCCGACGAGCAGGCAACGACGCTGTTCCTCGACCCCAGCCAGCCCATGGATGTGCATGTGTATGCCGACCTTTCAGAGATGGGTTTTCGGCGTAGCGGCGATCACCTGTACCGGCCACATTGCCAGAACTGCAATGCCTGTGTACCGGCACGCATCCCGGTCGCGCAGTTTTTGCCGGACCGCAACCAGAAACGCATCCTCAAGCGCAATGCCGACCTGACAGTCACCGCCACCAAGCCACACTTCAGCGAAGAATATTTCGATCTTTACCAGCGCTACATCGAGCAGCGTCATGCCGACGGCGACATGTTTCCGCCCAGCCGCGATCAGTTTTCGACATTCCTGGTGCGCGACCTGCCCTTCTGCCGCTTCTACGAATTCCGCCTCGACGGGCGCCTGCTCGCGGTCGCCGTGACCGACCTGCTGCCCAATGGCCTGTCGGCGGTGTACACCTTCTATGAACCCATGGAAGAACGTCGCAGCCTCGGGCGCTTCGCCATTCTCTGGCAAATCGGCGAAGCCTTGCGCCTGGAACTGGAAGCGGTGTACCTCGGATACTGGATCAAGAACTGCAAAAAGATGAACTACAAGACCCAATATCGGCCCATTGAGCTACTGATTAATCAAAGATGGGTAACGCTTAACTAGAACCCCTTGGCTTGAACACCCTTTTTCGGGCACAATGCACGCCGCTTTTGCCTGGCGCAGTTGCACCGGGCCATTCACTGGATACCGAGGGCTTTACTGCATGTCGAAAGAAGACAGCTTCGAAATGGAAGGCACTGTCGTCGACACCCTGCCCAACACCATGTTTCGTGTGGAGTTGGAAAATGGGCACGTCGTAACCGCGCATATCTCCGGCAAGATGCGCAAGAATTACATTCGTATTCTTACCGGTGACAAAGTGCGCGTCGAGCTGACGCCCTATGACTTGAGCAAAGGGCGCATCACTTACCGCGCTCGTTAATCAAGTCAATACAAGACGCCCGGTTATGCCGGGCGTTTTTGTGTGTGCGCTATTTGCCTGACACTGCAAACCCTGTGGGAGGGGAGACTTACTCCCGATAGCGGCGGGCCAGTCAATATAGTCAGCGACTGACACACCGTCATCGGGAGCAAGCCCCCTCCCACATTTGATCTTCAGTGTTCAGGAGACAGCAAAAAGGCGCCTTTCGGCGCCTTTTTGCTGTGTTGCAATCAGCTATCAGGCCATCTCGGCCGTGGTTTCGAACTCGAAGGTCAACTCGCCGTCCTTCAAGTCGATGTGCACCACACCGCCATGGTCGGAAAGCTCGCCGAACAGGATCTCTTCGGCCAGTGGCCGCTTGATCTTGTCCTGGATCAGACGCGCCATTGGGCGAGCGCCCATTGCCGAATCGTAGCCACCCTGCGCAAGCCAATTGCGCGCTGCGTCCGTCACGTCCAGCTGCACGCGCTTGTCTTCCAGCTGCGCCTGAAGCTCGGTAAGGAACTTGTCCACCACGCTTTTGATAACCTCATGGCTGAGGCGACCAAACTGGATAATGGTGTCCAGACGGTTGCGGAATTCCGGCGTGAAGCTCTTCTTGATCACTTCCATCGCATCCGAGGAGTGATCCTGATGCGTAAAGCCGATAGAGGCTCGCGCAGCGGTTTCAGCACCGGCGTTGGTGGTCATGATCACGATGACGTTGCGGAAGTCCGCCTTGCGCCCGTTGTTGTCGGTCAGGGTCCCGTGGTCCATGACCTGCAGCAGCAGGTTGAAGACTTCCGGGTGGGCCTTCTCGATTTCATCGAGCAGCAATACGCAATGCGGTTGCTTGGTGATCGCTTCGGTCAGCAGACCGCCCTGATCGAACCCGACATAGCCTGGAGGCGCACCGATCAGGCGCGACACGGTGTGGCGCTCCATGTATTCGGACATGTCGAAGCGCACCAGCTCGATCCCCATGGCCTTGGCCAACTGCCGCGCCGCTTCGGTCTTGCCGACGCCGGTAGGGCCTGCAAACAGGAACGAACCGACCGGCTTGTCCGGCGACTTGAGGCCCGCACGCGACAACTTGATCGCCGTGGACAGCGCGTCGATGGCCGCATCCTGTCCGAACACGGTCAGCTTGAGGTCACGCTCCAGATTACGCAGCAACTCCTTGTCGGAACTGTTGACGTGCTTAGGCGGAATCCGCGCGATCTTCGCCACGATGTCCTCGACTTGAGGCACGTCGATGCGCTTCACGCGTTTCTCGACCGGCTGCAGGCGCTGGTAGGCCCCCGCTTCATCGATCACGTCGATCGCCTTGTCCGGCATGTGGCGATCATTGATGTAGCGCGACGCCAGTTCAGCGGCTGCGCGCAACGCTTCATCGGTGTACTCGATGCCATGGTGCGCTTCAAAACGCCCCTTGAGCCCGCGCAGGATGCCGATGGTGTCTTCAACCGAAGGTTCGGACACGTCGACTTTCTGGAAACGACGCGCCAGGGCACGGTCTTTTTCGAAGATCCCGCGAAATTCCTGGAACGTGGTCGAGCCAATGCAGCGGATATCACCCGACGACAACAACGGCTTCAGTAGATTCGAGGCATCCATCACCCCACCGGATGCCGCGCCGGCACCAATGATGGTGTGGATCTCGTCGATAAACAGGATCGCTTGCGGGCGTTTTTTCAGCTCACCGAGCAGCGCCTTGAAGCGCTTCTCGAAATCGCCACGGTACTTGGTCCCGGCGAGCAACGCCCCGAGATCAAGGGAGTAGACGACGCTGTTGGCCAGCAAGTCAGGCACCTGGTTATCAACAATGCGCTTGGCCAGGCCTTCGGCGATTGCGGTTTTACCCACGCCTGCCTCACCCACCAGCAACGGATTGTTTTTGCGACGACGAGCGAGGATCTGCGCTACACGCTCGACCTCAAGCTCACGCCCCACCAGCGGATCGATCCGCCCCTGGCGCGCCAGTTCGTTAAGGTTGCTGGCATAGGCATCCAGTGGATTGCCCGAAGAGGAAGACTCACCACCCTCGTCATCCTGCATATCCTGCTCACCCTCGGAATGATCGCCGTGCCCTGGCACTTTGGAGATACCGTGGGCGATGTAGTTGACGACATCAATACGGGCAACGCTCTGCTGTTTAAGCAGGAACACTGCCTGACTTTCCTGTTCGCTGAAAATCGCCACAAGCACGTTGGCGCCTGTGACTTCACGCTTACCGGAGCTCTGTACGTGGAACACAGCACGCTGCAATACCCGCTGAAAGCCCAGCGTCGGCTGAGTCTCACGGTCCTCGTCATGCACGGGGATCAGTGGCGTGGTGGAGTCGATAAACTCCTGCAGGTCATGCTTGAGTTTGTCGAGGTTGGCGCCGCACGCACGCAGAACGGTGGCGGCAGCTTCGTTATCCAAAAGTGCCAGCAGCAGGTGTTCGACGGTCATGAATTCATGACGCTTCGAACGAGCCTCCTTGAAGGCAAGATTGAGGGTGACTTCGAGCTCGCGGTTTAACATAGCTTCACCTCATACCCAAGTGGTCGGCGTTAACCGTCCTTCTCGATTTCACAGAGTAGCGGATGCTGGCTTTCCCTGGCGTACTGGTTGACCTGCATGGCCTTTGTCTCGGCGATGTCGCGGGTAAACACTCCACATACTGCCCGTCCTTCTGTGTGAACGGCCAGCATTACCTTGGTCGCCAACTCGCGGTTCAGGTTAAAAAACACCTCGAGCACTTCGACCACGAAATCCATCGGTGTGTAGTCATCATTGAACAAAACCACCTTGTACATCGGCGGCGCCTGTAGAGCAGGCTTAGCCTCCTGAACAGCAATGCCTGCAGAACCGTCGTCATCGTGTTCCTGATCCGGGCGATCCTGATTGAATGTTAGTCGAATCTGGCTGATTGCATGCATGGAAAGAAAGGTTCGTCAGTGGTTCAAATACAGTGGTGGGGGCGACCTGCCGGAATTTCAACTCTGACTATACGGTCGCCTTGACTATCGGCGAAACGGTGTTACAACCAATAGAGCCCACAGTGGGTAAAAAAGGTCCGCGCAGTCAACCTTATTTATTCGGGTTAGGACGGATAAACTGGATGATACTCCAGTGATGGAGTCTGGTGCAGAGGGATATGGTATGTCTGGCGTCAAGATCAATGGCAAGGTCAAATGGTTCAATAATGCCAAAGGGTACGGGTTCATTAACGCGGAAGGGAAACCCGACGAAGATCTTTTTGCGCATTACTCGGCAATTACCATGGATGGATACAAGACGCTGAAAGCAGGCCAAGCAGTCAGTTTTGAAACGATTGAAGGACCGAAAGGACTGCACGCAGTGAACATCGATACAGTGAACGCCGTAGTACACGAAAAACCCGCAACCCCAGCTGCTAAAAAAGAAAAGAAAGTCGTGGCCTGATCCGCCACTGAACCAGCAGGTTGCAATAAAAAACCGGCCATCTCAAACCATTAGAGATGGCCGGTTTTTTTATTGCCCGCTGTTTACATGTGTGAGATCAGCGCATCGCCGAAGCCCGAAGACGACACCAGCTTGGCGCCCTCCATCAAGCGCTCGAAGTCATAGGTCACGGTCTTGGCCGAAATAGCGCCATTGGTGCCCTTGATAATCAAGTCAGCCGCCTCCGTCCACCCCATGTGCCGCAGCATCATTTCCGCCGACAGAATCAATGAACCGGGGTTGACCTGGTCTTTGCCTGCGTATTTTGGCGCCGTGCCGTGGGTGGCTTCAAACATCGCCACGGTGTCCGAGAGGTTGGCCCCCGGGGCAATCCCGATGCCGCCCACTTCCGCCGCCAAGGCGTCGGAGAGGTAGTCGCCGTTCAGGTTGAGGGTCGCGATTACATCGTATTCGGCCGGACGCAACAGGATCTGCTGGAGCATTGCATCGGCAATGGCATCCTTGACCACCACATTCTTGCCGGTTTTCGGGTTTTTGAACTGCATCCACGGGCCGCCGTCGAGCAGTGTCGCCCCGAACTCTTCAGCCGCCACCTCGTAGGCCCACTCCTTGAAGGCACCTTCGGTGAACTTCATGATGTTGCCCTTGTGCACGATCGTCAGCGAGTCGCGGTCGTTATCCACGACATACTGCAGGGCTTTGCGCGCCAGACGCTTGGTACCTTCCAGGGACACTGGCTTGATGCCAATGCCGCAATCCTGATCGAAACGAATCTTGGTGACGCCCATCTCTTCCTTCAGGAACTTGATCACCTTGATCGCTTCCGGCGAACCGGCCTTCCACTCGATGCCGGCGTAAATATCCTCGGAGTTCTCACGAAAGATGGTCATGTCGACATCGCCAGGCTTCTTGACCGGGCTGGGCACGCCTTCGAACCAACGCACCGGGCGCAGACACACATACAGGTCGAGCTGTTGACGCAGGGCCACGTTCAACGAACGAATGCCGCCGCCAACCGGCGTGGTCAGCGGACCCTTGATGGAAACCACGTAATCTCTGACCGCATCCAGGGTTTCCTGGGGCAGCCAGGTGTCCTGGTCGTAAACTTGAGTCGCCTTCTCGCCCGCATAAACCTCCATCCAGGAGATTTTGCGCTTGCCGCCATAAGCCTTTTCAACAGCTGCGTCGACCACCTTGATCATCACCGGGCTGATGTCGACGCCAATACCGTCGCCTTCTATATAAGGGATGATCGGTTGGTCAGGAACATTGAGAGAATGGTCTGCATTGACGGTGATTTTGTCGCCGACTGCCGGAACCTGAATCTTCTTGTATCCCATGCTGAACTCCATCTATGGATTGAACATCTGGCTGCGTTCGAGCCTACTCCAGATAAATGGCGACTGAAACCTCGCGCCATGCTCATTTGCATCGAAAACAGCATATTTGGTCGCCTACAAGCCTGAAAGCAAAGGCAAAATCGCCAATCTTGAGCACATCGTGCGACTTTGGTCGCAGTCTGGGCCCTGCGACCTTTAGACCAATGGACGACTCACCTTTTGTATGAAGGCTCGGCGTAAGCATAGCGACCTATGTATAATGCCGCCGCTGACCCAAGAGTCACGACAGCTGACCGCTCTAGACAGTAGCCTTCAGCCAGAAAGCAGGACTATTACAATAGTCCACCCGCTTGACGCTCGACTGATGCAACCCAACATCACCGCGAAGAAACCTCGACATTTCGCTCATGGATGACTTTGAACGAACGCGCTCCACCCGGCGCATCTCGAGTTTCTGCGCACGCTTTCAGCAAAGAAGAGAGTTAATCCGAATATGCCCACCCGCTCGAAGATCATCTACACCTTCACCGACGAAGCCCCAGCCCTCGCCACCTATTCACTGCTGCCTATCGTAGAGGCCTTCACCGCTTCCGCTGATATTGCTGTGGAAACCCGCGACATCTCCCTCGCCGCGCGCATCCTCGCAAGCTTCCCCGAGCAACTGGGTACCCAGGCTATCCCGGACCACCTCGCCGAACTGGGCGACCTGGCCGTTACACCTGAAGCCAACATCATCAAGCTGCCTAACATCAGCGCCTCGACCCCTCAGCTGCAAGCTGCGATCAAGGAACTGCAGGCCCAGGGCTACGCCCTGCCGGACTACCCGGAAACCGTAACCACCGACGCGGAAAAAGAAACCCGTGCACGTTACGACAAGGTCAAGGGCAGCGCCGTGAACCCGGTCCTGCGCGAAGGCAACTCCGACCGCCGCGCACCGCTGTCGGTCAAGAACTACGCCCGCAAGCACCCGCACAAAATGGGCGCCTGGGCTGCGGACTCCAAATCGCACGTCGCTCACATGAGCAACGGCGACTTCTACGGCAGCGAAAAAGCCGTACAGATCGAAGCCGCTGACGCTGTGAAGATCGAGCTGGTCGCCAAAGACGGCACCGCGACCGTTCTGAAAGAGAAGACCTCGGTACAAGCCGGCGAAATCATCGACACGGCCGTGCTGAGCAAGAAAGCCCTGCGCAGCTTCATCGCCGCTGAAATCGAAGACGCCAAGAAACAAGGCGTGCTGCTGTCGGTTCACCTGAAAGCCACCATGATGAAGGTTTCCGACCCGATCATGTTCGGCCAGATTGTTGCCGAGTTCTATAAAGATGCCCTGGCCAAGCACGCTGCCGTGCTGGAGCAGATCGGCTTCAACCTGAACAACGGCATCGGCGACCTGTACGCTCGCATCAAGGCGTTGCCTGCCGATCAGCAAGCGCAGATCGAAGCTGACATTCAGGCGGTCTACGCCGCTCGCCCTTCCCTGGCGATGGTCAACTCCGACAAAGGCATCACCAACCTGCACGTGCCGAGCGACGTGATCGTCGACGCCTCGATGCCGGCCATGATCCGTGACTCCGGCAAAATGTGGGGCACCGACGGCCAGCTGCACGACACCAAGGCGGTGATCCCGGATCGCTGCTACGCCACCATCTACCAAGCCGTCATCGAAGACTGCAAGGCGCATGGCGCCTTCGACCCAACCACCATGGGCAGCGTGCCAAACGTTGGCCTGATGGCGAAGAAAGCCGAAGAGTACGGCTCCCACGACAAGACCTTCCAGATCAAGGCTGACGGCGTCGTCCGCGTCACCGACAGCAAGGGCACCCTGCTGATGGAACAGGCTGTTGAAGCCGGCGACATCTTCCGCATGTGCCAGACCAAAGACGCGCCGATCCAGGACTGGGTCAAACTGGCCGTCAACCGTGCCCGCGCCAGCAACACCCCAGCGATTTTCTGGCTGGACCCACAGCGCGCGCACGACGGCGTCGTGGTTGAGAAAGTTCAGGCTTACCTGAAAGACCACAACACCGAAGGCCTGGACATCCGCATCATGTCGCCGGTCGACGCGATGAAGTTCACCCTGGAGCGTACCCGCAAGGGCCAGGACACCATCTCGGTGACCGGCAACGTACTGCGCGACTACCTGACTGACCTGTTCCCGATCATGGAACTGGGCACCAGCGCCAAGATGCTGTCGATCGTACCGCTGATGAACGGTGGCGGCCTGTTCGAAACCGGCGCCGGCGGTTCGGCTCCAAAGCACGTGCAACAGCTGGTGGAAGAGAACTTCCTGCGCTGGGATTCCCTGGGCGAGTTCCTGGCCCTGGCCGCTTCCCTTGAGCATTTGGGTGTGACTTACAACAACCCGAAAGCCCTGGTGCTGTCCAAGACCCTGGACCAGGCCACCGGCCAGTTCCTCGACAACAACAAGTCGCCATCGCGCAAAGTCGGCAACATCGACAACCGCGGCAGCCACTTCTACCTGGCGCTGTACTGGGCTCAAGCCCTGGCCGCCCAGACCAAAGACACTGCACTGCAAGCGCAGTTCGGCGAACTGGCTAAAACCCTGAGCGAAAACGAGGCGACGATCGTTGCCGAGCTGAACGCCGTACAGGGCAAGCCAGTGGACATCGGCGGCTACTACGCGCCGAACCCGGAGCTGACCAGCAAAGCCATGCGCCCAAGCACCACCCTCAACGCGGCCATTGCCAAGTTGAAGTAAGGTTGTAAGGATGCAAAGAAGCCCCGGCCCCGCGCCGGGGTTTCTGTTTCAGCACACTGCGGTTTTGCAGAACACACCGAATCAACATGTGGGTGCCGGCTTGCTCGCGAATGCGCTGTGCCAGTCACCTGATGCATATCTGACCCATTGCATTCGCGAGCAAGCCCGCTTCCACACTGACTGCAACCCCGCCCAAAGACCGCACCGCATCATGAATCGAGGTTTTGAATGACCTGGCAACCCCACATCACCGTCGCCACCCTCGTCGAAGACAACGGCCGCTTCCTGATGGTCGAAGAACTCAAGGGCGGGCGCGCCGTGCTCAACCAGCCCGCCGGCCACCTGGACCCGAACGAAACCCTGACCGAAGCCGCCGTACGCGAGACCCTCGAAGAAACCGGCTGGGACGTCGAAGCTACCGGCATTGTCGGCATTTACCTGTACACCGCGCCCAGCAATGGTGTGACCTACCAGCGCGTGTGCTTCACCGCCAAGGCCCTCAAACACCACCCGGAGTATCAACTGGACGACGGCATCATCCGCGCCCGCTGGCTCACCCGTGACGAGCTGATGGCCGTGCGCGACGACTGGCGCAGCGAGCTGATCATCCGCTGTATCGATGATTATTTGGCCGGCCAGCGCCACAGTCTCGAATTGATCCGCCCTTCTCTTTAGCCTTGAGGGCTTGGGCCTGATAGAATCGCGTCCTTTTTCAAGACACCCGTTGAAACCCTATGCGTGATCCAGCCCCTTCTGACACACAAAAGAAGCGCGTCATCGTCGGCATGTCCGGCGGCGTGGATTCTTCCGTTTCCGCCGTTCTGCTCATGGAGCAGGGTTATGAGGTGGAAGGCCTGTTCATGAAGAACTGGGAAGAAGACGATGGAACGGAATATTGCACCGCCATGGACGACCTGGCGGACGCCCAGGCCGTGTGCGACAAGATCGGCATCAAGCTGCACACTGCCAACTTCGCAGCCGAGTACTGGGACAACGTGTTCGAGCACTTCCTGGCCGAATACAAGGCAGGTCGCACGCCGAACCCGGACATCCTGTGCAACCGCGAAATCAAGTTCAAGGCGTTCCTCGACTACGCCATGATCCTTGGCGCCGACCTGATCGCCACAGGCCACTATGTGCGCCGTCGCGACATCGAGGGTCACACCGAACTGCTTAAAGGCCTGGACCCGAACAAGGACCAGAGCTACTTCCTGCATGCCGTCGGCGGCGAACAGATCGCCAAGACCCTGTTCCCGGTCGGCGAGCTGGAAAAACCCGAAGTGCGCAGGATTGCCGAGAAACACGGCCTGGCCACCGCCAAGAAAAAGGACTCCACTGGGATCTGCTTTATCGGTGAGCGCCGTTTCAGTGATTTCCTCAAGCAGTACCTGCCGGCACAACCGGGCGAGATCAAGACGACGGAAGGCGACGTCATCGGCCGTCACCATGGCCTGATGTACCACACCATCGGTCAGCGCCAGGGCCTGGGTATCGGCGGCTTGAAAGACGCCGGCGAAGAGCCGTGGTACGTGCTGATCAAGGATCTGGAGCACAACGTGCTGATCGTCGGCCAGGGCAATGAACACCCACTGCTGTTCTCGGGCGCCCTGCTCGCTTCGGAGATCTATTGGGTCAACCCTGTCGACCTGAGCACTCCGCGCCGCCTGACCGCCAAAGTGCGCTATCGCCAGAGTGATCAGCCCTGCACCCTGGAAAAAACCGCCACCGGCTATCGTGCCACCTTTGATGACCCGCAACGCGCGGTCACCCCAGGCCAGTCCGTGGTGTTCTATGACGGCGAAATTTGCCTGGGCGGCGGCGTGATTGAAGTCGCCGAGCCCTGGAGCAACCCGGCATGAGCCCGACCCAGGAGCAATTGACGGCGCTTGGCGGGGTTTTCCTCGCTGCCGTGCTGGTCGACAAGATCGCCAAGACCGGCCAGGTCACCGAAGCCGGACTGACCTGCATGCTCGGCAGCTTGCTGATCCGCGATCCCAAGGACACCCTGGAAGTCTATGGCGGTGACGATTTGGCGCTGCGCGAAGGTTATCGCGCGCTGATCGGCGCGCTGGAGCGCGACCCGAGCACCTTGCAGCGCGAGCCATTGCGCTATGCGCTGTCGATGCTCGGCCTTGAACGCCAACTGGCCAAACGCGAAGACATGCTGGAAACCATCGGCAAACGCCTGCCGCAGATTCAGTCCCAGGTGGAACACTTCGGCCCGGCCCACGAAAACGTGATTGCCGCTTGCGGCGCGCTGTATCAGGACACCTTGAGCACCTTGCGCCAGCGAATCCAGGTACACGGCGACATGCGCAACCTGCAGCAACCCAATAACGCCTCGAAAATCCGCGCCCTGCTCCTGGCCGGTATTCGCTCGGCACGGTTGTGGCGGCAGTTGGGCGGCCATCGCTGGCAACTGGTGATCAGTCGTCGCAAATTGCTCAAAGAGCTTTACCCGTTGATGCGCAACGAATAAGTCGCACCGACAGGCCATTTTCAAGCCGTTACGCGTAATACGCCGGTCAGTTGGCAACGGACCGGCGGATTTTTTCATGTATGATACGCGCCCCATTTCGTTGCCCGACTGTCCGAGAACACCCCATGCAGCTCTCTTCGCTCACTGCGGTTTCCCCTGTTGACGGCCGCTACGCCGGCAAAACCCAGGCCCTGCGCCCTATTTTCAGCGAATACGGCTTGATCCGTGCTCGTGTTCTGGTTGAAGTGCGCTGGCTCCAGCGCCTGGCCGCTCACCCCGCCATCAGCGAAGTGCCGGCGTTTTCCGCCGAAGCCAACGCTGTACTGAACACCCTGGCGGAAAACTTCTCTCTGGAGCACGCCGAGCGTGTGAAAGAGATCGAGCGCACCACCAACCACGACGTTAAAGCCATTGAGTACCTGCTCAAAGAGCAAGCAGCCAAGCTGCCGGAACTGGCCCAGGTCAGCGAGTTCATCCACTTTGCCTGCACCAGCGAGGACATCAACAACCTGTCCCACGCCCTGATGCTGCGCGAAGGCCGTGATGACGTGATGCTGCCGCTGATGCGCCAGACCGCCAACGCCATCCGCGAACTGGCCATCCGTTTCGCCGACGTGCCGATGCTGTCGCGCACCCATGGTCAGCCGGCCTCGCCGACCACCCTGGGCAAAGAGCTGGCGAACGTCGTGTACCGCCTTGAGCGCCAGATCGCTCAAGTCGCCGCCGTGCCACTGCTGGGCAAGATCAACGGTGCCGTAGGCAACTACAACGCGCACCTGTCGGCCTACCCTGAAATCGACTGGGAAGAAAACGCCCGCGCCTTCATCGAAGACGAGCTGGGCCTGGGTTTCAACCCGTACACCACTCAGATCGAACCGCACGACTACATCGCCGAACTGTTCGACGCCATTGCGCGCTTCAACACCATCCTGATCGACTTCGATCGCGATATCTGGGGCTACATCTCCCTGGGCTACTTCAAGCAGCGCACCATTGCCGGTGAAATCGGCTCGTCGACCATGCCGCACAAGGTCAACCCGATCGACTTCGAAAACTCCGAAGGCAACCTCGGTATCGCCAACGCGCTGTTCCAGCACCTGGCCAGCAAGTTGCCGATTTCCCGCTGGCAGCGCGACCTGACCGACTCCACCGTACTGCGCAACCTCGGCGTAGGCTTCGCCCACAGCGTGATCGCGTACGAAGCCAGCCTCAAAGGCATTAGCAAACTGGAACTCAACGCGCAGAAAATCGCCGCTGACCTGGATGCCTGCTGGGAAGTATTGGCCGAGCCGATCCAGACCGTGATGCGCCGCTACAACATCGAAAACCCTTACGAAAAGCTCAAAGAGTTGACGCGCGGCAAGGGCATCACTGCCGACGCGCTGCAAACTTTCATCGACGGCCTGGACATGCCAGCCGCCGCCAAGGCCGAGCTGAAATTGCTCACCCCGGCCAACTACATCGGCAATGCGGTGGCCCAAGCCAAGCGCATCTGATTTAGCGCAAGCCCTCTTGAGACGCCCGGCCGCGCCGGGCGTTTTTATTCCTGTCTTAAAAGTGCTTTTTTTCAATAGGTTACACATGAATCCTGATATTCCTCTTCAACTTCTGGGCGGCATCACGGCACGCGAATTCCTGCGCGACTACTGGCAGAAAAAACCGCTGCTGATCCGCCAGGCCATCCCTGATTTCGAAAGCCCGATCGATGCCGACGAACTGGCCGGCCTGGCCCTGGAAGAAGAAGTCGAATCGCGCCTGGTGATCGAGCACGGCGAGCGCCCATGGGAGCTGCGCCGCGGGCCTTTCGCCGAAGACGCCTTCAGCACCCTGCCCGAGCGCGAGTGGACGCTGCTGGTGCAGGCTGTCGACCAGTTCGTGCCGGAAGTGGCCGAGCTGCTGGAGCACTTCCGCTTCCTGCCAAGCTGGCGTATCGACGACGTGATGATCAGCTTTGCCGCACCCGGCGGCAGCGTCGGCCCGCACTTCGATAACTACGACGTGTTCCTGCTGCAGGCCCAAGGCAAGCGCAACTGGAAAATCGGCCAGATGTGCAATTCCGAAAGCCCGCTGCTGCAGCACGCTGACCTGCGCATCCTCGCCGAATTCGAACAAAGCGAAGAATGGGTGCTGGAACCGGGCGACATGCTCTACCTGCCGCCGCGCCTGGCGCACTTCGGCATCGCTGAAGATGACTGCATGACCTACTCGGTCGGCTTCCGCGCACCGAGCGCCGCTGAAGTCCTGACCCACTTCACCGACTTCCTCAGCCAATACCTGACGGACGAAGAGCGTTACACCGACGCCGACGCCCAACCGGTCAGCGACCCGCACCAGATTCAAGGCGATGCACTTGACCGCCTGAAAAGCCTTCTGGCCGAGCACATGAGCGACGAGCGCATGCTGCTGACCTGGTTCGGCCAGTTCATGACCGAGCCACGCTACCCGGAAATGGTCGCAGGCGAAGAGTTGGTCGAAGAAGACTTTATCGCCAGCCTGGAAGACGGCGCGATTTTGGTCCGCAACCCAAGCGCCCGCATGGCGTGGTCGGAAGTGGACGATGATGTCTTGCTGTTCGCCAGCGGCCAGAGCCGTTACCTGCCAGGCAAACTGCGCGAGCTGTTGAAGCTGATCTGCTCGGCCGACGCCCTGCACAGCGAAAATCTTGGTACATGGCTCGCAGACGAAGACGGTCGCGACCTGCTGTGCGAATTGGTCAAGCAAGGAAGCCTGGGATTTGCCGATGAATAAGATTCACGTAAGTGTCGCGGACTGGCAAAAGGATATCGCTGAGATTCGGCGCATTCGTGAAGCGGTATTCATCGCTGAACAATCGGTTCCACCTGAGCTTGAATGGGACGCAGACGACGCTGACGCCGTGCATTTTCTCGCCTTTGAAGGTGACTTTCCGATTGGCACCGCGCGCCTGCTGCCCAGCGGCGAAATCGGCCGCGTATCGGTGCTTAAGGACTGGCGCGGGCTGAAGGTCGGCGACAAGCTGATGGAAGCCGTGATTGGCATGGCCGAGCAACGTGGCCAGACCAAGCAGTTCCTCAGTGCGCAGGTGTATGCGGCGCCGTTTTATGAGCGACTGGGCTTCAAGATTGTCAGTGATGAGTTCCTGGAAGTCGGGATTCCACATGTCGATATGGTGCGCGAGGGCTGATTCGAGACCGAGTCGCCCTTATCGCAGGCAAGCCAGCTGCCACATTTGGAATGCATTCCCCTGTCGGAGCTGGCTTGCCTGCGATAGCGTCATCAGCAATACCCAAAATGCCCTGCCTGCCAGGGCATTTTGCCGTCTACGATTCAACTTGCGACCTGCCAGGCCGACAAACTGGCACTATCAAGCTTAAATGACTCGCAGAGATAACGGACATGTCCCTACGCACCCTGCTCACCGCTCTCCTCCTGACCGCCAGCGTCTCAGCAATGGCTGACACCGAAGTCGTCAACCTGAGCAATCGCACCAGCGCTGATTTACTGCCCGTGGCGCAGAATTTCATCGGCAAGGACGGCACCGTCAGCGCCTACGGCAACCAGCTGATTGTCAAAGCCGACCCCGGCAAGATCCAGGACCTGCGCGCATTGCTCGCCCAACTCGACACACCCGCCAAGCGCCTGCTGATCACCGTCGACAGCAACGAAAACAATCAGCAGAACACCGGCGACAGCCAGACGCGCATCATCAGTTACGGCACCGCCAGCCGCGATGGAGGCATCCAGCAGATCCAGGCCAGCGAAGGAGTGCCCGCGCTGATCCAGGTGGGCCAGAGCGTGCCACTGACAACGACCCAGCCAGACGCCTATGGCCGCCCGCAAAACCAGACCCAGTATCGCAACGTGACCCAAGGTTTTTACGTCACCGCCAGCGTCACTGGCGAGACCGTACACCTGGCCATCAGTACCAACCGTGACCGTATGAGCCAGGAACGTCCCGATGTAGTGAACGTACAGAGTACCGACACAACCGTCAGCGGGCGCCTGGGTGAATGGATCTCGCTGGCAGGCATCAACCGTGAGACTCAGGCCGACAAATCTTCTACAACCCGCAGCTACTCTACTCAGGGACGCGATGACCTGACTTTGCGGGTCAAGGTCGACACCTTGAACTGAAGCACCGAAAACTGACTGGCGAGTCGTATTAGACTAAAGATGTAGTGCTATAAAAAAAGCACTACAAAACGTTTGACGATCCAAAAAAGCATGGGCATGATGGCCTCGCTCCCGCTAATCAGGGGCCCTGGCAAGGGCCTTCGGATCGTCGCTCTAAGCTACCCATCTGAGCCGATTCGTGTCTGTACCGCCCACAAGGTGTGTTTGACGAGGTTGCGACTGGAACGAAGTTGTCCCGAGGGACGGAAGCTAACCAGGTAACCCGGCTATACACTGATGGATCGTACAAAGGCCCACGACGCCCGAAGACTGTTCGCAGTTCGCCCTTACCTGCCCAACTCCCCTCTCGTTACTCGTTCATCCCGTCGCCTTCCCCGCCGAACCTGACTTGACCGCCTAAGCTTCTGGTCAGCGAGCGCCACGCCTGTGCAGTGAATGCAGGGCTGGCAAACGGATCTTTCCACACTGTTTTTCCACACGAAGACGCGACGAGGTTTTTCCCATGGCACTGACACGCGAACAGCAAATTGCAGCCCTTGAAAAAGACTGGGCTGAAAACCCACGCTGGAAAGGCGTGACCCGCGCTTATTCCGCTGCTGACGTCGTCCGCCTGCGTGGCTCGGTTCAACCAGAGCACACCTTTGCAAAACTCGGCGCCGAGAAGCTGTGGAACCTGGTAACCCAAGGTGCCAAGCCGTCCTTCCGTCCCGACAAAGATTTCGTCAACTGCATGGGCGCCCTGACCGGTGGCCAGGCAGTCCAACAGGTGAAAGCCGGTATCCAGGCGATCTACCTGTCCGGCTGGCAAGTGGCAGCGGACAACAACTCCGCTGAATCCATGTACCCCGACCAGTCGCTGTACCCGGTGGACTCGGTGCCAACCGTGGTCAAGCGCATCAACAACTCGTTCCGTCGTGCCGACCAGATCCAGTGGAAAGCCGGTAAAGGCCCGGGCGATGAAGGCTACATCGACTACTTCGCACCGATCGTGGCGGATGCTGAAGCCGGTTTCGGCGGCGTACTGAACGCCTACGAGCTGATGAAAAGCATGATCGAGGCTGGCGCTGCCGGCGTGCACTTCGAAGACCAGCTGGCTTCGGTGAAAAAATGCGGGCACATGGGCGGCAAAGTGCTGGTGCCTACCCAGGAAGCCGTACAGAAGCTGACCGCTGCGCGCCTGGCCGCTGACGTGGCCGGCACCCCGACCATCATCCTGGCACGTACCGACGCCAACGCTGCTGACCTGCTGACGTCCGATTGCGACCCATACGACAAGCCATTCGTCACCGGCGAACGTACCCAGGAAGGCTTCTATAAAGTACGCGCCGGCCTCGACCAGGCCATCGCTCGCGGCCTGGCCTACGCGCCGTACGCCGACCTGATCTGGTGCGAAACCGCCAAGCCGGACCTCGACGAAGCGCGTCGTTTCGCCGAAGCGATCAAGAAGGAATACCCGGACCAACTGCTGTCCTACAACTGCTCGCCTTCTTTCAACTGGAAGAAGAACCTGGACGACGCGACCATCGCCAAATTCCAGCGCGAACTGTCGGCCATGGGCTACAAGCACCAGTTCATCACCCTGGCCGGCATTCACAACATGTGGCACAGCATGTTCAACCTGGCGCACGACTACGCCCGCAACGACATGACGGCCTACGTGAAGCTGCAGGAGCAGGAGTTCGCTGACGCGTCCAAAGGCTACACCTTCGTGGCGCACCAGCAGGAAGTGGGCACCGGCTACTTCGACGACATGACCACCGTGATCCAGGGCGGCACCTCGTCCGTGACCGCGCTGACCGGTTCGACCGAAGAAGAACAGTTCCACTGATCAACTGAGTACACGGCCATTGCGGGTTCACGGAAGACCTAACCGCAATGCCGCACGATCTGACGCCCCGACTGGTTCGGGGCGTTTTTTTTGGTGCGCAGAAAAGCCCTCGGACAGCATACGCATCAAAGGTGGGGGCTGGCTCGCCTGCGATAGCGGTCCGTCAGCGCCCTTTCACAGGCTGGCACACCCCTGTCGCGGGCAAGCCCGGCTCACACAGGGACTGGGCCGAACCTGAAGGCTTTGCGCAAAACATTGATCCAGAGCGGTATTTGCCTGAATAAAATCGGTTAAAAGATCCCTTCGAGCAACTAGCGGCAATCTAGCAAGTAACAGCAACTTCCCCCGCTACATCACACGCACCCGCTTAACACCCACCCAAACAATAGTCATTATCATTTAGCCCATGAAAACTTCTTTACAGCTTAAACAAAACATATTTGATAAAAAGCCCGCTAATGCCCACCCCGCAAGGGCTGCAGCCCCACAAAGGTGCACTATGTGCTTATTCCATCGAATAATTTCGCTATAGGAATTTTACTTGCCCGGTGTTTAGCCATAAAATCACCGCGATTGATTGCAGTGCGACATATCGTCACTGCATCGTTACTTTTTCGAGCTCAGAGACCTTTGCTCTCTGTTAAGGATTTCCAGCATGACCGAAGCGACAGGACTCATGGTCCACAACTGGGGCTTTGCCATTTTCCTCCTCGGTGTTGTCGGCCTTTGTGCCTTCATGCTTGGTGTCTCCAGCCTCCTCGGGTCAAAAGCCTGGGGCCGCAGCAAAAATGAACCGTTCGAGTCCGGCATGCTGCCTACAGGTGGCGCCCGCTTGAGGCTCTCAGCCAAATTCTATCTGGTCGCGATGCTGTTCGTGATCTTCGATATCGAAGCCCTCTTTCTCTTTGCCTGGTCTGTGTCCGTCCGCGAAAGCGGCTGGACCGGATTCGTCGAAGCCCTCGTTTTCATAGCAATTCTGTTGGCAGGCCTTGTCTACCTATTTCGAGTGGGCGCCCTTGACTGGGCTCCGGAAGCTCGTCGTAAGCGGCAAGCGAAGCTGAAACAATGAGGCTTTGGCGATGCAATACAATCTCACCAGGATCGACCCGGATGCTCCTAACGATCAGTACCCTATCGGCGAACGGGAAACCGTTTCCGATCCGTTAGAAGATCAAGTCCACAAAAACATCTACATGGGCAAGCTGGAAGACGTGCTGAGTGGCGCGGTCAACTGGGGACGTAAGAACTCCCTGTGGCCGTACAACTTCGGTCTGTCCTGCTGCTACGTGGAAATGACCACCGCCTTCACGGCGCCCCACGACATCGCGCGCTTTGGCGCCGAAGTTATCCGGGCATCACCGCGTCAGGCGGATTTCATGGTTATCGCCGGAACCTGCTTTATCAAGATGGCGCCGATCATTCAGCGTCTCTACGAGCAAATGCTCGAACCGAAGTGGGTTATCTCCATGGGTTCGTGCGCCAACTCCGGTGGCATGTACGACATCTATTCCGTCGTTCAAGGGGTGGACAAGTTCCTGCCCGTGGACGTCTACGTGCCTGGCTGCCCGCCCCGCCCTGAAGCATTTCTGCAAGGCTTGATGCTGTTGCAGGAATCGATTGGCAAGGAGCGTCGCCCACTGTCCTGGGTTGTCGGAGATCAAGGCGTGTATCGCGCCGAGATGCCGTCACAAAAGGAACAGCGCCGCGAACAGCGAATCGCAGTCACCAACCTGCGCAGCCCCGACGAAGTCTGATCCAGCACCGCTTCTTTTATAGAACGAAAACCTGGCTTCATTCTTTACGTTGACCGAAAGCGATAAAAAACCATGACTACAGGCAGTGCTCTGTACATCCCGCCTTATAAGGCAGACGACCAGGATGTGGTTGTCGAACTCAATAACCGTTTTGGCCCTGACGCCTTTACCGCCCAGGCCACACGTACCGGCATGCCGGTGCTGTGGGTGGCGCGCGCCAGGCTCGTCGAAGTCCTGACCTTCCTGCGCAACCTGCCCAAGCCGTACGTCATGCTCTATGACCTGCATGGCGTGGACGAGCGTCTGCGGACCAAGCGCCAGGGCCTGCCGAGCGGCGCCGATTTCACCGTGTTCTATCACCTGCTGTCGATCGAACGTAACAGCGACGTGATGATCAAGGTCGCCCTCTCCGAAAGCGACCTGAGCGTCCCGACCGTGACCGGCATCTGGCCCAACGCCAGTTGGTACGAGCGTGAAGTCTGGGACATGTTCGGTATCGACTTCCCTGGCCACCCGCACCTGACGCGCATCATGATGCCGCCGACCTGGGAAGGTCACCCGCTGCGCAAGGACTTCCCTGCGCGCGCCACCGAATTCGACCCGTTCAGCCTGAACCTCGCCAAGCAACAGCTTGAAGAAGAGGCTGCACGCTTCCGGCCGGAAGACTGGGGCATGAAACGCTCCGGCACCAACGAGGACTACATGTTCCTCAACCTGGGCCCGAACCACCCTTCGGCGCACGGTGCCTTCCGTATCATCCTGCAACTGGACGGCGAAGAAATCGTCGACTGCGTGCCGGACATCGGTTACCACCACCGTGGTGCCGAGAAGATGGCCGAGCGCCAGTCGTGGCACAGCTTCATCCCGTACACCGACCGTATCGACTACCTCGGCGGCGTGATGAACAATCTGCCGTACGTGCTCTCGGTCGAGAAGCTGGCCGGTATCAAGGTGCCGGACCGCGTCGACACCATCCGCATCATGATGGCCGAGTTCTTCCGGATCACCAGCCACCTGCTGTTCCTGGGTACCTACATCCAGGACGTCGGCGCCATGACCCCGGTGTTCTTCACCTTCACCGACCGTCAGCGCGCCTACAAGGTCATCGAAGCCATCACCGGCTTCCGCCTGCACCCGGCCTGGTACCGCATCGGCGGTGTCGCGCACGACCTGCCAAATGGCTGGGAACGCCTGGTCAAGGAATTCATCGACTGGATGCCCAAGCGTCTGGACGAGTACCAGAAAGCCGCCCTGGACAACAGCATCCTCAAGGGCCGGACCATTGGGGTCGCGGCCTACAACACCAAAGAGGCCCTGGAATGGGGCGTCACCGGTGCTGGCCTGCGTTCCACCGGTTGCGATTTCGACCTGCGTAAAGCGCGCCCGTACTCCGGCTACGAGAACTTCGAATTCGAAGTGCCGTTGGCGGCCAATGGCGATGCCTACGACCGTTGCATCGTGCGCGTCGAAGAAATGCGCCAGAGCCTGAAGATCATCGAGCAATGCATGCGCAACATGCCGGCAGGCCCGTACAAGGCGGACCACCCGCTGACCACGCCGCCGCCGAAAGAGCGCACGCTGCAACACATCGAAACCCTGATCACGCACTTCCTGCAGGTTTCGTGGGGCCCGGTGATGCCGGCCAACGAATCCTTCCAGATGATCGAAGCGACCAAGGGTATCAACAGTTATTACCTGACGAGCGATGGCGGCACCATGAGCTACCGCACCCGGATTCGCACTCCAAGCTTCCCGCACCTGCAGCAGATCCCTTCGGTGATCAAAGGTGAAATGGTCGCGGACTTGATTGCGTACCTGGGTAGTATCGATTTCGTTATGGCCGACGTGGACCGCTAAGCATGAATAGCACGCTTATCCAGACAGACCGTTTCACCTTGAGTGAAACCGAGCGCTCGGCCATCGAGCACGAGCTGCATCACTACGAAGACCCGCGCGCGGCGTCTATCGAAGCCTTGAAGATCGTCCAGAAGGAACGTGGCTGGGTGCCGGACGGCGCCCTCTACGCCATCGGCGAGATCCTTGGCATCCCCGCCAGCGACGTTGAAGGTGTGGCCACGTTCTACAGCCAGATCTTCCGCCAGCCGGTGGGTCGCCACATTATTCGCGTGTGCGACAGCATGGTCTGCTACATCGGTGGCCACGAGTCCGTGGTCAGTGAGATCCAGAACAAGCTGGGCATCGGCCTCGGCCAGACCACTCCGGATGGCCGCTTCACGCTGCTGCCGGTGTGCTGCCTGGGTAACTGCGACAAGGCGCCGGCGTTGATGATCGACGACGACACATTCGGTGACGTGCAGCCTGCTGGCGTCACCCAATTGCTCGAGGGCTACCCATGACCCTGACTTCTTTCGGCCCGGCCAACCTGATCAAGCGTTCGGCCGAGACCCACCCGCTGACCTGGCGCCTGCGTGACGACGGCGAGCCGGTATGGCTCGACGAGTACCAGGCCAAGAACGGTTACGCCGCGGCGCGCAAAGCCTTCGCCGACATGGCCCAGGACGATATCGTCCAGACCGTGAAAGACGCCGGCCTTAAAGGTCGCGGCGGTGCTGGCTTCCCCACTGGCGTTAAGTGGGGGCTGATGCCCAAAGACGAATCCATCAACATTCGCTACCTGCTGTGCAACGCGGATGAAATGGAGCCGAACACCTGGAAAGACCGCATGCTGATGGAGCAACTGCCCCATCTGCTGATCGAAGGCATGCTGATCAGTGCCCGCGCACTGAAAACCTACCGTGGCTACATCTTCCTGCGTGGCGAATACACCACCGCCGCCAAGCACCTGAACCGTGCCGTGGAAGAAGCCAAGGCCGCCGGCCTGCTGGGCAAGAACATCCTCGGTTCCGGTTTTGACTTCGAACTGTTCGTGCACACCGGCGCCGGGCGTTATATCTGCGGTGAAGAAACCGCACTGATCAACTCCCTCGAAGGCCGCCGCGCCAACCCGCGCTCCAAGCCGCCTTTCCCTGCCGCCGTCGGCGTGTGGGGCAAGCCGACGTGCGTGAACAACGTCGAGACCCTGTGCAACGTGCCGGCGATCATCGCCGACGGCGTGGACTGGTACAAATCGTTGGCCCGCGAAGGCAGCGAAGACATGGGCACCAAGCTCATGGGCTTCTCCGGCAAGGTCAAGAACCCGGGCCTGTGGGAATTGCCATTCGGCGTGACCGCCCGCGAGTTGTTTGAGGACTACGCCGGCGGTATGCGCGACGGCTACACCCTCAAGGCCTGGCAACCAGGCGGCGCCGGCACCGGCTTCCTGCTGCCCGAGCACCTCGACGCACAAATGTACGCCGGCGGCATCGGCAAGGTCGGCACCCGTATGGGTACTGGCTTGGCGATGGCGGTGGACAACACCGTGAACATGGTGTCGTTGCTGCGCAACATGGAGCAGTTCTTCGCCCGCGAATCCTGCGGCTTCTGCACCCCGTGCCGTGACGGTTTGCCATGGAGTGTGAAGCTGTTGATGGCGATCGAGAAAGGCGAAGGCCAGCCAGGCGACATCGAGACCCTGCTGGGTCTGGTCGGCTTCCTCGGCCCAGGCAAGACCTTCTGTGCTCACGCACCGGGCGCCGTGGAGCCATTGGGCAGCGCAATCAAATACTTCCGTTCGGAGTTCGAAGCCGGCATCGCGCCTACCAGCGCCGCCGTCCCGCCTCTGGCGAGGCCGATCGTAGTCGGCGCGTAACGCTTAACCAGGCGAAGGGTCCGTGCCCTTCGCCTGCTCATGTGCTGACGCCTGTATGGCTGTGTAGATGCACATGAATAACAAGATTCCATTAGCCACGCCCGCTGACAACGGGCCAACGAAGAACTTTGAACCATGGCCACTATCCACGTAGACGGCAAAGCGCTCGAAGTCGATGGGGCGGACAACCTGTTACAGGCATGTCTGTCACTAGGCCTCGACATCCCTTATTTCTGCTGGCACCCCGCGCTTGGTAGCGTGGGTGCCTGCCGCCAGTGTGCGGTCAAGCAGTACACCGACGAAAACGACACCCGTGGTCGTATCGTCATGTCCTGCATGACCCCAGCCACCGACAACACCTGGATCTCCATCGAAGATGAAGAATCCAAGGCGTTCCGCGCCAGCGTTGTCGAATGGCTGATGACCAACCACCCCCACGACTGCCCGGTCTGTGAGGAAGGCGGTCACTGCCACCTGCAAGACATGACGGTGATGACCGGCCACAACGAGCGCCGTTATCGCTTCACCAAGCGCACTCACCAGAACCAGGACCTCGGCCCGTTCATTTCCCACGAAATGAACCGCTGCATCGCCTGCTACCGTTGCGTGCGTTTCTATAAAGACTACGCCGGCGGCACCGACCTGGGCGTATTCGGCGCCCACGACAACGTGTACTTCGGTCGCGTTGAAGACGGCGTGCTCGAAAGCGAGTTCTCCGGCAACCTCACCGAGGTCTGCCCGACCGGTGTGTTTACCGACAAGACGCACTCCGAGCGTTACAACCGTAAGTGGGACATGCAGTTCGCACCGAGCATCTGCCATGGCTGCTCCAGCGGTTGCAACATCTCCCCGGGCGAGCGCTACGGCGAATTGCGCCGGATCGAAAACCGCTTCAACGGTTCGGTCAACCAGTACTTCCTGTGCGACCGTGGCCGTTTCGGCTATGGCTACGTCAACCGCGAAGACCGCCCACGCCAGCCGCTGTTGGCCGGTGGCGCCAAGCTGAGCACCGACGAAGCACTGGATAAAGCCGCCGACCTGTTGCGCGGCCGCAACATCGTCGGTATCGGTTCGCCACGCGCCAGCCTCGAAAGCAACTTCGCGTTGCGCGAGCTGGTCGGTGCCGAGCACTTCTACTCCGGTATCGAAGCCGCTGAGCTGGAGCGCATTCGCCTGGTCCTGCAGGTGCTGAACGACAGCCCGCTGCCGGTTCCGAACATGCGCGACATCGAAGACCACGATGCGATCTTCGTCCTCGGCGAAGACCTGACCCAGACCGCTGCGCGTATCGCGCTGTCGCTGCGTCAGTCGGTCAAAGGCAAGGCCGAAGACATGGCCGACGCCATGCGCGTACAGCCTTGGCTTGACGCCGCGGTGAAAAACATCGGCCAGCACGCGCTGAACCCGCTGTTTATCGCAAGCCTGGCTGAAACCAAGCTCGACGACATCGCCGAAGAATGCGTGCACGCCGCGCCGGATGACCTGGCGCGTATCGGTTTCGCCGTGGCCCACGCCCTGGACGCCAGCGCACCTGCCGTCGAAGGCCTGGACACGGAAGCCGCGGAACTGGCCCAGCGCATCGCCGACGCCCTGCTGGCCGCCAAGCGTCCATTGATCATTGCCGGCACCTCGTTGGGTTCCAAAGCGCTGATCGAAGCCGCCGCCAACATCGCCAAAGCCCTCAAGCTGCGCGACAAGAACGGTTCCATCAGCCTGGTCGTGCCGGAAGCCAACAGCCTGGGCCTGGCCATGCTCGGTGGCGAGTCCCTCGACGCCGCCCTGCAGGCTGTGACCGACGGCAAAGCTGACGCCATCGTGGTACTGGAAAACGACCTGTACACCCGCACCGATTCGGCCAAGGTCGACGCCGCGCTGGACGCAGCCAAAGTGCTGATCGTTGCTGATCACCAGAAGACCGCCACCAGCGAGCGTGCCGACCTGGTGCTGCCAGCCGCCACCTTCGCCGAAGGCGACGGTACCCTGGTCAGCCAGGAAGGCCGTGCCCAGCGCTTCTTCCAGGTGTTCGATCCGAAATACATGGACGCCAGCATCCTGGTTCACGAAGGCTGGCGCTGGCTGCATGCCCTGCGCTCGACCCTGCTGAACCAGCCACTCGACTGGACCCAGCTCGACCACGTCACCGCAGCCGTCGCCGCAAGCGCCCCGCAACTGGCGCGCATTGTCGACGCGGCACCGTCCGCCGCGTTCCGCATCAAGGGCATGAAGCTGGCCCGCGAGCCGCTGCGTTATTCCGGGCGTACCGCCATGCGTGCTGACATCAGCGTGCACGAACCGCGTACACCGCAGGACAACGACACCGCGTTCGCCTTCTCCATGGAAGGTTATTCGGGTTCGGTCGAGCCGCGTCAACAGGTGCCGTTTGCCTGGTCGCCGGGCTGGAACTCGCCGCAAGCCTGGAACAAGTTCCAGGACGAAGTCGGTGGTCATATCCGCGCTGGCGACCCAGGCACCCGCCTGATCGAAAGCACCGGTGATGCGCTGAACTGGTTCGCCGCCGTCCCGCGTCCGTTCAACCCGGCCCAGGGCACCTGGCAGGTTGTGCCGTTCTTCCACCTGTTCGGCAGCGAAGAAACCTCTTCCAAAGCCGCACCGGTTCAAGAGCGCATTCCGGCCGCCTACGTGTCCGTGGCCAAGTCCGAAGCCGATCGCCTGGGTGTCAACGACGGCGCCCTGCTCAGCCTGAACGTCGGTGGCAAGACCCTGCGTCTGCCGCTGCGTATCAACGACGAGTTGGGTGCGGGTCTGGTGGCACTGCCGAAAGGCCTCGCCGGTATCCCGCCTGCGATCTTTGGCCAAACCGTTGACGGTCTGCAGGAGGCAGCGCAATGACCTGGTTCACCCCTGAAGTGATCGACGTGATCATCTCGGTCGTCAAGGCCATCGTGATCCTGTTGGCCGTGGTCGTCGCGGGCGCCCTGCTCAGCTTCGTCGAGCGTCGCCTGCTGGGCTGGTGGCAGGACCGTTACGGTCCGAACCGCGTTGGCCCGTTTGGTATGTTCCAGATCGCCGCCGACATGCTGAAAATGTTCTTCAAGGAAGACTGGACCCCACCGTTTGCCGACAAGGTGATCTTCACCCTGGCACCGGTCGTGGCCATGAGCGCCTTGCTGATCGCCTTCGCCGTTATCCCGATCACCCCGACCTGGGGCGTGGCGGACCTGAACATCGGCTTGCTGTTCTTCTTCGCCATGGCCGGTCTGTCGGTCTACGCGGTGCTGTTCGCCGGTTGGTCGAGTAACAACAAGTTCGCCCTGCTGGGCAGCTTGCGGGCTTCGGCCCAGACCGTGTCCTACGAAGTGTTCATGGGCCTCGCGCTGATGGGCATCGTGGTGCAGGTCGGCTCGTTCAACATGCGCGACATCGTCGAGTACCAGGCGCAGAACCTGTGGTTCATCATTCCGCAGTTCTTTGGCTTCTGCACCTTCTTCATCGCTGGCGTCGCCGTGACTCACCGTCACCCGTTCGACCAGCCGGAAGCGGAACAGGAACTGGCCGACGGTTACCACATTGAATACGCCGGCATGAAATGGGGCATGTTCTTCGTTGGCGAGTACATCGGCATCATCTTGATCTCGGCCCTGCTGGTCACGCTGTTCTTCGGCGGCTGGCACGGTCCCTTCAACATCTTGCCGCAACTGGCGTTCTTCTGGTTCTTCTTGAAGACGGCGTTCTTCATCATGCTGTTCATCCTGCTGCGCGCCTCTATTCCGCGCCCGCGCTATGACCAGGTGATGGATTTCAGCTGGAGATTCTGCCTGCCGCTGACCCTGATCAATTTGCTGGTGACGGCTGCCGTTGTGTTGTTGAACACGCCAGCCGGCGCGGTTCAGTGAGGATTTGACCCATGTTCAAATATATTGGCGACATCGTTAAGGGTACCGGTACCCAGTTGCGAAGCCTGGTGATGGTGTTCGGTCACGGCTTCCGCAAACGCGACACCCTGCAATACCCGGAAGAAGCGGTGTACCTGCCGCCGCGCTATCGCGGCCGTATCGTGCTGACCCGCGACCCCGATGGCGAAGAGCGTTGTGTAGCCTGCAACCTGTGCGCCGTGGCGTGCCCGGTAGGCTGCATCTCCCTGCAGAAAGCTGAAACCGAAGACGGTCGCTGGTACCCGGACTTCTTCCGCATCAACTTCTCGCGCTGCATTTTCTGCGGCCTCTGCGAGGAAGCTTGCCCGACCACCGCGATCCAGCTGACACCGGATTTCGAGATGGCCGAGTTCAAACGTCAGGACCTGGTGTACGAGAAAGAAGATCTGTTGATCTCTGGTCCCGGTAAAAACCCTGATTACAACTTCTATCGTGTTGCAGGTATGGCCGTTGCCGGTAAGCCGAAAGGCGCCGCACAAAACGAAGCCGAGCCGATCAACGTGAAGAGCTTGCTGCCTTAAGGAAGAAAGATGGAATTCGCTTTCTATTTCGCGTCGGGTATTGCAGTGGTGTCCACGCTTCGCGTGATCACCAACACCAACCCCGTGCACGCCCTGCTCTACCTGATCATTTCGCTGATCGCCGTGGCCATGACCTTCTTCAGCCTCGGCGCACCGTTCGCCGGTGTCCTGGAAGTGATTGCCTACGCCGGCGCCATCATGGTGCTGTTCGTGTTTGTGGTGATGATGCTCAACCTGGGGCCGGCTTCGGTCGCCCAGGAGCGCGTCTGGCTCAAACCCGGCATCTGGCTTGGCCCGGTTGTCCTGGCCGCCCTGCTGCTGGGTGAACTGCTGTATGTGCTGTTCGCTCACCAGAGCGGCCAGGCCATCGGCCACACCACCGTAGACGCGAAGGCCGTGGGCATCAGCCTGTTCGGCCCGTACCTGCTGGTGGTCGAACTGGCTTCGATGCTGCTGCTCGCGGCAGCCATCACCGCCTTCCACTTGGGCCGCAACGAAGCCAAGGAGCAATGACGATGCCTGCTATCCCTTTGGAGCATGGTCTGGCGGTCGCCGGCATCCTGTTCTGCCTTGGCCTGGTCGGCCTGATGGTCCGCCGTAACATTCTGTTCGTGTTGATGAGCCTGGAAATCATGATGAACGCCGCAGCACTGGCGTTCATCGTTGCGGGTGCACGTTGGGGCCAGCCGGATGGACAAGTCATGTTCATCCTGGTGATCAGCCTGGCAGCCGCCGAGGCCAGTATTGGCCTGGCGATCCTGCTGCAACTGTATCGTCGCTTCCACACGCTTGATATCGACGCTGCCAGTGAGATGCGCGGATGAACATGATCTTTCTGACTTTCGTATTTCCCCTGATCGGTTTCCTGCTGCTGTCGTTCTCCCGTGGACGCTGGTCGGAAAACCTGTCTGCCCTGGTGGGTGTGGGCTCCATTGGCCTGTCGGCGATTGTCGCCGCCTATGTCATCTGGCAATTCAACGTGGCGCCGCCGGAAGGCGGCCACTACACCCTGGTACTGTGGCAGTGGATGTCGGTGGAGGGCTTCAAGCCCAACTTCGCCCTCTACATCGACGGCCTGTCGATCACCATGCTTGGCGTGGTCGTCGGTGTAGGCTTCCTGATCCACCTGTTCGCGTCCTGGTACATGCGCGGCGAAGCCGGTTACTCGCGCTTCTTCGCCTACACCAACCTGTTTATCGCCAGCATGCTGTTCCTGGTCCTCGGCGATAACCTGTTGTTCCTGTACTTCGGCTGGGAAGGCGTGGGCCTGTGCTCGTACCTGTTGATCGGTTTCTACTACAGCAACCGCAACAACGGTAACGCGGCACTCAAGGCCTTTATCGTCACCCGCATCGGCGACGTGTTCATGGCCATCGGCCTGTTCATCCTGTTCCAACAAGTGGGCACGCTGAACATCCAGGAACTGCTGGTGCTGGCACCGCAGAAGTTCCAGGTCGGTGATTTCTGGATCACCCTGGCGACCCTGATGCTGCTGGGTGGCGCTGTGGGTAAATCCGCACAACTGCCGCTGCAAACCTGGCTGGCGGATGCGATGGCCGGCCCGACTCCGGTCTCCGCACTGATCCACGCCGCAACCATGGTCACCGCCGGTGTCTACCTGATCGCCCGTACCCACGGCCTGTTCACCCTGGCGCCGGAAATCCTGCACCTGGTGGGCCTGGTTGGCGGCGTGACCCTGGTACTGGCCGGCTTCGCCGCGCTGGTGCAGACCGACATCAAGCGTATCCTCGCCTACTCGACCATGAGCCAGATCGGCTACATGTTCCTGGCCCTGGGCGTTGGCGCCTGGGACGCGGCGATCTTCCACCTGATGACCCACGCGTTCTTCAAGGCGCTGCTGTTCCTTGCTTCGGGTGCGGTGATCGTTGCCTGCCACCACGAGCAGAACATCTTCAAGATGGGCGGCCTGTGGAAGAAACTGCCGTTGGCCTACGCCAGCTTCATCGTCGGGGGTGCGGCACTGGCTGCCCTGCCGTTGGTGACCGCCGGTTTCTACTCCAAAGACGAAATCCTCTGGGAAGCCTTTGCCAGCGGTAACCAGAATCTGCTCTACGCAGGTCTGGTGGGTGCCTTCATGACCTCGCTGTACACCTTCCGCCTGATCTTCATCACCTTCCACGGTGAAGCCAAGACCGAAGCACACGCAGGCCACGGTATCTCCCACTGGCTGCCACTGTCGGTGCTGATCATCCTGTCGACCTTCATCGGCGCCATGATCACCCCGCCACTGGCCGGTGTATTGCCGGAAAGCGCTGGGCATGCCGGCGGCGCTGCCAAGCACAGCCTGGAGATCGCCTCCGGCGCTATCGCCATCGCCGGTATCCTGCTGGCGGCCCTGTTGTTCCTCGGCAAGCGTCGCTTCGTGACCGCCGTCGCCAACAGTGGCATTGGCCGCTTCCTTTCGGCCTGGTGGTTCGCCGCCTGGGGCTTCGACTGGATCTACGACAAACTGTTCGTCAAGCCTTACCTTGCGATCAGCCATGTACTGCGCAGAGACCCGCTCGACCAGACCATCGGTTTGATCCCGCGCGCCGCCAAGGCCGGTCACACCGCCCTGAGCCGCAGCGAGACGGGCCAATTGCGTTGGTATGCAGCTTCCATGGCCGTCGGCGCCGTGCTGGTGATCGGCGCCATCGTGGTGGTAGCGGTATGACTATGAACATTGCGTACTTTGCGAACTTGCAAAAGGAAACGAGCCCGTCATGATTCTGCCCTGGCTAATCCTGATCCCCTTTATCGGCGGCCTGCTCTGCTGGATGGGTGAACGCTTCGGCGCCACCCTCCCCCGCTGGATTGCGTTGCTGACCATGTCCCTGGAACTCGCGCTCGGCCTCTGGCTGTGGGCCCATGGCGACTATTCATTTGCTCCGGCACCGGGTGTCGATCCGACCTTCGCGCTTGAATTCAAGCACGTGTGGATCCAGCGCTTCGGCATCAACGTGCACCTGGCCCTCGACGGCCTGTCGCTGTTGATGATCCTGCTGACCGGCCTGCTGGGTATCCTCTCGGTACTCTGCTCCTGGAAAGAGATTCAGCGTCACGTGGGCTTCTTCCACCTGAACCTGATGTGGATCCTGGGCGGCGTTGTCGGCGTGTTCCTCGCCCTCGACCTGTTCATGTTCTTCTTCTTCTGGGAAATGATGCTGGTGCCGATGTACTTCCTCATCGCGCTCTGGGGTCACAGTTCTTCGGACGGCAAGAAAACCCGGATCTACGCGGCGACCAAGTTCTTCATCTTCACCCAGGCTTCCGGCCTGATCATGTTGGTGGCGATCCTGGGTCTGGTACTGGTCAACTTCAACAGCACGGGCGTGATCACGTTCAACTACGCCGACCTGTTGAAAACCAAGATGTCCCTGACCACCGAGTACATCCTGATGCTGGGCTTCTTCATCGCGTTCGCGGTGAAGCTGCCGGTGGTGCCGTTCCACTCCTGGTTGCCTGACGCTCACGCCCAGGCGCCGACCGCAGGTTCCGTGGACCTGGCGGGTATCCTGCTGAAAACGGCGGCCTACGGCCTGCTGCGTTTCGCCCTGCCGCTGTTCCCGAATGCCTCGGCCGAGTTTGCGCCGATCGCCATGACCCTGGGTCTGATCGGGATCTTCTACGGTGCGTTCCTGGCCTTCGCCCAAACCGACATCAAGCGTCTGATCGCCTTCTCGTCCGTTTCCCACATGGGTTTCGTACTGATCGGCATCTACTCCGGCAGCCAGCTGGCGTTGCAAGGCGCAGTGATCCAGATGTTGGCCCACGGTGTCTCGGCCGCCGCGCTGTTTATCCTCAGTGGCCAGCTGTACGAGCGCCTGCACACCCGTGACATGCGTGAAATGGGTGGCGTGTGGTCACGCATCGCTTACCTGCCGGCGATCAGCCTGTTCTTCGCCGCCGCCTCCCTGGGCTTGCCGGGCACCGGCAACTTCATCGGCGAGTTCCTGATCCTGATGGGTTCGTTCGTGCACACACCGTGGATCAGTGCCATTGCGACTTCCGGCCTGGTGTTCGGTTCGGTTTACTCGCTGATCATGATCCACCGCGCCTATTTCGGCCCGGCCAAGTCCGACACCGTCCTGCAAGGGATGGATGCTCGCGAACTGATCATGGTGCTCGGCCTTGCGGTGCTGCTGATCTACATCGGCGTGTACCCGCAACCGTTCCTGGACACTTCTGCCGCGACGATGCATGGCGTGCAGCAGTGGTTCAGCACCGCCTTCACTCAACTCGCTTCGGCACGGTAAGAGCGCTATGGAATTCACGATCCAACACTTTATCGCGCTTGCGCCGCTGCTGATTACCAGCCTCACCATTGTGGTGGTGATGCTGGCGATCGCCTGGCGCCGCAATCACTCGCAAACGTTCCTGCTGTCCTGTGCCGGTTTGAACCTGGCCCTGCTGTCGATCATTCCGGCCCTTAAAGTCGCGCCACTGGCCGTGACCCCGCTGATGATGATCGATGACTTCGCGCTGCTGTATATCGCGTTGATCCTCGTCGCCACCCTGGCCTGCGTGACCCTCGCGCATGCCTACCTCGGCGAAGGCGGCACCGGCTACCCTGGCAACAAGGAGGAGCTGTACCTGCTGATCCTGCTGGCTGCGGCCGGTGGCATCGTGCTGGTCAGCGCGCAGCACCTCGCGGGCTTGTTCATCGGCCTGGAACTGCTGTCGATCCCGACCTACGGCCTGGTGGCCTACGCCTTCTTCAACAAGCGCTCCCTGGAAGCCGGCATCAAGTACATGGTGCTCTCGGCCGCCGGTTCCGCGTTCCTGTTGTTCGGTATGGCCCTGCTCTACGCAGAAGCCGGCAGCCTGAGCTTCACCGGTATCGGTCACGCCCTGGCAACCACCAGCATGCCTGCGCCAATCGCCCAGTTGGGCCTGGCCATGATGCTGATCGGCCTGGCGTTCAAGCTCTCCCTGGTGCCGTTCCACCTGTGGACCCCGGACGTGTACGAAGGCGCCCCGGCGCCGGTGGCGGCGTTCCTGGCCACAGCGTCGAAGGTTGCCGTGTTTGCGGTGATGGTGCGTCTGTTCCAGATCTCCCCTGCCGCCAACACCGGCGTGCTGAGCAACGTGCTGACCGTGATCGCGATTGCGTCGATCCTGTTCGGTAACCTGCTGGCCCTGACCCAGAACAACCTCAAGCGTCTGCTCGGTTACTCCTCCATCGCTCACTTCGGCTACCTGCTGATCGCCCTGGTGGCGAGCAAAGGCCTGGCCGTGGAAGCGATTGGCGTGTACCTGGTCACCTACGTCATCACCAGCCTCGGCGCATTCGGCGTTATCACGCTGATGTCCTCGCCGTACAAAGGCCGTGACGCCGACGCCCTGTACGAATACCGCGGCCTGTTCTGGCGCCGTCCGTACCTGACCGCCGTACTCACCGTGATGATGCTGTCCCTGGCCGGCATCCCGCTGACCGCGGGCTTTATCGGCAAGTTCTACATCGTCGCTACCGGTGTTGAAGCGCACGAGTGGTGGTTGGTTGCGTCCCTGGTACTGGGCAGCGCCATCGGCGTGTTCTACTACCTGCGCGTGATGGTCACCCTGTACCTGATCGAGCCAAACCTGCGCCGTGTGGACGCCGAGCTGCACTGGGAACAAAAAGCCGGTGGCGTGATGCTGCTGGCAATCGCCCTGCTGGCGTTCTTCCTGGGTGTGTACCCTCAACCGTTGCTCACCTTGGTGCAGCATGCGGTGCTGGGCGTTTGATCGCCTAGCGGGACGTTAGTCAACAAAACGGCGCCTTCGGGCGCCGTTTTGGATTGTGCGACACGTTATTGAGTCAGCGAGCGGTGGCGTCTATTGAACGCACATCAGCGCGCAGCGTGCGCCGATTGCGTTGCTGGCATCCGCGCTGGCGGTGAGCAACTATCCTGTGTGTCATCCTGCTCGCGGACGGTTTACGTGTCGCACCGGGCGCAACAACTGACCACTGCCAAAAGAGGGCCACGCAGGTTGGATGACCTGGATTACAGCCAACCCTACACGTCCGCGCGCTCGCCCGTCATGGGCAACAACATGGTCGCCTGCTCCCAGCCGCTGGCCGCTCAGGCGGGCCTGGGCCAGCCTGAGCGCGCTCAGAAAACAGCGCTCAGGTCACTTGGTGTTGTGCATCGGCCTGCAGGTAAAACGTTGGCGCGACGGCGTCTATGTCAAGACGCCTGCGAGTGTGCGAGCACCAGGCCAGCAAGCGTCTCGCGCAGCTGCGGATGGGCCGGCAAGCGAATGCCGAAGGTTTCATGCAGTAAGCTCATCAGCTCATCGGCGCTCTCGATGACACGCTTTTCGCTCGGTTGGTCGAGACTGTGCAGAGCATAGTTGGCATTGTTCAACGTATACCGTTTGCCCGGTGCCAGACGCGCGGCCTTCAACTGCCCGACGAAGACTGACGCCGGGTGCGTCGATACGTACCAGTTGCCGATGAGGTAGTCCATGTCCGCCTGCACTTGCAGGTCGAACACATACAAACCCCGCCACTCCTCGCCCACCTGGGTCCACAGGGTGTAGTCGGCACCATTGAACGTCAGGCGATAAGGTTCATGAGCCGTGGCCTGAACCGCCTCGGTGTCCAGCTGCAGTGGGCTGCTCGGCACCATGCCGCCAAAGCCCACATCGGTCACATAACGCACGCCATCCAGTGTCACCAGGCTCAGGCGATGGGTACGCCCGGTGCGCGCGTCCGGTGGCCCGCCCATCACGACCCAGCCGGTCAGCCCCCGCGCGTCAAAGCCTAATTCCTGCAGCAGCGCCAGAAACAGGTGGTTCAGCTCAAAGCAATAGCCGCCGCGCCCCTCCAGCAGAACCTTTTGCTCGATGCTGGGCAAATCGATCGGCACCGCCGCACGCAGCAAGGTCGACAAGCTCTCGAAAGCGAAGGTGCACACATGGCGCAGTTGCAGCGCTTGCAAGGTTTGCAGGGTGGGCGGTGGCGGCGAGTCATAGCCCAGGCGTTGCAGGTAGAGCTGGCTGTGAGTCAGACGGGGCATGGCGCGATCCTTTAGCGCAGGGCGAAGCCGTCACTATGCCGCGACAGTGTGCAGGTTGTCATTTTGAGTGAACCTTTTTGAACGCTTACCTATCCATCTATAACAAGACAGGGAGGCAACATGAGTACCGCAAAAATCTACACCATCCACTATCAGCTGCACGGTCAACCGAAGTCCTTTGTGGTGCGCGCCGAGGTCATGAACAACGCCGAGGCCTGGCACTGGGCGGCGGTCGACGCCGACATTGCGCATGTCAGCCGCATTGGGCGCGTGGGTCACGAACAGGTGAAAAAAACCACCCGCCCCTGGGCGGAGAAGTTCGGCATTACCGAGGTCACCTGGGCTCCGCCCAAGTAAGTACCTCCACACAAGCAAACGCCCCGCCATAGCGGGGCTGACTTTACTTCTTCAAGTCGCCCAACGGATCGTAGGGCGGCTTTTTTTCCGCCGGTTGTTTCTTGCCCTTGTCCAGGGGCGCGATCGCCGGGCCAATCGGGTCGACCTGAGGGTCGGCGACGTCGGGGGAATCCGGGTCGAAGCCCAGTTCATACTTGCCGCTGGCATGCTCGCTGGATCGCGGGCCTTTGGGGGAATCACTCACGATAACCTCCTTATTTAAAGCGGGCGCGCTTTGTCATGCAGGTTTTCCAGGTCTTGCTCAACCTGCTGCTCATCATCGTCCTGACGCTCCGCCGGGTCGTTGGGACGCAACGCATCGTTGTCGCGCTCCTCCTCGCCGGGTGTGCGGTCAGGGTTGGGCGTGCCAGGGGGGGGTTGTTTATATTCGGGCATGATCGTTCACCTCAAGGGGAGTGGGTGGCCTACACAAAATTAGAGAAAGCGCCAGGCTTCATCGTTCAACTTGTTTGCCCAAAGCATGCGAAGATGCCACCCCGCGCCCTGTTGAGACCTGCCCCGGATGTTCGAGCTCAAACCCTGCGACCCCGTTACCTACCGCCAACAAACGCGGCGCAGCACACTCATCGTGGCCGTGCTGTTCATCGCCTTGGCGATGCTGCTGTCGAGCCTGGCAGTGATGCTGTTCGGCGAACCCGGCGGCGATAACTTTCGCTTCAATGTCGGTGGCGTGTTTGCCGGGGTATTGATCACGCTCGCGCTGGTGCGCGGCCCATTCTGGACCCAGCCTTGGCTTGCACCCGCGGTATATGGCTGGCAGCTCAAACGCAGCCTGATGAGCGTGACCAATGTGATGCACACGGTCACTGAACGCGTGCAAGCCAACGACCCGACGGCGATCAAGGTCCTGCGCTTCTACCACTTGGGGCTGACCCAGATGCATGCGCTGGATGCCAATTCCAGCGCCCAGGCGCAACTGGTCGGTGAAATCGACGCGCACGCGGCAAAGATGCAGGCGCTGGGGATCGACACCGAGCAAACCCGCTTCGACCCTGCATGGATGGACAGCATTAAAAGCGCTTGAGACCGCACGCCGCGGTCAGCCGCTGACCTTTGCCCGCCAGCAGAACACTGCGCTCACCGCAATCGCTGCCCCCGCCAGGCCAAACACCCACGGCGCCGACGCCACCGGCAGCAACAGGCCCGCCATCAGCGGCCCAAGGCCCGCGCCGACATCGCGCCACACCGCGTTCGACGCCAGCGCCGAAACGCGCATCGAGCCCGGGTTGCGCTCGGCCACCAAGGTGGTGACCAGTGGCAGTTGCAACGCACGTAACACCAGCACAGCGGCCGCGCCGACAATCACCCAGTAACTGCCGAACGCGGTCAGCGCCAAGGCACTCAAAAACGAGAACAGCAGCAGCATCGAGGTGGCGCCAAAGCGTTGCGCCGCGCGGCCACCCAGTGGGCTCAGGAGCATTTCCGAGGCATAGCGCAGGGCCATTAATCCACCGGCGATCAGCACCGCGTCGCCGCCGAGAATCTTCTGGGCCTGGATCGACAGGCCAAAGATAAACAGCCCGTCCAGCGCCACACCTTCGATAAATGACCAGGTCGCGACGCTATCCGGCCACTTGAAGCGGCGCCCTGTGCTGTGCAAATCATGCCCGTTGGTGGGCAACCCGCGCGCCACCCACACGCCGACCAGGCAGCAGCCGGCAAGAATCACGAAGATGGGACGCGGCCCGGCCCATAAGGTCAACCAGCCACCGAGCGGCAACGCCAACATCGGCCCCAGGGCAATCACCGCCCGTGAGCGCCCTGCCCTGCGTGCTGCGCCCGCCGGTTCGGAAGTCGCCAACACTTGCGTCGACAGGTTCAACGCGGCGAAACACAGCCCCCAGATCAGCCGCAGCCCCAACAATGCCGCAAACCCCGACAACATTGAGTTGCCCAAAGCGCACACGGTCGCCGCGCCGGCGGCGATCATGCAGGTCAGGCGATCGCCGTTGCGTGCGTAGAAATTCAAGACATGCCGGTAGCCGAAAATCCGCACCAGGCGGTTGGCCGCCAGCAACACCCCGGCCTGGGCCAGCGTGATGCCAAAGGCCTGGGACTCCATGGGCAGCAGCAGGTAGAGCAACACGTCACTGGGCAGGCACAACGCGAGGGTCAGTGCGGCACGTCGGGAAGTGCGATCAGCAGTACGTTGGGCCTGGCTGGACATAAATCTGAAATATTCCGAAACATTCAGGCCGCCACACTAGCGCCCTCGACGACGCATTTACAACGGCCGTTTACGCTTTTTTCCCGTAGGGCAGCAAGCGCAGACCGCTGGCCACGCTGCCCACCAGTGCAAACACGCAGCCCAGCCACAACGCATATTTCGGGCCGCTGGCCAGGGACAGATGGAAACAAAACGCCACCAGCGATGCGCCCAGCGTTTGCCCCAACAAGCGTGAAATCGCGACGATGCCACTGGCCCCGCCGCTGCGCGCGAGCGGTGCACTGGTCATCAACGCCTTGAGGTTGGGCGACTGGAAAAAGCCGAACCCGGCGCCACACAAGGCCATGCGCCAGCCGATGTCAAAGGCCGACGCCTCGTTACCCAAGGTCGCCAGCGCCGCCATGCCCACGCTGAGCATCAACAGGCCGATACCGCACAACACGCCCAAAGACACCCGATCCGCCAACCGCCCCGCCACCAAGGCCATCACCGCAACCACAGCAGGCCACGGCGTCATCAGAAAACCGGTTTCCACCTGGCTATGGCCGAGGACTGCCTGCAACAGGAACGGCAACGACACAAACGCCAGGCCCTGGGCGCTGAACGCACAGATGGCGGTGAGGGACGACAGCGCAAACACCGGCCGCTTGAACAGGTCCAGGGCGAGCATCGGCGCCGGATGCCCGGCCTGCCGACGCAACAACAGCACGCCGCAGACCAGCGCCACAGCGATCAGGCCCAGGGTCAGTGCGCCTTGGGCACCGTGTACCGCCGTACCCAGCCCGAGCACCAACAAGGCAAACAGCCCGGCACACAGCAACGCGGCGAGGCGGTCGAACGCATGCCCGGTCATCGGCAGCGTCGGTAATGAACGCAGACCCAGGCCCAATGCCAACAAGCCCAATGGCACGTTGATCAGGTACAGCCAGTGCCAGGTCGCCACCGACAGAATCGCCGACGCGGCCGTGGGCCCGAGGGTGAACGCCAAGCCCACGACCAACGAGTTATAGCCCAAGCCGCGCCCGAGCATTTTCGAGGGGTAGATATGCCGCAGCAACGCCGTGTTCACGCTCATCACCGCCGCCGCACCGAGCCCTTGCGCCACGCGCGCGGCCGTCAGGGTCAACAGCGACCCGGCCAGCCCGCAAAACAACGACGAGACAATAAACAGCAGCAACCCGCCGAGATACACCCGGCGGTGCCCCAGCACATCACTCAACGACGCGAACGGCAACACCGTGGCAATAATCGCCAACTGATAGGCGTTGACGACCCAGATCACCGAGGCCGAGTCGGTGCCGATGCCTTCGGCCAACGTCGGTAACGCTGTGTTGACGATGGCCGTGTCCAGGGTCGCCATGCCGATCCCCAGGGAGATGGCGATGACGGCGGGCAGGCGTTTATTGAGGGGCAACCCATCGGCAACAGAGGACATGAACAATCCGCGCAGGTGACAAAGGCCTCTAGAGTACGGGGCGCGCGGATTTTTTTCAGTGGACAATTGCCTGGCTGTCGGAATTTTCATGTACGCCGAGGGTGTTGATTCGCCGTCGCGCTTCATCCCTATATCGGCTGACTTGGCTGGGTGTGGCCAAGGCGCGAGGGGTGCGCAGTCCGGTTCGTATCAGCAATCTGTCAGAACGTCATACCGATGTACCACGGTGGTGCATGGAGACGTTTGGCCCCCAAAACCGATTCATCACCGCCACCCCACGGCGGTTTTATTCGGCATCCCGAACGACACAATTAGAAATATTCGTGTTTCCGAACAAATCCGCTTCAACCGCCCCGACCAACCTGAAAATCACCATAAATTTCATGCGGTTGTTGTCATCTTTGTTACATGCCAACTGGCATACATTCTGCTTTAGCACTATTTCCAGTAATAAAATGTTTCAGGGTTGAGACAGTCTCATCCACTGAGACAGGATTCGCGACACACCCATAACAACGAATACGCCCCAAAGGAGGGCGGCTTTTCTGACCCTTTGATCGACATCAACTTTCCAAGACTGCTGCTGCACATCTGTACCCCAAAAAAAGGCGAATGGCCTGATGGTCAATAACAAGCCCGACTATAAAAAGGACGAATTGATGAGCTCGAGCAAGAACCACGCAGTGTCCTATATGGATGCAGACCACCCCACCCCGGCGCCCGCTGAGAGCGTCCTCGGCTTTGGCCCCTTTCTGTTACTGGCAAGACAGCACGTGTTGCTGCGCAACGGTGAGCCCGTGACCCTGGGTAGCCGTGCGCTGTACCTGTTGATTGCGCTGGCGACGCGCGCCGGCGAATTACTGGAAAAAGCCGAGCTGATCGCCTACGCATGGCCCAAGGTGGTCGTCGAGGAATGCAACCTGCGTGCGCAGATCGTCGCCCTGCGCCGGGCACTGGGCGACGATGGCAACTTCAGTTATATCGTCACCGTGCCGGGCCGAGGCTATCGCTTTGTGGCACCGGTCACCGTGCAAACCGCCAGCGAAGAAACCCTGCCGGTCCCCTATGCCCGGGCCGAGGAACTCACGCTGCCGCGGCTGCCCTGCGAAGTGATCGGCCGCGACACGCTGATCGCCAGCCTTGCCGACCAGTTGCTCAGCCAGCGCTTCGTCACCCTCACCGGCCCGGGCGGCATCGGCAAGACCACCGTCGCCCTGGCGGTGGCCCGCGAGTTGGCCCGTGCGTTCACGCTGGACACCTGCTTTGTCGACCTGGCGCCCGCCACCAGCGGGCAATGGGTAGCCGGCATACTCGCCAGCGCCCTGGGCATCCAGACGATCAGCGATAACCCGCTGCACAGCATCGCGGCGACCCTGGCCGACCGCCGTTTGCTGCTGGTGCTGGATAACTGCGAACACGTGTTGCCGGCCGCCGCCGACGCCGTGGAAACCCTGCTGAGCAGCGCCCCACAATGCTACGTGCTGACCACCAGCCGCGAACCGTTGCGCGCCGAAGGCGAACGGGTGCACGACCTGGCGCCGCTGCAAGTGCCTGACGAACAGGCGCGCCTGAGTGCCAGCGAAGCCTTGGCCTGGTCTGGTGTGCGCCTGTTTGTGGAACGCGTGCGCGCCCTCGACCCCGGCTTTGAGTTCAACGATGCTGATGTGTCGGCAGTCAGCGCCATCTGTCGCAAACTCGACAGCAATGCGCTGGCCATCGAGATCGCCGCCGCACGGGTACGCACCTTTGGCATTCAGGATCTGGTCGGCCTGCTCGACGGCAGCTTTCGGCTGCAAATGACCGGCCGGCGCACTGCCCTCGCCCGTCACCGGTCCCTCAGCGCCACACTGGACTGGACCTACTCGATGCTCAGTGGCGACGAACAGGCCATGTTGCGCCAACTGGCGGTGTTTACCGGCTGCTTCACCCTCGATGCGGTCAAGGCCATGACGGCCGACAGCAGCCTGGACCCACGCAACGCCCTGCCGTTGCTCGAAAGCCTGATGGACAAGTCATTGCTGATCGCCGGTCAATCGCAGTTGCTCAAGCGCTATCGCCTGCTGGAAACCACCCGCGCCTATGCCCTGGAAAAACTCGCCGGACAGGGCGAGGTCAATGCCACCAGCCTGCGCCACGCGCGGTATGCCCTCGGCATGTTGCAGGAAGCCGGGCAGACCCTGGATGGCCTGTCGCCGGAAACCTGGGTCGCCCTCTACGGCCCCGAAAACAGCACCATCCGCTCGGCCCTGGACTGGGCCTATTCACCCAACGGCGACCTGCCCCTGGCAATCGAACTGACCCTGGGCGGAGTGCCGCTGTGGCTGCGTCTGTCGCTGGTCAGCGAATGCCGCACCTGGGTCGCCAAGGGCCTGGCGAGCAACGCCATCACCCCATTGCCGCTGCGCCAACGCATGTTGCTGCACACGGCTCTGGCCAGTGTGCTGATGCTGACTTACGGCACCGGTGGGGAGATGCGCGAAGCCTGGCGCCAGGTTCGTGATGACGCCCGCGACCTCGGCGACGCCGAACACAAAATGCGCGCCTTGTGGGGGCTGTGGACCGACCGCTGTGGCTGCAACCAATATGCCGAAGCCTTGGAGCTGGCCGAGCGATATTTGGCCTTGAACAGCAGCGGTAACCAGCAATTGCTCGGCAAACGCATGCGCGCCGTGGCGCTGTTTCATATGGGCGACCTGCAGGGCGCGCGACAGAATATCGACGAAGCCCTCGGCTCACCGTCGGCACCGCGCTCGCACATCATCGACGTGCATTTTGACCAGCGCATCGCCGCCCGTTGCCTCAAGGCCAAGGTGCAACTGCTCGAAGGCGAGGTCGACCCGGCACTGCGCCTGATCGGCGCCTGCGTCGACGAAGCGGTCTCACTCGACCACCCGGCAACCCTTTGGTACACCCTGTGCCTGGGCGCGATTCCCCTGGCCCTGCTTACGTCCAACCTGCCGAAAATGCGTTACTACCTGGGCCTGCTGCAAGACAGCACCACCTGCCAGGACCTGCATATCTGGCGGCAATTTCGCCGCTGCTTCGAAAGCATCCTGCTGATCCGCCAAGGTTCGCCGGAAGAAGGCGTGCCGCAATTGGGCGAGGCGCTGCACCATCTGCAAGGCCAGGGCGACAGCCAGCTCCATAGCCTGCTGCGCTCTGAATACGCGCTGGGCCTGGCGCGGCTGGGCCTGGAGCAACTTGCCCTGGAAGTACTGGAAGACACACTGCAAGTGGCTGTCGGCCGCCAAGAGTGTTGGTTTGTACCGCAAATACTGCGGATCAAGGCGCAACTGACCCTGCGCCAGGGCGACTGCGGTTCAGAGGACAAGGCCAAGGTCCTGCTGCGCCAAGCCTGGGTGGATGCACAACTGGCGGGCGCGCACTTCTGGCGCGCACAGATTGCAACCGACCTGGCACGCCTGCAGGAACCCAAATTGAGGATTGCTTCGTTACCTCGGTTTCAACATCGCTAGGGGTCTAAATTTGGAATGACTACTGTGGTGAGCGGGCTTCCCCCGCGCTGGGCTGCGAAGCGGCCCTGAAAGGCACATTGATCGCCCCCCAAAAAGGAGGCGATCTGTACATCTAAGAAACCCGTTTAGCGCGGATACTCAATTTCCATCGCCCTGGCTTCCAATACTTTCCAGATTGCATAGCCGTCTTGCGCCAACAACGAAGCCGTTTGAACAAAATGAGTCAGATCTTCGATATCGATTGTCTTGAGATCCATACACGCCAGACTTTCGATAGCGTCTTTCGCGGCACGCATTCTCTCCCCTGCAACCGCGTGTAAGTCACAAAGAGATGCTTGAGAATTGATGAATAGCACCGGGTGTTCACTTGCACTGATTTGAAGCGGGATATATGACATTGGCGATACTCCACTGAGGTAGGGGAGCTGCCACTTTTGCGACCAAACAAAGGGTGACAGCTGTACGCAGGTTGGTCGACCGGGCCTCAGTGATACCCGGCACACCCGAAGGCGTCCCGCGCACAGCTGCCATAACACGAAAGTGTGGGCGAAAAAAAACGCCGACTTTCGAAGGATGGCGCCTGTGCGCACTGAGGTTTCAGGCGACCAAGCCTGAGTCGTTGAATTGGCAACGACGAGGCGAATCATAAGTGGCGTACCTGGCGGATGCAACTGATGGCATCGAATGAAATTGAGTGACCTCGTAGATGATGAGCTACAACCTCCATCTGATCTTATTGGGGCTGCTGCGCAGCCCGGCGCGGGGCAAGCCCTAATGCCGGTCAGTTAAGCGCAGATCCCCTGTGGGAGCGGCGGTGCGACGATTCGACTTGCTCGCGAAAGCGGTGGGTCAGTTAACATCAATGTTTTCTGGGCCGACGTCTTCGCGGGCAAGCCCGCTCCCACATTTGATCTTCGCTGCATTGAGCATTTCGTTCGCTTAACTGACTGGCATTAGGGCAAGCCCGCACATCACAATAAGTCATTCCACGGTTTGATTCAGGTTGGCTCAGATCAGGCGCGCAGCCACAAGCCAATCGGCCACGGCCTGGAATGAGGCATCCGGCACGGGGTCGCCGGGTACGGCTTTCCTGGCGATAGCCGCCGCCAGGGACTTGTCCGGCGCATGGGGAATCCCCAGATCGTAGGCCTCCTGCAACATCAACAAGGCCTCTTCCGGTGATGCGCGACACACGATCACCGGCACCGGCGTTTCCCCGCGGACATAGCGCACGCCAATCACCCAGCCATCGGTGGTGCCGATCATCATCGACGCCCGGCTCAACCCCAGCTTGGTGGCCAGCGCCTGCATTTCATTGCGTTGGCGCCGCCGTTCGCTCTTGATCAGCGGGTCGCCGTCGATGTCTTTGCGCTCGCGCTTGGTTTCGCTGCGGGTCATCTTCATGTCGCGTCCGAACAGCCAGCGCTGCATCAGCACGTCCACGGCGCCCACCGTGAGAAACGCGCACAGCACCGTGAACACCAGCGGTTTGAGCACCAGGAAAAACGTCGACTCCATACACTCGGCACCACAGCGTGACGACTCCATCAGCGCCTGTAACGCGTGCTTGCCGACCACGTAAAACGCGATCGCCAATACATGCACCTTGACCAGCCCCTTGAGGAACTCCACCAGGTTGCGCAAGGCGAAGATCTTCTTCATGCCCTCCGCCGGGTTGATGCGTTTGAACTCGGGCTTGATCGGGTCCACCGAAAACACAAAGCCGCGCATGGTGATGAGGTTGGTCAGGATCACCACGCCGGTGGTCACCGCCATCACCGGCAGCGTGATCCCGATGATCAGTTGTTCGGCATGGTCGAGCACCCGGGGCCACACCGTGGCGAAGGGTTCGATGTAGATGCGCGCGGTCAGGTCAATCAGCGCCGTGACCTGCGCCATGGCCCGGGGCGCAAGGATGGAGATGCACAAGGTGCAGAACAGAATGACCATGCCCGACACCAGGTCCTGGCTCTTGGCGACCTGGCCTTTCTTGCGGGCGTCGTTGAGCTTTTTGTCCGTGGCCGGCTGGGATTTCTCTTCGCTGGTGTCGGCCATCAGCTACTCCATGCCTGCCAGGGTTTTGAGCAATTCGACGGTGCCGCGAAACGCCGCCAACTGGTCGAGCATCAACGGGATCAGGAAGCCGATATAGATCACCATCAGGATCGAAAAAAACAGGTTTTTCACCGGCAACGACAAATCGAAAATGTGCAGGTTCGGCGCCATCCGCGACAGGTAGGCAAGCATCAAGTCAGTAATCAGCAGCGAGATCAGCAACGGGGAAACCATCAGCACGCCAACACGCATGATCTGGTCGAGGATCGACAGCACCGCCAGCAGTGCCGAGCTGGCAAATACCGGGGTAAACGCGGTCACCGGCCACAACTGGTAGCTGTGGTAATAACCGTCGACCATCAGGATAAAACCGCCGGACATGAAAAACAGCGTGATCAGCATCACCGTCAACAGGGTCGACATCACACTCGATTCGCCGGTTGAAAGCGGGTCCACCAACTGCGCCATGGTCGAGCCGCGCTGCAGGTCGATCAGCTCCCCCGCCACCTCTGCCGCCCAGAACGGAATGCCGAACAACAGCCCGATCAGAATGCCGATCAAAAATTCCTTGATCAGCAACCCGGCGATGAACACGCTGCCATGTTCGGGCATCGCGGTGAGTGCTTCGAACACCGGGAAGAACATCGGGATGGAAATGGCCACGGCCACACAGCCACGAATCATCCCGGTGAGGCCCAGGCGGTTGAAGGCCGGGGTAATCACCACCACGCCCATGGCCCGGCAGGCGGCCAGCGAGGCGGCGCTGATCACCGGGTAGGCGACTTCCAGGAACTGCGCGGTAAGGCTGGCATCCATGGGCGGTCAGCGTGTCCACAACGGGAAATTGTCGAGCACCTGGCTCCCCAACTCCGCCACTTGCCCGGCCAAAACCGGGCCCAGGAACACGATGGTCAACAGGACCGCCACCAGCTTCACCACCTGCGGCAGGGTCTGGTCCTGGATCTGCGTCAGTGCCTGGAACAGCCCCACGCTCAAGCCCACGATAATCGCCACCCCCAGCGCGGGCGCCGAGAGCATCAGCACAGTCATCAGCGCCTGTTTCATCAATGACAGGAAAACATCCTGGCCCATGGGTCGTGCCTCAGCCGTAACTCAAAATCAAACCGTGCATCAAGCGCGACCAGCCACTCAGCGACACGAATAAAAAAATCTTCAAGGGGATCGAAATCAAGTTCGGCGAGACCATCGACATGCCCATGGCCATCAGCACGTTGGACACCAGCAAGTCCACCACCAAAAACGGGATGTACAGCAAAAAGCCGATCTCGAAGGCGCGCGTGAGTTCCGAACTGACAAACGCCGGGATCAGCACTACCAGGTCGTCATCGCGCAGGTCGGCACGCGCCTCAGGCGACCAGATCGTTTCCGTAGCCTGCACAAAAAAGCCACGCTCGGACTCATTCGCGAAGCGCTTGAGGTGCGCCTGCAACGGCGGGCGCAGGGCATCGCCCAAGTCCTTGAGTTGCTCCACATGCTCGATGTTGAGATCGCGGCCCTCCACCTGCCGGTACATATCGCCGATCAAGGGCGTAGTCACGTACACCGAAAGAATCAGCGCAATGCCGTACAACACCAAGTTTGGCGGAGTCTGCTGCACGCCGAGGGCGTTGCGGATCAGGAACAACACCACCGAGATCTTCATGAAACCGGTGAGCGTCACCACCGCCAACGGGATCAACCCGATCGTCGCAACGACCAGGATAATCTCGATCAGATTCGGCTGATAACCGGTCATGGAGTGGCAAAACTCAGCAGCCGCACACCCAGGCCGTCACCGATTTTTACCAGTTGCCCCTGGCCGACGCGGCGCCCGTTAACCATCAGGTCAACGCTGTCCACGTCGGGCGTATTGAGCTGCAACAGGCTGCCCGCGCCCAGCTCACGCAATTGCGCCAGGGTCAGTTCCAGGCTGCCGACCTGGCACACCAATTTGAGCGGCAGGTCATCCAGGGCCGCAGCAGCATCAACCTCAGTCATCGTGTTCTCCATGTCCAAAAGGGGCGTTGTCAATTCTTCCTGCACACGCAAGGCTTCACCGTGGTATTGGCAGCGGGCCTGCAGGCGCCCGTCCAGGTCGAGCAACAAGCCCGAGCCTGGCTCAAGCATCAGCACATCGCCGGGGCGCAAACTGCGCAGCTCACCCAAGGTCAGCGACTGCCGCCCGGCGACCAGCGCCAGGGTCTGGCGCAGGTTGGGCAATGGGTCCGGTTCAGGCTGGACATATTGGTCGAGCAACTGCGCGATGAGCACGGCGGCGCCTTCGCTCAGATCGAGGTGCGCGCTCATGGCCGGCTGATTGCCAAAGGTCAGCTCAAGCGACAGGCGCACGGCGTAATCTCGCTGCCCGTCGGTGGCCGCCAGGAGCTGCACCGCATGACCGAGCAGCGGCTCGAGGCGCTCGATCAAGTCGAGCACCGCCAATTCCAGTAACAACGCGCGTGGCAACGAGGGCAGCAACTGCACATCGAACTGCAGCGCCAACGGCACCAGCGCCTGCTCCACCGCAGCGGCCGAGAGGCGCAGGCGCGCCGGGGCGCGGCCGAGCAATAGCGGCACCTCGCACGGGCTACTGACGGTGGCGGTGGCGGCGGCCCAGCTCACCCGCAGGTCTTGCCCGGCGCATCGGCCCTGCCAGGCGCGACGGCGTCGGTGCAGTTGGTTATGCAGGGTGAGCAAGGCCGGGTCGTAGTGCGTCAGCCACGGCGCCAATGGAACGGCAAGGGCTGCGATCATGTGCCAATGCCTTCGTCACGCAATTCGCCAAGGCGGCGCTCAGCGCGTTCACGGCCGTCGAGCAGGCTTTGCCAGGCGTCGGATTGACGCTGGCGGTTCAGGCGCTCCTGGCGAAACAGATCACGCTCGCGCTCCTGGCTGTGCAAGGTGGTGGACACGTGGGTCACGTCGTTTTCCAGTTGCTGCTGGTCATCCGACAGGCCGCGCAAACGCTCCTGGGCCGCCTGCCAACTGGCCACCGACAAGCCCTCGGTGAGGGACGCGTACACTTGACGGGCTTCCTCGGCGATGGCTTCACGGTGCCGGCGCAAGTGCTCCTTGGCGTCGGTCAATACGCCATGGGTGTGCGCGCAGCGCTGCTGCTGGGCAGCCAACTGGCTGGCGGCCCGTTGTTCGCGCAGCACCCGCAAGGTTTGCAGGGTGCGCAGTTGGTCGGTTTTCATTGGGTTCGCTCCTGTGTCATGCCAATACCTGGCGCATGCGGATCAAGGTGTGTTCCAGGCTGCTGGGTTCATCCGCGTTCTGGCGCAGGAAGGCTTCGATAGCGGCGTGGCGAGCGATGGCTTCATCGGCCAACGGGTCGCTGCCGGCAGCGTATTCGCCCACGCGGATCAGCATTTCGATTTCGCCGTAGCGCGCCATCAGCTCACGAATACGCATGGCCAGGCGTTTGTGTTCCTCTGCGGCAACTTGCTCCATCAAGCGGCTGCGGCTGCGCAATACGTCGACGGCCGGGAAGTAGTTACGCTGGGCCAGTTCGGCGCTGAGGGCGATGTGCCCGTCGAGAATCGAGCGGGCTTCCTCGGCCACCGGGTCACTGGCGGCATCACCTTCGGTGAGCACGGTGTACAACGCGGTGATGCTGCCGGTGGGGCCGGGGCCGGCGCGTTCCAGCAGGCGCGGCAAGATCGAGAAAAACGACGGCGGGTACCCGCGACGGGTCGGTGGTTCGCCCACGGCCAAGCCAATTTCGCGCTGGGCGCGGGCAAAACGCGTCAGGCTGTCCATCAACAGCAACACGTTGCGGCCCTGGTCGCGGTGATATTCAGCCAGGGCCGTAGCGACAAATGCAGCCCGCACACGCTCGGCCGCCGGGCGATCAGAGGTGGCAACCACCGCCACCGTGCGCGCGCGCGCCGGGGCATCGAGTTGCACGTCGAGCAGTTCACGCACTTCCCTGCCCCGCTCGCCGATCAAGCCAATCACGATCACGTCGGCTTCGCTGTTGCGGATGATGCTGGCGAGCAACGATGACTTGCCCACCCCAGGCTCACCGAAGATGCCCATGCGCTGGCCCTGGGCCAGGGTCAGCAAGCCGTCGATGGCGCGAATGCCCAGGGCCATGGAGCGCACGATCAGTTGCCGGGAAAACGGTGCCGGCGGTTCGGCGTGCAATGGGTAATGGTGCAAGGCCAGGGTCGGCGGTGTGCCGTCGCCGTCGAGGAACTCGCCCATCGGGCTGATCACTCGACCGAGCTGCGCGTCACCGACGGCCACACCCAGGGCCTCGCCGGTGGCGGTGATTTGCGTGCGCGTGGACAGGCCCTCCATGGAGCCGATGGGGGAAAGAATCGCCTCGTCGCCCTCAAAGCCAATCACCTCGGCACTCAGGCTGCGGCCACTGACCGGGTCGCGCAGTTGGCACAATTCACCGATGCTTGCCCCGGCGACACTGGCGCGCAACAGCACACCCCGAATGCTCAACACCGTGCCGTGCATTGGCCGCAGGCGTGTCTGGTTGAGGCGCTCGGTCAGGCGTGGCAGCAGTTTCGCCAGGTTCATGCCACACCTTCTTCGGCAAACGGCAGCAGGCTGCGGCGCAGGGTTTGCAATTGGGCTTCGACACCCAGTTCAACCGAGCCCGCCGGGCTGCTCAGGCGAGCCTGGCCGGCACCCAGTTGTTCATCTGCCGCCACGGCAATCACCAGGCCTTCGCGCGTGAGGCGTTGGCGCAAGGCGTCGACCTCGGCAGGCGGCACCCAGAGGGTCAAGGCCTGGTCCTGGCGAAACGCGCTCAAGGCCTGACGCGTACACCGCGTTAGACGCTCAGCATTGTCCAGCTCGCCGAGCACTTCGCGCACGATGCCTAAAGCCAGGTCGGCCAGCGACGCCTCCAGGCTGCTCAAGTACTGCTGCACCTGGGATTGGGTCTGCACCAGCAACTGCGCAACGTGCTCGGCGCCCTCTTGCCGCGCGCTTTCAAAGCCCTCGGCGCGGGCGGCTTGCAGCCACTGGTCACTGTCGGCCTTGATCTGCTCCGCCTGCGCTTTGGCAGCCTGCAGAAACGCAAAACCATCGCTCCACAACGCAGCGTCTTCAGCGCGCAAAATGCGCGCCGTGGGGCGGCTCGGTAATTCACTCATGGTGTGATGTCCTCGGCCAGCAGGCACGCGGCGGCGGCCTGGACGATCTCCAGGTCACGCGGCAACCGCGCGCTGTAGCCCTTGGGGAAGTCGAAACGCAAACGCAGCCAACCCCGCCAATCGGCGTGCTGGGCGTGCAGCCACGCGGCAACACAGCCGTGGCCGTCACGGTCGATTGCCTCGATCAGTTCGGCAGGTTCACGCAGCAAATCCGCGGCGCCGCCGAGTTGGCGCAAGGCCAGGGCCTGAACGAAGACCTCCGCGCCCAAGCCTTCACGCAACGCCTGGACCACGTCGCGGCGGATCTCGCGGCTCAAGGTCGCGCCATGCCAGATCGCACCGCACAACCTCGGCAAACGGGCAAATTGCGCAGGCGACAGCAGCAACACCGGCAGATCACTCACTGGCGGGGTGGCCAACTGTGCGAGGGGCGCCAGTTGGTAATGGCTGACCAGCAACTGCTCCAGGCGCGGGCGAAAACGCGGCTGGCCCTGCAGGGCGTGCAGCACGTCATCCGGCAAATCAGCCGCAAAGCACGCGCCCAGGCTGGGGCCACGCACAAACTGCAAAGGCTCGGCGATCAACCCTTGCCAGCGCGCCAACACGCTCATTCACCCTCCTTGAGCACATACAACGCCTGGGACTGGCGCCGCGCCCAATGCTGACGGGCCAGTACCCCGAGGGCACCCAGGGCGATCAGCAGCAAACTGCCAAATATAAAACGTGCCTGGGGCAGGTTGTCTTCCAGCAGCCACAAGCCCATGAAGCGCGCCAGCCGTGGTTGCGCCGGGTTCTGGCTGATGGCGACGGCGGCTTTGATCGCGGTCACCGAGACGCCTTCGTAACTCAGGCCGGAAATACCATTGGCAACCAGCGTCTTGATCTGCGGGATCAGCGTGTTGATGTCGGTGCCCGGGTCGTACCGCACCAGCACCGAGGCCGAAGACGGTGAAATCACGCGCTTGAGCAAGTCATTGTCCGGCAGCACCACGTGCACACGGGCGGCGACAATGCCGTCGATCTGCGACACCGAGTGCGACAGTTCTTCGCTCAGGGCGTAAATCATCTGCGCCCGCTCCTGCACCGGCGAGGACACCAGGCCATTGCCCTTGAACACCTCGCCCATATTGGAAAAGCTCTGTTGCGGCAGACCGGCGTTGTCGAGCAGCGTCATCGCTTCGGCGAAGCGCTCCTCGTCGACCACCACTTTGAGCTGGCCGTTGTCCTGGGTCTTGCGCTCCGCCGGAATCCCACCGCGCAGCAGCACCGCGACCATGGCGTTGGCATCGCGTTCGCTGAGGTTGGTATAGAGGTCGGTGTTGCACGCTTGCAGCAGGCTGGCGAGCAGGCCGATCAGCAACAGACGCAGTGCGCGGTTTGGGCTTGGCATGGTGTTATTGCCCCTTGAGCAACGTGTTGGCGGAACCGGAAATCTGCGTCGCACCGCGCACCACCATCTGGGTTTCGATGGAGTAGTCGAACATCTTGCCCAGGGAATGGACGATCTGATCGACCTGTTGCTCGCCGACCTTTTTCCCCGGCTCAGCGGACGGTGAAGCACTCGCAGTGCGGATCTCAGCCGAAGCGGGCGGCGGTGCCGACGGGTTGTTGGTGAGCAGGTCGGCACGCTCGGAGAAGGCCCGCGTACGGTCGATGAAACTGTTCATACGCTCCATCAGGCCCGAGCCGATCTGGTGCGGGCTCGCGCCCTCGGGCATGCCTTTGGCGGTGTTTGCCATGTGCTCGAACAGGTTCTGCGAGGCCCCGGCGGGCCCCGCACCGGCGGACGGCGGCAAGGCCGTAGCGCCGGCGGCGAGACTGATAGTCATAGGGGCTTCCTACTCTTCGTCGTCATCGGACATGGCGTCGTTCAGCAGTTCCTGCATCTTCGGCATGATGATGAACTGGCCGCCGATCGTGACGGCCTGGGTGATCAACGCATCGTTGAACTTGGCGTCGTCCGCGTCGGTGCTATCTGCCGGTTTATCCGCCGCCTTGGCGTTATCCACTGCGGCGTTGAACTTGGCTTCAGGGCTGACGCCACCGGGGGCGAGGTTGCTGTCTACGGCCGTTACGGACATGGTGCTGCTCCTTTACTGGGTTGGGGTTTCGGTACTGACTTGCGCGCCGCGAAACACCCGCACACCGCGCTCGCGCGCCATCGGGGGGGCCACGGCCGTGGGTTGCAGGTGATCCACATGCTGTTGCACCAGCGCCAGGTACGGCGGCGGGCCGGTCACGAAGACTTCATCGCCCTCGGGGCCGTTGCGCATCGACAGTTGCTGGCCGAATACGTCGAGGGTATTGAGATAGGCCTGCAACTGGTCGAGGTTCAGCGCACTGGCCTTGAACAGTTTGGTGCTGATCTCGTCGCTGCTGTTGAGGTACAGAAGGTGGCCGTCGAAGTACCAGGTGAGGCCGTTGGTGCTGCACAGCGTCTGCAAAAATTCACCGGCGGTGGCGGCGCGAAGAGTGCTGCGGGCCTTGCCGCGCACCTTCTCCGAGAGCACCACAGGCACGTCCAAGTTGTGGCCGAATTCTTCCAGCGCGCTGCGCACATCCTGATCGACCAGCACGTAGGCATAGGGTGTGGAAAACCATTCAGGCTCTTCGCCAGCGTGGGCAAAACCGGCGCTGAACAGCCATAGGAGCGCCAGCAAAAATATGCTTACATGGCCTGCGCCTTCGCCCGACGAGTTGTGACGATGACCAAGAATTTTCTGCTTGCCAGTACCCTGCTGCTGGCTGCCTGTTCCAGCAAACCTGCGACCGATTCCGACAAGTCCCTGCAACTGGCCAATGACCTGAGCAAGCGCGGCGACTATGCCAGCGCCGCTGCGTTGTACGAGCGCGCCACCCAGCAACCGGGAGCCGGTATCGACGTGTGGCTCAAGCTCGGCCAGGCCAGGCTTGACGCCAAGGACGCACTCGGCGCCGAGCGCGCTTACCAGCAAGCGCTGGGCCTGGACGCCCACAACGCCGACGCCCTGCTCGGTCTCGGCACTGCGCAGTTGCAGTTGGGCAAAACCCAACGCGCCGTGACTGCGTTGGGCCAGGCTGCCGACATCAACCACCTGCCCGTCGCCTACACGCGCCTGGGCATCGCCCAGGTCCTGAATGGCCAGGCCACGGCGGCACAAACCGCTTTCGCGAAAAGCCTCAGCCTGCAACCCGACGACCTCGACAACCGCTGCAACCTGGCCCTGGCCTACGCCCTCGGCGGGCAGTCGCAACAGGCGCTGGACACCATCGCCCCCGTCACCCAGTCGCCCCGCGCCCTGCCCCGGCATCAGCGCAATGAGCTGCTGGTGATGGTGCTGGCGGGGTATGAGCAAAAGGTTGCCGGACTGCCGTTGGACGATATTCCCGCCGCCGAGCGCGGGCGATTGGTGATCGAAGCCAAGCGCATCAAAGCGATCAGTGATCCGGTGGCGCAGGCCAGGGAACTGGGGCTGGTTGACCCGCGCTGAGACACGACCGGCCGGTGGTTGATCGGGGTTTGGTTGTGCTTTTAATCCTGGGCGCCCGGTTAAACCACGCGGGCCAAACGCAGGCCTGAATCCGTGACCTTCGCCAGCACGCCCGCGCTCACCGGACATCGGGCCGCGCGCAATCATTGCTGACCTCCGGTGGCGCCGGCCTTGGCTTCCTGCTGATCCTTGCGCCGCTGCAACTGCTCACGATCAAACCCTTCGATGTACACCTGCGCCGCACGCCCCACCGGCGCGGCCATGGCAGGCCCCGTGGCGCGGCCCTGGTTCAGGTCCTGCTTGCGCTCGACCATCTGCAGCAAATTCAAATTGTTCGCACAGCCCAACGGCAGGGTCGGTTTGAAATCCTCATCCAGCCCGATCGCATCCTTGGCCGCCGGTTGCTGGCACTGAGTCGGCCAACCATCCGCCTGGTAGTGCGGCGAGTAATACACCGGCGCCAAGTGGGTCTGGCAGCCCATCAGTGCCAGGGGCAACAACATCAACAGACGAAAAGCAGTCATGGCAGGCCCCTTATCAATTCATGTAGAAACCGAACGCCCCGCCGCTGCGCGGTCCGGTGGCCGCTGCAGTAGCCGGTTGTGCGTCCAGGGGCGTGGCGAGCGTGCGACCGCGCACCGGCTCCACCAGGTAGGGGGTAATCAGGATCACCAACTCGGTTTCATTGCGCTGAAAGCGCTTGGAGCGGAACAGGTTGCCGAGGATCGGCAAGTCACCCAACAGCGGCAGTTTCTCGATGTCCTGGCTGCTTTGACGCTGGAACAGCCCGGCAATCGCAAAGGTCTGCCCACTGCCGACTTCCACGCGCGTATCGGCACGGCGCACGCTGAAGGACGGCACATGGAAGTTGCCGAAATCCACGGTGCCGCCGCTGACCACACTGCTGACTTCCGGGCGCACTTGCAGGGCGATACGACCGTTGGGCAGCAAGGTCGGGTTGAACAGCAGCGACACGCCGAATGACTTGTACTCGATGCCCACCAGGTCGCGGTTGACCGGCACCGGGATCGCCACTTCACCACCGGCGAGGAAGCTGGCGGTCTGGCCGGTCATGGCAGTGATGTTGGGTTCGGCGAGGATCTGCAAAATGCCGTTGGCCTGCAGCGCATCAAGCATGCCGTCGATATTCACATTGCCCGAGCCGCTGCCTGCCGTCGCCAAGCCCCCGGCAGTCGCCGCCGCCAACGGCCCCCCGGTGATCAGGCCGAAGGAAAACGTGCCGTTATTGAACATCGCGTTCCAGTTCACGCCGTAGTGCAGCAGTTCGGAACGGGACACTTCGGCAAAGCGCACACGCAGGTTCACTTGGGCTGCGCCGGCGTATTCGGTGGTGTTGATCGCACTCTGAAAGCCTTGGCCCTGCGGGTTGAGCAGCGCGTTCAGGTCAGTCGCTTCGGCCACCGAACCAAGCGTGCCGTTGGCGATCAGGCGGTTGCCGGCGCCGGTAATGCGCGCGCCGTTGCCGGGGTGCAACGCCTGCATCGGCGTGGTCACCGCCTGGGTGCCGCTGCTGACGGACAAGGTCAGGCTGGCCAATTGTTTGCCGTCGTTGCCGAGGGCGATCAGGCTGGTATTGCCCGGCGCCTTGCCGAAGATATACAGCGTACCGGGCGACACCACCTGCAGGTCGGCCACATTCGGCTCGGCCACCAGTACCGAATCCACCGGCGCGGCAAAGTGCAAAATCCGCCCCTCACCGGACGCCAGGTTGATCGAGCCACCGGCGCCATTGGCAATTTCCTGGGCCTGGCTGGCACACGAGATCAAAGCGAGCAACAACACACAAAAACGCATCATGAGGCAGACGCCAGGGAAGTGACGGAGGCCGTGGCAGGCGCACGGCGGTTCGAGATATCGGTAAGGCTGATGGTCACCAACGCTTGCAGGTTGTATTCGGTGGCCAGTTCGCGGAACGACAGCACCGCCAGTTCCAGTTCGCCGCGCAGCACCAGCCGGCGCAGGCTGCGGCGCAGCTCCGGGTGCACCAGCAACACCGCACTGTTCACCTCACGGGTGCTGTCGCAGGCCTGGCGCAGTTGGGCGAGCAAGGCACGACTGAGGTCTTCGGGGATCAATTCGCGCTGGGCCTCCTGGCGGCGCAGGGACGCGCGCAGCTGGTCTTCCAGCCCCGGCGCCAGCACCAGCGCGCCGATCACGCGATTGCGGTCGGCGTAGTGATGGCTGATCTGCCGCGCCAATGCCGCACGCAAGTGTTCGGCCAGGCGCCCGGCGTCGGTTTCGCGCGCGCCCCACTCCACCATGGCTTCAAGCAAGGCGCGCTGGTTGCGGATCGACACGCCTTCACCGACCAGCAGGCGCAAGGTTTCGGCAACCCGCTGCAACGGCACCAGGCGCAACGCTTCTTTCACCAGTTCGCCGTAAGTGGCTTCGGTGCGCTCCAGCAACAGACGGGTTTCCTGGATGCCGAGGAAGTCGGCGGCATAGCGGCGCAAGCTACGTTCCAGCACACCGCGCAACACCTCATCGGGCAGCAGGAAACCAATCCCGGCGTTGCGCAAGGTCTCTTCGTGCTGGCGCTCGATCCAATGCGCGCTGCGACCGTTGAGTGGCGAGTCGGCGAGCACGGTGGCGATGTCCAGCAGTTGCACATGCACCGGATCGTCCTGCAACAGCAGGCAGTTGATCGGCAGTTCGCCTTCGCTGACCGGCACACCTTCCAGGGAGACGCGGTAACTGCCCGGCGTGGCCTTGGCCTCCATGTAGATGCCCGGCACCGGCACGTCCACGCCGAGGTCGGTGCGCAGCTCGTGGCACAGCGCTTCGACCCGCTGGCGCAGCAACTGGCGGGGCGCGCTCTGGGACACGCCACTGCCGAGGGTCAGCAGCACGAGGGTCTCGGGGAGCAGGTTGTCGTCCAGTTCGGCCTGGGCTTCGACCAGCGGTTCCGGCGTCTCGACCAACGTTTCCAACTCGCCTTGAGGCTGGCGGGTATGCCGGCGATACATCACGAACGCCGCACCGCCAAAGGCTGCGGACAACCCGAGAAACACCCAGGTGGGGAAGCCCGGCAACAGGCTGACGCCAATCATGATCAACGCGGTCAGGCCCAGTGCGCGATAGCTGGCACCCAGTTGCTTGATGATCTCGCTGCCCAAGTCACCGGCTTCACCGTCGCTGTTGACGCGGGTGACCACGGTGCCTGCCGCCACGGAAATCAACAGCGCCGGAATCTGTGCGATCAGGCCGTCGCCCACTGTCAGCAGCGAATAGGTGTGCACCGCCACGCCGAAGGGCATGTCGCGTTCGATCATGCCGATCAGCATGCCACCCAGCAGGTTGACCGCGAGAATCACCAGACCGGCGATGGCATCGCCCTTGACGAACTTCATCGCGCCGTCCATTGCGCCGAACATCTGGCTTTCACGCTCCAGGCGCGAGCGCCGGCGGCGGGCTTCGGCCTGGTCGATATCGCCATTGCGCAGGTCGTTGTCGATGCTCATCTGTTTGCCGGGCATGGCATCCAGGGTGAAACGCGCGGCCACTTCCGCCACACGCTCGGCGCCCTTGGTGATGACCACGAACTGCGCCACGGTAATGATCAGGAACACCACCATACCGACCACCACCTGGCCGGCGATCACAAAGTCACCGAAGGCCTTGACGATATGCCCGGCATCGCCGTGCAGCAGGATCAAGCGCGTGGTGGTGATGGACAACGACAAGCGAAACAGCGTGCTGAGCAGGATCAGCGGCGGCAGCGCGGAGAACTCCACAGAGTGGCCGATGTAGAAGGCGACGATGAGAATCAGGATGCTCAAGGCAATGTTGAGGCCGATCAGCATGTCCACCAGGTAGGTGGGCAGCGGGATGATCATCATCACAATCGCCATCAGCATGAACGCGACGATGATCACGTCGGTGCGCTGCGCGGCCATACGCGCCAGGTTATTCAGGCGGTTGAGTGCACTCATGCGCCGGCCCTGCGTGCGGCCAGGTAGCGTTTGAAACACTGACGCGCGTCGTCCTTGCGCTCGCCGTACCACAGCGCACGAGCGCGCAGCAGCAACAGGCTGGCAGACTCGCCTTCGAGCGCCACCAGGCGGTCCAGCGCACTCAGCGCTCGGCTAGCGTCGCCGCTGTCGGTAAACGCCAGCACCAGCGAGCGCAGCAACACGCCGTCATGGGGCGCGACACTGACCGCAATCAGCAACATCACCAACGCACGTTGCGACTGGCCATTGCGCCGGTACAGCTCGCCAATGCCCTTGAGCAGTTGCACAGCGTCGTGGTTATCGCGGGCCATCAGGCATGTACCTCCGAGCGTTGCTGTTCGAGGCTGCGGCGCATGTCGATCTCTTCGCCGATCAGCTCGTGGGCCAGTTGTTTAATGGCCGGCTCCGCGTCCAGCGTCGGCAGGATGTGTTCCATCACGTGTTCGAGCAGTTGCAGGGAACGGGCGCTGCCGAACAGCAACGAATCAACTCCGGCGGCGCTGGTCAGCGCTTCGAGGTCACTGCGCAGGGAACGCCGGGTCTGGGTTTTGCGCGTCTTGAGGACCGCTTCGAAGGCGGTGGCCTGGCGTGAATTGACCGGGCGAACAGCCTCGACCGGCGCGCTGCGCACATCACTGGGAATCAACGGGCGGGGTTCGACTTTCATGCGTGGGCCTGCGTGAGGAAGTGGGCACGGTCAAGGGTGGCGATGTCGGTCGGCCAACCCCCACCGCGGCGGGCTGTACCGGCACCCGCGCAGGCCAGCCCGCGCCGACCGTTGGCGTGCGTGCATTGCATAGATCGACTCATAAGGTGAAGGTAAAGCGTTCCTCGCCACGGGCGAGAATCACTTGGTTGTTCTCGATGCGCTCCAGCACCCAGTTGTCCGCGAGCGCTGCGCCGGGGTACAGGCGTTTGCCGCTGTCGTTGATCACATAGGGGTTGGTGCCGAACCATACGGCCTGGAAACGCACCCGTGGCCGCGCGGCATCGGCACGCACGGTGACGCGAGGATTGAGCACGATCTGCTGGCCATAACGCTGGTCGAAGGCTTGTTGCAGCGCCAGCCATTGCGGTTTTTGTGACTGTTCGAAACTGCCGACGGCACTCAGTTGGCCATTACTGCTGCTGACCTTTACCGCATCCAGATGCGCCGCTTGCAGTTGCTGCTCCAGCCAGGCCTTGGCCTGCGCGTGGGACGGCGTTTGCACAACCGGAGCCTCGACGATGGCTGCCGAGCGCGTCGGCGGCGAGTCATTGCGAAAAGCCAGCGCTGCGGCGCAGAGAAACAGCAGCGCGATTGCGACAATCCACGGCGCAAATGTACGGCGTGCACGGGCAGGTTTTTCCGCCCCTTCAGGCACTGCCAAACGCACGCCTACCGTGCCGATACGCAGCTGCAAAGGCAGGCGCGCGCGATGGCCGCTGCCCTGGGGAATGCACACGTTCGCGCCGAACAGCACGTCGCCACCCAACGCTTCAATCGCGACCTGGCCGCCTTCAAAAAAACGCAGGCGCAGGTGCAGGCCGGCAATTGCGGGGTCGCTGAGTACCAGGTCGGCCGCGAGGTCCGCGCCAAGGGTGTAGACAGGCTGGTCGAGCACCAGGGAACTGCCCTGGTGCAAACCGCTGGTCACCGTCAGGGTCGGTGCACCCATACCGGCGACCGGGCCCATGGAAATCAAGGCTGTCATTTTCGGGTTTGCCCCCTTGAGCATGTGCAACGGGGTCAAGAATCAGGATAACTGCGGGCCAGAAGTAAACGGGCAGCGCCGGCGCCGCCCGTTTGGCGAATCAGTTCTGCGGACGCTGTTTGGTGGCGTCGAGCTCCGCTTTTTTGGCGGTGCTGATTTCAGTGATTTTTGCCGACTTTTCGATAGCCATGTTGAAGGTCGCTTCCATCTTCGCGATAGCGTCGTCGGCGCCGCCTGCTTTTACTGGTGGGACATCAGCCATGTTCATCTCCTTGCAGTGATAGGGAAGTTATTCAGTTGCGCATCAGCACGCTGAAAGTATGCAAACCGGATGAACGCCCAAAACGTCAGACAGTGAGCTTTCGAACCGTCGTTGGTTTGCATGGGGGCCATACTACTCACGATCAAAACGCCTTCGCTGTGAAAGCTTGTGAAACGTTTCAGATACCGGGTGTGAACGGTTTGGCTCAACCTGGCGTTGAGAAAAACTCATCCCCGTTTCGCCGTGGAACTTTTAACGAAAAGCCCAAACACCGCCAATACCCAGTGTTTACAGGGGATTGCGCACCTGAACTCGAATATGGCTGAACACTAAGCCGCTCTTTCCCACCCTATAAACGAGCGGTTCATCACGGCATCTGCATTTTTTTCGTATCGACTTCACATTTTTCACTACTAGCCTTTTGCCCAACTTCGCAGATATTTCCATTTGTAACAAAAGCGACTTGCTCATCGCGTTTGATAGCTCGGCGTGAGCGACCTTCAATGCCCGCGAACAACTAGTGATGTGCGCGTAATTAGTACAGTTGCACTAATAGCCGAAAGCCTTAGTGCGCGGGCTTTAATATATGAAACAACTTCCAGGTGTTCTATGACTGCGATTCCGAGTGGCCTTGATCCGGCCGAAAGCAAGGGCACGGACGGCCCCCAGAAAAAATTCGAAACCGCGCTGTTCACGGCCGTCAACCAACCTGCCTTCGAACCCTCCAAAATCCGTGGCCCGTCGATTCCCCTGCCCTATCAGAATGTGCAGGCACCGGCGAACAACAGCATCACCTACACACCGCTGGGCAGCGACAAGCCGGTCACCCTCAAGCAAAGCGATAACCCGCGTCTCTACCAGACGCTGGTTGACCAGTACAACGCCCAGCAGAGCGATGCGAACCTGGAAAAGAACCTCGCCGCGAGCAAAGCGGCCGGCTACATCGAGGCCGACGCCAGCACCGTGGCGCCAGGCCTGGGCAACTACAAGGCGATCGGCAGCACGACGGAACTGGGCCCCGGGCTGATCCGCTACGAAACCTCTTCCGGCGACAGAATTGTGGTCAGCCAGAAAGAAACCCCGGGGCTGTTCGCCCAGGTCAGCGGCGACTCGGCCAAGCTGTTTGCAATCAATGCCAGCCAGGCTGAAGGCTACCGTTTGGCCAGCCCCAACGAGACCCTGGACCCGGCCGCCAACGTCGGCCCTCCCGAAGAAGTCGGGCCCGGCCTGATTCGCTATAACACCGCCTCCGGCGACAAGGTGATCGTGTCCCAGGACATTACTCCCGCGCTCTATGACCAAATGGCCAAGTTGTACGCCGGGACCACCGGCGCGGCGGGTGCTGCAGACACCTCGTGGATCGACAACTCGTCGTTCGGTGTGTCCGGCGCCAGGGACTGGGACACCCTCACCGGCAACACCAGCGGCACGCCCACCAAAGAAGAACTGGACCTGAACCGCCCCCGCGCCGCCGCGCAATTGCTCTCGCAGAATTGGGACGCGTGGGGCCTGCACGGTGCGCCCATCGACTTCGCCAACCCGCCCACCACCTTGCCACCCGAAGCCCAGGCGGTACTCAAGTACGTAGCCAGCAGCCCAAACCTGATGGCGGCGCTGGACAGCGGCGGTCGCGGTAAAGCCGACAATGTCATCACCCACGCCGACGTCGACCACTTCATCAGCAACACCAAGAGCGACATCGGTGCCGCGTCGAAAGCCTATGGCACATTCATGGGCAGCCATCCAGGCGACCTGGCCAAAGCCAACGCCAAGTCCACCGCCATCGTGATGGCTAACGAAAGCCTGGTGGCCAGCTCCGGCACCGCCATGCGCCCGGGCGATCAACAGCGCAGCAACGACGGCATGATTCGCCCCGACAACCTCGAGGCACTGGGCAGCGATTCGGCCCTGAGCAACGAGCTGACGGGTGCCGCCGCCATGTGGTCGAAACCCGGCATGTTCCACGCCCTCGAAACCGGCGGCGACAACCCGGCCACCGGCAAATCCGACGCCGTTGGCACCCGCGACAATATCGGTGCCTGGCTGGAAAAACAGGCGCCGAAAACCGACAGCGACACGCTGACCTTCCTTGACAGCGCCGCCACCCGCGATGCCGTCGCCGGTGTGGACACCTCCACGCTGACCGCCGACATCCTGGCCAACCCGCAAAACTACACGGGCGCACAGAAAGCCGCGGTGCTGGTGCAACTGAGCGATGCGCAGACGCGCCTGTTGGTCAGCGACTATGTGCCCAACGCAGGCTTGATGGACAAGTACACCTCGCCTCACTACGGCCTGAACCCCAACGAAGACAAGATCAAGGCGCAGTTGCAAAGCGGCATTGAGACCCTGTCGGCGGACCCGGACGTCCAGGCGTTCCTGCAGAACAACCGTGGCCCTGCGCTGAGCGATATCGTCGGCAGCGATCCGACCCTGAAAGTCGCCATGCAAAATTACTTTGCCGATGGCATTGAGTCAGGCAAAAACCTCAACGATAACCTCAACGCCAAGGACCAGAACGGCAAGCAGATCGACATGGGCATTGGCCTGCAAAACGCTGCCAACGACGCGACCATCGCCAACCTGGCGCTGGGCGGCAATGGCCATGTCGACTTGACCAAAGTCGCCGCCAACGCAGGGCAAAGCGACGCGATCCAAAGCTACTACAAGAACGAACTGGTGACCGGCAAAGCCTTCACCGACGCCGTGGCCGCCGGCATGGACCCGACCGTCGCAGCCAGCAGTTTCGCCGCAAGCACCGCGTCGGCCCAGGCGTTCCTCGGTGACAAGGCGACGGCGGATGAGGCGGCGACCTTGCAGGTCAACTTCAACGAAAACCTCAGCGATGCGCTGCTCGGTGGTGCCACCACCGATACGCTTAACGTCACGCTCGGCGATGGCAACGGCAACTTTGACGAAGCCAAAGTCACCGCCGCGATCAACGATGCCCAGCAAAAAGATCCGCAGATGTTCGTAACCTCCGACGGCGGCAAGATTGACCCGGCGCAAGTGGTCTCGATGCTGCGTTCGGTATGGGACATCGGCCGCCAGGGCAACAAGATCGCCGACGCCTTGCCGAAAGCCATCGAAGGCATGAAGTTCGGCGATGTCAGCCCGGCATTCAAACAGGGCCTGCTGCACATCGGCAGTGCGGTGTTGATGAGCGGCGTGCTGATGGCGCGTTCGGCCAGCGGCAGCACCACCCCGGTGGCGGATGCCAACCGCGTGTCGGCCGGCTTGCAATTTGCCGGGCTGTTGCTCGAAGGCGGTACCAAATACGCCAAGGAAGCCGGCTATGGCATCACGTGGGTCAACCGCCCGGACGGCGGCACCCTCGGCGATTTCCCCGGCAAGGTGCCGGTGGGCAAGGGCCCGCTGTCACCGCAGCAGATCGCCAATATCGGCGCGGCGGGCAAGATCATCGGGTCGGCGGGCGGCATCATCGGCGGAGTAATCGGGATTATCGGCGGTGTCGACTCGCTGAAAAAAGGTGATTACCTCACCGGCAGTTTTTCGGTCGCCACCGGTGTACTCGGCACGGGCGCAGCCGTGGCGGGCCTGGTGGAAGCCGGTGCCGGTTTGTATGGTGCCACGGAAATCGGCGCGGTGGCGGGCACCCTCAGCGGCATTCTCGGCGGCGCCACGGCGATTCTCGGCGGTATCGGCAGTGCGTTTTTGCCGTTCGCGCTGGCCGATGCCCACGGCAAGGCGCAAGACGCATTTTACGGGCAGCTGGCCCCGGTGCTGCAGCAATACGGCTTGACCGGCGGCCCGACCATGGAGGGCGATTACCCGGCAGACCCGATCCCTGCCATCAACACCTGACCCTTCCCGGCAGCTCGGGGTGAAAAGGAGCCACGCCGAGCTGTGATTCCCACGCATAAAGGTAAAAGACATGACGTATTCGACTCGCAGCCACCTCACCGATGACGCCTCGTTCGAGATCCACTTCGGCCCGTTCCAACTGCTGCCCCAACGTCATCTGCTGCTCAAGCACGGGCAACCCGTGGCGCTGGGCAGCCGCGCCCTGACCCTGCTGATCGCCCTCGCCTCACGGCCTGGGGAACTGCTGGAAAAAAACCGATTGCTCGGTATCGCCTGGCCGAAAACGGTGGTGGAGGAATGCAACCTGCGCACACAGATCAAGACCCTGCGCCGCGCACTCGGCGACGACGAGTCTGTCTACATCGCTACGGCGCCCGGCCAGGGTTACCGCTTTGTCGCCCCCACCTGGGTCCAACGTGCGCACGTCGACGTGGCGAAGGAGCCCGTCGTACTCGGGGTCTATGGCTGCCGACACTGCCGAGGTGCCGGGATGATGCCGCAGTTTGCTCAGATAAGCCTGCAGAACAGCTGATCGGGCCGGCTCATGCCGTGGGAAAAACAGGCCGTTGATGATTCACGCCGGTGGTGACAACCCAAGCCTTTGGGAGCTGGCGGTGAGCGACGGGTGTGTGACGTGATCTGACCTCAATCAATCAGCCACCCAGGTCAACTGTGGGA
>NZ_LXJP01000040.1:0-63907 GCF_001728855.1 Pseudomonas sp. AP19 | reverse complement strand
CTGATGGGGTATTGGATTCGTGGACGAATTCCCAATGAGCAACAGAATCCGCTAAATCGCTGGCTGATCCGGATCTACGAGCCCGCTCTGGACGCCGTATTACGTCGACCCAAAGTAACACTGCTGGTTGCGTTGCTGGTCTTTGTCAGCGCGTTGTGGCCGATCTCTCGTCTGGGTGGTGAGTTTCTTCCCCCGCTGGACGAAGGGGACCTGCTCTATATGCCATCAGCTCTGCCGGGATTATCGGCTCAGAAGGCCGCGCAACTGCTTCAACAGACTGACCGTCTGATAAAGACAGTTCCAGAGGTCGAACACGTATTCGGAAAAGCCGGCCGCGCTGAAACCGCGACTGACCCCGCACCTTTGGAAATGTTCGAAACCACCATCCAATTCAAGCCGCACGAGCAATGGCGGCCAGGCATGACCCAGGAAAAACTCGTGGAGGAGCTGGACCGAGTGGTGCGTGTCCCAGGCTTGACCAACATCTGGATACCGCCGATTCGTAACCGCATTGACATGCTGGCTACCGGTATCAAAAGCCCGATTGGTATGAAAGTTGCCGGTACCAACCTGACGGAGATCGATGCCGTAACCCAAGCCGTCGAACGTGTAGCCAAGGACGTGCCAGGTGTCAGTTCAGCGTTGGCCGAACGAATGATCGGTGGCCGCTATATTGACGTGGATATAGATCGTAACGCTGCGGCCCGCTATGGGTTAAATATTGCCGATGTGCAGTCGATCGTGGCCGGCGCAATAGGCGGTGAAAACGTCGGGGAGACGATTGAAGGGCTGGCTCGTTTCCCGATCAACGTCCGTTACCCTCGCGAGTGGCGTGACTCACTCGGTGCCCTGGAGCAGTTGCCGATCTACACACCTTTGGGTAGTCAGATCACCCTTGGCACTGTGGCGAAGATCAAGGTCAGCGATGGTCCGCCTATGCTCAAGAGTGAGAACGCACGACCTTCAGGCTGGGTGTATATCGACGTGCGTGGCCGGGACATTGCCTCAGTAGTCGCCGATCTTCGACGGATCGTCAGCGAGCAGGTTAAGTTGCAGCCCGGTATGAGCCTGAGCTACTCAGGACAGTTCGAATTTCTCGAAAGGGCCAACGCACGACTCAAACTGGTGGTGCCTGCCACGCTGTTGATCATATTCGTGCTGCTCTACCTAACGTTTTCTCGATTTGATGAGGCCTTGCTGATCATGGCCACTCTGCCATTCGCACTGACTGGTGGGGCATGGTTTCTCTATCTGTTGGGATTCAACCTGTCGGTTGCCACCGGGGTCGGCTTTATCGCCTTGGCCGGTGTTTCTGCCGAATTTGGCGTGATCATGCTGCTCTACCTGAAAAATGCATGGACCGAGCGTCAAGACCTCGTTGACAACACAGAACGCGGGTTGATGGCCGCGATTCGTGAAGGCGCTGTCCAGCGCGTTCGACCTAAGGCTATGACCGTGGCAGTGGTTATCGCTGGTTTGTTACCTATACTTTTGGGAAGCGGTACCGGTAGCGAGGTTATGAGCCGCATTGCCGCCCCGATGATTGGCGGTATGGTTACGGCACCCTTGCTATCGCTGTTTGTGATCCCGGCGGCCTATCACCTCATGCGTCGTCGACACTTGTCCGTTGAGCCTGGCAAGCACTGACGCGTAAAAATGCATACGAAAGGGGCTGCGCTTGCAGCCTCGTTTGAGCTGCATAGCCCGTTTTCATCAGTCCTACGCGTGGTATGTATCGAAATTAGCAAGTTTATGTCTTTTGCATAAACTCGCTAATTTCGATACATACGCTGTGGTCAGTGCAATTACCCACCAGCACTTGCCAGAAAAACGAACGCTGCCACCACTCCATTTCGATGAGCCAAAAAAAGCATCATGCTCAATGCCGACTCAGCATTCGTTACCCTCAAGATCTCTCTTGAAAACGAGGCAAATGACCTTAATATGATCTTATCTTGCCATCATCGTTTTCAATCATGGATGTTTCTCGGGGGTAGGTCGAAATGGCAGAACAAGAAGACGCTAAGCCCGCAAGCGGGCGCTTTAACACAAATGATGAGACGAAGCGGATCGTATGGACCCAGACCGCTGGTCATTGTGAACTGTGCGGCACGGATCTGACGTTCGATTATCGTGCCGGCAAGCCAATGAAATGGGGAGAAGTGGCGCATATCCTGCCCGCCAGTCCCAAAGGCCCTCGGGGACGCGCGGATCATGATGCTGAGGCGCACACAAACAATACCGCTAATCTGATGCTCCTGTGCCCAGGTTGTCATGACAAAATTGATCGTGACGCAGATGGTTATCCTGAAAATGATTTGAGTGGTTTACACCAAGCGTACCTAGAACGCATCCGAATCGCTGCAACGACCCCCGAGGGTGGCAGAGCCATTCCCCTAATTGTCCAGAGTCAGCATTTCCAGACTATCAACGACATTCCCGTTCGCGATCTGTTGACTGCGATGTCTGCTGAAGGACTAACGGCCTTCGATCAAGGCATCAAAATCACTTTCCCTGCGCCCGGACCGCGAGGTAGGGACGCGACCTATTGGCAGAATATCAAAGACAGCGTCCAGTATGAGCTGGAGCAGCAACTCAAGCGTCGCGGCGGCACCTATGGCGATGCGCCTGCACTAGCTGTAGTGGGCTTGGCCGATATTCCAGCTTTGATGATGTTGGGTCAGAGCATCGGCGACCGTTCTAAACGCTTGATCTTCTCTTTTAACCGCGAGCATCTTCTGCGCTGGCCCGATCAGTCCGCTGAGCCGCCCAAGTTTCTGTTTACTCCTCCGCCGGACGGTGATGGCCCACTGGCGCTAGTGCTCTCCATTTCTGCGCAAGTTCCAATTCGCGACGTGACTGACGCCATTCCAGGTGCGCGCATTGCAGAGCTGTCGATTCCGGAACCTAGCTACGCGATGGTACAGAACCGTCGGGTGATTCATGCCTTTCGCGACGCACTCCAAATACGACTGAGCCAGCTTGAGGCTCTGACTCCTGATCCTATCCACGTCTTCGCCGCCATTCCTGCGGCACTGGCCATCGAGTTTGGCGCGTTGCTCACAACGCAGCATCAACATACGTACCTGATCTTCGATCGGGACAAAGAAAACCACGATCGGTTTACGCAAACACTGCAATTGGGCTCGGTGGCCCAGGAGGCTATGTAAATGCTTTTGAGCAACGAACAGACCAAGCGCAGCAGTTGGGAATATTTTCTGCTTCGCGCCGCGCGGGAAATCTCGCTGTCGGAAGCGCAGTACGAAAAAATCAATGACCGCTACTCCCAATTGGAAAAAATCCTCTCGGCTTCTGACAATCCGTTGCTCGCTGAGGCCCATATCTTCGTTCAGGGCTCAATGCGGCTGAAAACCACCATTAAGCCAATTACCGGTGCGCCTGCGGATCTGGACACCATTGATGCGGACGCGATTATCTGGCTCCCTCACGCTCAAGGCGCTGGTGCGAAGGAAGTTCTAGAGGCGATCGAACAGCGTTTTAGAGAAGGCTCCCGCGTTCAGGAAGAAGTTAAGCAACTACGTCGTGGTATTCGGATCGTTTATGCCGACGAAAATCCAGGTTTCCACATTGATGTCACACCTGCCCGCGCGATCAACGGAAATGGTGAAGCAAACGGCGAGGGTAAGCTGGAGGTTCCGGATCGGGACACAGGGTGGAAAGCAAGCAGCCCTATTCCTTACTCGAATTGGTTGCAGGTCGCATCCGCCCAGGAAATCTCCCTGGAAAGCTTGGTGATTGCCAAAAGCCAGCGAATGCTTGATGCCGCGACACAAGATCCTTTGCCGCATTATCAGGACTACATCGATCAAGATCCCCTGCGTGCGACCATAAAGCTGCTTAAGCGGCATCGCGATGAATGGGCCATCAATACAAGGAGCGCTGATACTCGCCCCATATCGGCGGTCATCACCACCCTGGCCACTCACGCATACCTGGATGTCGTGAAGGAATCGCAGTCGAAGCCTTTGGCTCCGCTCGATGCAATTTTGGAAATTGTCCGCAGAATGCCGCAGCACATCGCGCATAGAGGTAACGATTGCTTTGTCTGCAACCCTGCCGATAACGGCGAAAACTTTGCAGAAAAGTGGAATCGGCCAGGCGAGGGGCAAGGCTATCGTCAAGCATTTACCAAGTGGCATGCGGACGCCAGTGCATCCGTATCATTGGGTTTGGAAAGTTTTGAATCCAACGATTCCTTTGCCGAGGCAGTGAAAAAGAATTTCGGTATTGCACCGGCATTCATCACGGCAGTGAACAATGAGATCCCTGCGAATTGGACGATGCCCGGCCGACCGGATGGCACTACTCGAAACTCTGCTTCGATGGGTTCGCTCTTCGGAGGTGCCAGCGGTGGAGGAACCTCTCAGTCGAGCGTAAAGCCAGTTGGACGCCTTGGCTGATCCCATTAAGACGCCATTGCAGCGCGGAATCGCCGCACTGCGAAACACCCTAGGTCAGGATGCTGCCGATGCATTGCTCCAGCCCGCACCCATGCGGGCTGACGAAGCGGCGTGCTTTCACTTCCCCTTGCCCATCGATTACACGGGGCAGGAGCGGCGCCTGCGTATTGGTTTCCCCTCCAACTTTCCCCGTGGGCTCTTGCGGCTGAACGTCGAACCCTCTCCATGGCTGGTTTGGCCGCATGCCACCAAGTCGGGGCTTTGCCTTCATGGCTTTCAGGAACGCCCCATCATGGGCTCCCCGGAGGTTGTGGTAGAGGACAGCCTTGCTCGCTTGGCCCAGATCGTTTCGTTGTCCAAGATGGGATCAAGCCAGGCAACGCGCGATATCGAATTTCAGAATGAGATCACTACCTACTGGTCTTTTCAGCACGGACAGTCGTATCAGAACCTTTTACTTTTGGATCGACCTCAGGCTGCCTCGCAGTTGTTTGCTCTCAGCGATCCGCGCCGGGCTGTGCCATCCGGTCAGGAAACGGTTTGGCTAGCATCGAACATAGCTGCACTCAAAGGGCATTACCGACGGGTTGTGGGGCGCTCCGCTGTCATTCGCGCGGCCGAAACTCCCGGTTTTTACGTCAAGCTTCAGACTTATCCGGATATCCGCACCCCGGATCCAGAAAATTTATTGCCGTGGCTAACGCCCCACCTTCAACCAGACGATGCCGAGCAATTGCTGGCATGGTTTGAGCAGCATGGAACGTTGGCGAGTCGATGGATTGTTCTGGAGCTTCCAGGAGGGACAGATGCTCCAACATATTGCCTCAATGTGCGCTCGCTCGGTGTACAGCAGGAGCGGGGGGCAAAGTTTGGCTTGCGTACAGCGCGGCGCCGGCCAGCTATCGCAAATGCACATCCTCCGGCGCTCGTCCGAGCAACTGCCCTGGACGTGCTTGATCGAGCGTCCATTCTGTCCCGCGATATAAGCGGTACTGCACAGCACCTTGAAAATGCTCGAGTCGTTTGTGTTGGCGTTGGCTCGTTAGGCAGTGCGGTGGCAATACAATTGGCACGATCCGGTGTCGGCCACCTTACCCTCATCGATCCTGACACTTTGGTGTCAGCCAATCTGGGGAGGCACGTTCTGGGAGCGGATAGCCTAGGTAGACTGAAAGCCTCAGCGTTGAGGGACAAGATTCTGTTAGATCTTCCGACGACAGAATGCACAGCTTATTCGACTTTTGCCGAAGTAGTGATGAGCAGCAAACCAGAAGTGTTCGATACCGCAGATCTGGTGGTGATCACGACAGCAGACTGGCAGTCGGAGGTCACTGTATGGCGAGCCAAATCCAGCGGCGTTACTTGGGGGCTTTTACAAGCCTGGAGCGAACCGTACACCCAGGTAGGCCATGCGTTATTCGCACCAGCCGGCACTTTTGATGGTCGTCATTTATTCACGGATATCGGCGATTTTCTGCATAGATTTACAGAGTGGCCGGGAGGAGGTGTGGTTCCACTGCCCGCCTGTGGGGAAAGCTTTATTCCCGGCGGCTCACTGGGCATGACCAATATCGCCTCTATGGTGTCGCACGTGGCTTTACGCGCTTTGACCGGCAACATCGCCACTGCATCTTGGGTCAGCAGTATCTACAGGCCTGAAGATGTTCTGAGCCTAGGAGGCCAATACCATGGTCCCAAACTGCCAGAGGGAGCGCAGCAAATCCTACTCGAGCGCGGATGGCCGGAAGATAAGGACGAAACGGTATGACGGATATAGCTTGGCGCTGGAGATGGGCGGAGGTGGATTCCGAGCTATTGGTGTCGCAAGCTGTCGTGGACATCTTGGATAGTCATCGGCAGGGCCTTTTTGGCGTGGAGCGAGGGGGACAGTTATTCGTCAACCCGGTTAATCCGGAAGGGTTGCTGCTGGCCTTGGCCACGTTGCCTCATCGCGCCGATCGGTCAGGCTGGTCTTGGCTAGAGTTGGATGCGGAGCGGTGCCGTCAGGAGATCCAAGCTGCCAACGAACAAGGGTTACGTCTGGTGGGCTATTGGCATACGCATCCCCAATCTGTTCCGGTGATTTCTCCGGCAGACATAGGAAGTTTCTCCAGATTTGCTGCGCGTTACACGCAGGATCTGCCGCACCCAATAGCCGTTATCGTTGGCAAGTCCGAAAAACCAGAAGGCATCAAGGCTTGGTCGTTCAGGGGCGGCAGATATATTGAGGCAACCTGGCTTAGATAAGCTTCAAGTCGGTGCCATGGGAGGCACGTCAGCGGTTACCCTTACCCGCCAGCATTAGCGCGAAGAGCTCTGCCTGAAAGCGAGCATCATCCAATGCATTATGGTTCGGTTCGCTGAGTGGCTTCAGCGCAGCGGTCATCTTGGATGATTTTGTTTCCTGCCAGCTGCAACCTACAGCTCCCATGAAGTAGGCCTTCATGTCGATAGCGGTAAAACCAAAGGGGTTGGTTTCCAAGTATTTGTGGAAGTAGTAGTTGACGAATGACCAGTCAAACGGTGCATTGAGTCCTACGAAAATGACCTTCTGCCCCGTTTGGCAGGATGATTTCAGCCATTCACCAAATGTCAGCATCGCCTGTTGCGGAGTGAGTCCTTCGCGCTCCAGCTTCTCCAGACTCAGCCCCGATACTGCCAGTGCTTCTGGGTCGTGTTTTGGACTGTCAGGTCGTAGTTCAAGATAGATGGACGTGGCAGGTTGATCTACAAGGCAAGCTCCAATGGAAAGCAGACTGTATTCGCCTGGTATAGGTCCAGAAGTCTCGACGTCGACGGAAACATAAAGCTCATCAGGGTTCATGTCATATCCTTTTCGTGTAGTTGCCAGATCACGCTCAAGCTCGTAACCATGTGACGGTGGAAAGGCGGCAAAGCCATTGCCCAATTTTTTGCTGTTGCACTCGCTATCCGGCGTTCGAGCAGCGGCAGTGCATGTCTACCGGAGGAGTGCACGTTCCTTTGGTCAGCTCTGCGCCCGAGCATAATGATGTGTGTCATTCTCTAATCGCGGATGAGGGGCGGACAATCATGAGCGAGCGTTGGATAGTCAAGTGCCAGAATACTGAGGACGGTACTGGCGACATCATCATTGACCTACCTCCAGAGTTGCTTGACCAAATGGGGTTAGGTGTTGGGGACGACCTGGAGCTAACGGTAGCGAATGGCACATTAGTGCTGACGCCCATGGACAATGCAGCATCAGTGCGGCCCATGTTTGCTGGCGTCCTGCGTCATGATGCCTATCATGCTTACCGCACGCGTCTGGAGGCGCTTCTTCATATCTCCGTCAATGCTTCGGATCTGGACATTCACGACATGATAGTAGCTGGCTTCTCGGCCAGCCTGATCAAGGTGCTCTGTGATGATGGAACCCTAAGCGACGAAGAACGCGACAGAATCATTCAACCCAAAACGCTAAAAACAAAACTGTCAGCCAATCAGCTCTTAACCCTGCCTGTGAGCGATCGCCTTTTCCGGTTTGTACATATTACCGCCATGGCCGAGGTGATCTTCGGTGACAAAGTTAAGGCCAAACAATGGCTTTCCAAACCAAAAGCCCGCTTTTTGGGAGAAAGCCCATCGTCGATGGTCGCTTCAACCTTTGGCACACATCTAGTCGAAGAAATGCTGATTCAAGTGTCGGAGGGCATGTCATTTTGATTCAGCCGCAGCCAAACGGCATCTACCGCTCCTTGAGTAACATGGATTTCAGGCGCCTATACCGGGGTTGCCTTGCCGATACGGCATCCACGGGCATCCATTGAAGCACTAGGTTTCACCCACATCGGCACCTACCGCTGAGAAAGATACACGCACGGCAATGGCATAGCTGGGTACTGGCGCAAACCACTCTATCCGGTGACAGCTCGATAGAAATCATCCCGTTCAGTGAGATGAAGGGAGAAGACGAAACAGCCATGATGTCACCCTGCTGCTATCCGTCGGCATCGGAACCTGATGATCCGCTGGCAGCTAAGCTGAGTGATGCTTCTCGTTCGAATCGGGTTTTTTGATCGGCAGGAGGTAGTCATGAATTTGGCAGATTATATTTCAGTGCTTTCTGATGGTGAGAAAATAGACGGATGCCAAATCACCACACCAGATGCTGTAGCGATCGCCCGCCTGCATTTCCCTTCCCGTGCCTATTGTCTTGTTGCTGATTGGGCAATATTGGATCTCGACGTCACAACAAGTCAGCGGAAAGCTATTACGGACAGGGAGCTAATTCCTGCTCTCGTTTACGCTTCGACCGTTATCCAAGACAGTAAAGGTCGCTTCGCACCTGGTGATTGGGTCAAAACAACACTGGGTGTTTCTTTCACCCACAACTGCTTGTTTCTAACAAAAAACACAGTTTATGTGCTGATGGGGGCCGGTCGAAGGGTGCGTACAGATTTAGACATCGCACTGAGCCTGTGCTGAAAAACTCACTCCCACACAGGTGAGTGCCAAGTCGCTCTCGCATAGCGTTCAGGCATGAATGAACGCCGTTGCTGTTGTGTCAATCTATGTTGTTACCAATCGAGCGTCGTATTTGAAATGTGACGTGTCTGTGTCAGTCTATGTTGCTGTTGTATGGATCCAGGATCAAGCTACAGGCCCCGGTTTACTGGATGGGCTGTGTCAAACTATGTTGTTGGTAACCACGTCGCGTCTCCAGGCCCTATCGAAAGGATGCGTCGTCGATGCAACCGTGCCTCGTTCACGAACGCTTGAACAACCGCCGATTTATAGTCGCCAGCAACACCCAAGGGCTCTCCGGTACCGGCACCGTGTTTCACTACCGTGTCGATGGGGACGCTGTTTCGGGCACTTACCAAGGCGGTCGAATCCGTATAGGCCAGCAGGTCGGACGTGTCACCGGGCCCGACAGCATTGAGCTGCTTTATCAGTGCCTGAACACCGAAGGTGAGCTGTTGGCCGGTTGGTCCCGGGGCACGGTAGGCCTTGATTCTGCCGGGCGCACTACGTTGAGTTTTGTGTGGGGGTGGCTGTCAGGTGCGACGGGCGGCGGCGAGTCCTGTTACGTGGAGGTCGGCGCCTAGAGGCCACGTGTTTCGCTGGGTCACGGCACAAACTCCACCTTCAACCCACGGCTCGCACTGCGTCCCTGATCATCACTGACCCGCAGCCGGTATTCCCCCGACTTGCCCGGCCGCCAGTTCAGTGTGGCTTGCGGCGGGCCCTGGCCGATCAGGGTCTGGTCGGCAAACCAATACAGCGTCGCCGCATCGCTGGCCGCATTGGCAGTGAGTGGGATACTTTCCTGCGGCTGGGACAGACGCAACTGATAGCTCACCTGCGTCAGCGGCGAGCGTATCTGCGGCGCTTCGGTTTGATCGCTGATGCGGTTGGGTTGGCAGTTCTTCATCACGTTGGGCGGCGTACGTCGAGGCAGGCCGGCTGCCCGGTACAGGCGCTGCACGTCACTGGGCCAGAACTCGAAGACTTCTTGGCGGGTGTATTGTGCATCGAACGGCGGGCACGCGGCCTTGCCGGTACGCGTGTCGATCAGTACCGGGCGGTGCAGGTTGGACACGCGAATCGGTGACACGCCGGGAATGTACCAAGTCTTGCGCGTCTGCGGGCACCAGCGGTTGGGTAACTCGCCGGAGGCGGCGCAAACATCAATGCGCACCAGCCCGGCGGGCGGCTTGTCGGCTTTAATCACGACATTGGGCAGCGCCAGAGGCAAGGCGTCGGCGATCCGAAAGAACAACGGCGCAGCGGTCTTGGCACCGATAAACGCCGGGTTCGGTCGGCCATCAAAGTTACCCACCCACACCACCAGCACGTACGGGCCGACCAAGCCTGCGCTCCAGGCATCGTGAAACCCCCAAGACGTGCCGGTTTTCCAGGCGGTGCGCCAGTGGCGGCCGGGCAAGCCATCCGGGCGTGGGTTGCGCCGTAGCATGTCGCGCACCATAAATGCGGCCTGGGGCGTGAGCAACTGCGCACCGGTGGCTTGCGGTTGTTCCTGCAAATAGCGCAACGGCCGCAAATGCCCGTCACCGGCCAGCATCACATACAAGCGCGCGAGCTCTTCCGGTGTCATCTCGCCGCCGCCCAAGGCCAGCGCCAGGCCGTAATGGCTTTCGTTGCGCAACCCTTTGATGCCGGCACGTTGCAGCAACCCATACAGTGAAGGCGACTGCACTTGGCTGGCGAGCCACACCGCCGGGATATTGCGACTGCGGATCAAAGCATCCCGCGCCGTCAGTGGCCCGACAAAGCTACCGTCGAAATTTTCCGGCTGGAAGTAGCCGAAGTTACTCGGCAAGTCCTTGAGGATACTCATGGGGTGGATCACCCCCTGATCCAGCGCCAGCCCGTACAGAAATGGCTTGAGCGTCGACCCGGGTGAGCGGCGTGATAACACGCCGTTGACCTGGCCGTGGATGCTTGTGGATAAGTAATCCGCAGAACCCACCAAGGCCTTGACGCTCTGGTCGCGGCTGTCGATCAGGATCGCTGTGGCGTTTTCCACACCTGTACTGCGCCGTTCGGCAATAAAGCCTGTGATCAGGCGTTCGAGCAATTGCTGTAAGGGCAAGTTAAGCGTGGTGTTGAGTTCGTTGCCGGCCTGGGACGCCAACAGTTGTTCGCTCAGGTGTGGCGCCAGAAAAGGAATTTGCTGGCGGTTGCGCGCCTCCAGGGGCAAGTCGAGCAAACTGGCGTTGCGCGGGTCCTGTGGATAGGTTTCGCGCCATTCAGTCATCAATCGCAGCCGTGCATGTTGCAGCGATGGCCCGAAGCGCGCACGCCGACCCGGCTGTTGCGGAATCACCGCCAACGCCAAGGCTTCGGACAACGATAGCTGTGCCGCCGACTTGCCGAAATAAATGCGACTGGCCGCCTCGGCGCCTTCGATATTGCCGCCCATGGGCGCCAGGTTCAGATAGGCCTCAAGGATGTCGTGCTTGCTGTAGCGCGCTTCCAGCCACAGCGCCAATGCCATCTGCTGCAACTTGCCCGGTACTTGGCGAGTGTTGAGGTCCCACAGGCGGCGCGCCAGTTGCATGCTCAGTGTCGAGCCGCCCTGGCGCTGGCCACCGCTGTAGGTGGCCGCGGCCGCGCGCAGCAGCGCGGGGGGATTGATGCCCGGGTGCCAATAGAAATTGCGGTCTTCCTTGAGCAGCAACGCCTCGACCAGTGACGGCGACATACGCTCAAGGGGCAGCCACAGGCGGTACTGTCCGTCGTCCGCCAAGGTCATGCGCAGCAGCGAGCCGTCGTCGGCCAGCACTACCCGTGACGACGTCACGGCCTGTTCCAGCGGGGCATGGGGCCACAGCCGCAGCCCCGCCAGTAACACCGCCGCTGCCAACAGCGGCGTCAGGCGTTTAAGGCTTGGTAATTTCAAGCTGGCCTACTTTGCCGCGCCCTTGCAGGGTGGTTTCGTACATACCTTCGGCATAGGCCGGTGGCGTATTGAACGTACCTGCGTTGGTGGCGCGCACGCGGTAGACGAACGTGCCTACATCGCGCAGCGCGGTGCCGTACAACACCACGCGATCGTCACGCACATCCACATAGTCCGGCTGCCAATTGCTCAGCTCGGTCTCGCCGATAGGCGCTTGCCAGGTGTCGGCTTCTTCGCCGTCTGCGGTTTCGGCGTATTCGGAATCTTCACCCTCGCTTTCATCGGTACTGGCGGACTCCGGCTCCGGCGGCACGTTATACACAGGCTCGACGCCACCCGGCAGCAGGTCGACCACGGCCACTTGCTGCACTTGGTCACGGTCGGTGGCGCGCAGGCGCAGACGCACCAGGAACTCATCGCCGACCGCGACTTTGCTCACCGGCTCGCCTTTGAGGTCGAGGTACTCGTGGATGATTTCCAGGCCGTTGTTGATCGGCTTGAGCTGAGTACCCTTATCGAAGCCGGCTTCGCTGAGCATGTAGAACGCGGCTGGGCCGGCGGATTTTTCCATCACCAGCTTCTGCGTGGTGAGCGGCACGGCGGCGCGCGGTGGCTGGCCGGCCATTTCCAGCAGTTGCTGTTGCTTGTTACCCAGCCAGGCGGTGGCCTTGAGGGTCATGTCGCTTTGCGCACGCTGGCCATAGTTATCCAGGGCGCGCAGCAACAGGGCGGCGGACAGCGAGTTGTAACGCTGTTCGTTGAGGCGCTTGCCGAGTTTGTCCAGTAACGCCGTCGGCACATCGTCCAGCAGCTCGGGGAAATGACGCGCCAACAGATGCAAGTGTTCAGCGTCGTGCACCAGCGGGTCGTAGTACAGGCCGTCGCTGTCCCACTTATCCACAAGTGAACGCCACGGGACTTTACGGAACAGTGCATCCGCCTGGCGATCCTGTTTGAGCAGCTTGTAACTGGCAGCCAGGTAAGCGGCGCCCAGGTCGTTCTGCCAGGCCTCCTTGAAGTAATTCTCGTAGCGCTCGCGGATATCGCTCAAGGCGCCGCTCACCAGAATCCCCTGACGGCTCAGCAAGTAGCTGGCGTAGGCACGGTTGCGCAATTCCGACAGGCCTTCACTCGGACCATTGGCCAGGTCTGTCAGATACGCATTGGCGCGTACCAGCAGGTCTTCCGGCACCGGTAGCCCGCGTTCCCTCGCTTCGATCAGGAAGTCAGTCGCATACAGGCTGGCGTACGGCGCCACGTCCGGGTTGGCCGCCCACAAGCCAAAGCCGCCGGCCGAGTTCTGGCGTTGGCGCAGCATGCGGACCGCGCCGCTGAATGCTTGCTCGGCTTCTGGCGCAGTGCCACCCCAGATCAACGCCGGCATGGCCTTGGACACCAGTTGTTCGGTGCAGGCATACCCGTAGTCATCCAGGTAATGCTTGAGGCCGTTGGCCCACACCAGTGGCGAGGCCGCCACACCCAGTTGCACATCACGCAATTGGCTGAACAGTTCACGCGTTGGCTTGAGTTCTTTACTGGCGCTGTCAAAGCGACCCAGGCTCAGGGCCACGCGTTGCTCGCTCAGTGGGCGAATCGACGTGGTTTCCGCGACCTGAATGCGTTTGCCGTCCGGCAATACCGCGACAAAACGCAGGTCCGCCGAGCCGAGGGTTTCGCCGACCTTGATCTTGAACTCTGCCGTGCCTTCCTTGCGCGGTTGCAGTGACAAGGTGCTGCCCTTGTCGCCCTGCACGTTGAGGCCGTCGCTGGTCTGCACTTCAAACTTCACATCCGTCGCAGCCTCCAGGTTGCTGAACACCCCGGCGCTGACATTGAACACATCTCCCGGCGCGACAAACGCCGGTACGTTCGGCGTTATCACTATTGGCCCGCGCACCTCGGTATTGGCCTCGCTGACACCGACGCTGTCGGTATCCACCGCCACCGCAAACAGGTGCAGCTTACCGTTGAAGCTGTCCGGCACCTGGTAATGCAGCACCGTCTCACCGGCGGGCAAATCCACCAGCCCAGACCACCAGGCCACTGGCGGCTGATGCTTACGCTTGAACGGGTTGAGATGATTGGCCAGGCCGCCTTCTGTATCGCCACCGGGTGCTGCGCCACTGAGTAGGCGGCTGAACTCCGGCAGGATCAGGTCAAGAATCTGACTGGTGCCGACTTCAAGTGCACGCTTCTGGAAGAAGAAGCCCAACGGGTCCGGCGTCTGATAGCGCGCCACCTGCAGGATACCTTCGTCCACCGCGTAGACCACCGCGCGACCGGGGCGGTCGGCAGTGACCTTGATATCCAGAGTCTGCCCCGGCTCAATCTTCGCCGGGCCTTCTACCTTCAGCGCCATGCGCCGTGCATCCAGGTTGATGCTGAACGGCACCACGCCGTAGGACAGCGGGCTCATGTAGACCTCGGACGAGCCGATGTCCCGCACAAACTGCACGTTGACGTAGGCATTGCCCTCAAGCCCTGCAGGCACGCGGATATGTTGCACGCTGTTGGTGCTGTCGGCTTTGAACCACTGCTGTGTGTAAACCTTGTCACGCTCGATGGTGATCAAGCCGGCGCCGGTGTACGGCGCGCGAATGCTGATCGCGATCTCGTCACCTGTGGCGTAGCTGCGTTTATCCAGGCGCAATTGCAACTCGGCGTTACGCTCCAGGGAGCGCGAAGTGTTGCCGCGCCCGGCCACGCTGTAGTCGATCTGGTTGAGCAGGTTGCCGTTGGCGTCCTTGAGTTGCAGGGTGAAATCGCCCGGCGTGCCGGTGTTCAGGGGCTGCTTGGCACCTTCCTTGGTCATCACCAGCGGCGAGGCCGGTTGGCTGATGTTCTTGATGCGCGACTCGTACTTGTAGGTGCCGTTGGACTGTTTCACCAGCACCGACACATAGCGGTGCTCGATGACTTCGCTGGTCAGGCCGTCCACCGCCACGGGTGTAAGGTCCGGCGCGACGGCCAGCCATTGCACTTGGCGTGGGGCGTCTTTGGCAACGTACGACAGCGAATCCTGACTTTTCACACCGACCAGATAAGGCGCGGATGACACCAGCAGCGCATTTTGCGCAGCGACGTTACGGCCACCTTCAGCTTCGAACACTTGGGTCATCACTTGCAGGCGATAGGTGCTATTGGCGAAGCGTTGCAAGTTGAGGTCAAGCAGCGCCTGGCCGTTGTCGTCGACCGTGGTTTCCGCCAGGTCTTCGGTGCTGGCTTCTTCCAGCGAGTCGTTGAGGCGGAAGCGGTACTCGGGGTAACGGTCGAAGGCCGCCAGTGTGGGGCTCAGGGACATTTTGGCGGTGACGCGACGGCCCGATGCCGGGGCGCCGAACAGGTGCATCGCGGTGACTTTGGCCACCACTTGGTCGGGTGGAATCCAGCCCAACACCGGGGTGTCGTGCAGGCTCAGGCTGACCTTCATGCGGTCTGGCTCGAAATCACGCACTTTGAAGCTGACACTGCCCAGGTCGGTGCGCGTGTTTTTCTGGCCAATCAGTTGCAAGGTCGCGGTGTAGTCCCCGGCGGGGGCGACTTCACTGCTGGGGAAATCAAAGGTTTCAAAACCGCTGGTGGACAGTTTCAGCGGCTGGCGAATGACTTCCAGGCCCCGTGGGTCGGTGATTTGCAGCTCCACTGGCAGGCCTTGTAATGCGCCTTTCCAATTGCCGCTGCGCACGATCATGCCCAGGTGCGCCGTTTCGCCGGGCCGATACAGGCCGCGGTCGGTGAACAGGTAGGCGCTCAGGCGATCAATCGCGCCGTCTTCTTCCAAACCGCCAACGTCAAAACGCGACAAATCCAGCTGTTGCGACTGACGGGCAATCGGCAGGAACGACTGGTCGTTGCCGCGAGTGACGACATACATCAGCGGCGTTTTCTCACGGCGCAATTCATCCAGCTTGGCGAAGTGCGCATGGCCTTCGGCATCGGTGCGGCCGCTGCTGACCGGCAACCCGTTACGACCAATGATGTCGACTTGTGCGTCGGCCACTGGCGAGCCGTTACCAATGGATTGCACGTAAACATCGTGGCTGCCGTCGCTGGAGCGTTTGGCGATGATGCCAAGGTCGGTGACCACGATGAAACGCAAGTCACTGGTGCTGCTGCGCGAGTAATCGAACGTGCGCTCGGCGGGGTCATCCTGAGGGCTGAGCTTGAGCACAAAGATGCCGCGACGGCCGCCGTTGGCGGTGAGGTAGTGGCTCAGGTCGACGTTGTCGTAGACGGTTTTCGCCGGATCATTGGACGACAGCGGAATATCCAGCGACTGACGCTCCACCATGCGGTCGAAATACTCATTGCCAAAATTCGGACGGGCGAAGCTGCCGCTGCTCTGGTCCACCAGGTGCTGCAACTGATTGGGCAGCAGGCGGGCGATTTCCACATGGGCGCCGGGCACGCCACGGGCCATGAAGCCCAGGCGTTTTTCGCCGTTGAGGCTGAGCAAGGCGCCGTCGGACAGGAACTGCAACGTGCGCGGGTACGCCGGCATGCTGATCAGCGACGCTGTAGGGTCTTTCGCCAGGTAGCCGCCGATGGCTTCCAGGTTGGCGGGCACGCGTACATACAGCGCGCGGCCTGCCGGCGCCTTGAACTTGAAGGCGTGAAGCGTATTCAGCGGTTCGACGCTGGGTACGTGGGTCAGGTTGACCTTTGAACTACGCGCCAGCAGTGCATCGTCGATCTCGTTGCTGTAATAGGGGCGGGTATCATCCTGGGCTTTTTCCGGCAGCAGCCAGGCCTGGACCTTACCGGCAATGGTGTCATCGGCCACGGCGCTGGAACTGCTGAACATCAGCACGGGTTCGGGTTCACCGCGCGCATTGTCGACAAAGCTGACTTCGGCGCCGGTAAAAGTCAGGCGATAGCGACCGGGTACGGTGACTTCAGAGACCAGCGGTGCGGTACTGGCATTGCCGCCGTCGCGGGCCTTGATCCCTTCATCGAGCTTGGCGCTGACGGGCGTGCTTTCCAAGGGCGTGGCCAGGGCGGCGGAGCGTACGTAGGCGTTGAGCCTGGTGTCGTCGAAGGTGATTTCCGGGCGGTTGGGTAACTGGGCATCGCGGTAGGCCAAGCCTTTGCCGAGGGTTACCGAGACGCGCTTGCGTAGGCTGTCTTCATCGACGGGGTGGGAAAAATGAAAAGTCGCCACCAGCTGTTTCAACGTCGGGTTGGACGGGTCTTGATACAGCTCGTTTTGCGCCAGGGTGGCGCGGAACGGTTGAGTGGAAAACTGACTGCTGTACTGGGTGAGCAATACACCGTCGGCCAGCAGCTTTTTCTTGGCCAGGTCGAGGGTGTAATGGGCGTCAACGGGCCAGTCTTTTTCCGGTACGAACAACAAGGTGTGGTCGTCGGACCAACGCCAGGTGCCGGCCACTTCAGGTCTTAGGGTGATGCCTTCAGTGACGGGCTTGCCAATGGCCGCCAGCGGAGCCACGGACTCGGCAAAGCGCACCTGCAAGTTATCCACAACCGGTGGTTGTTGGGTGTAATCAGTCAGGTTCGGTTTGTGCAGTGAATAGCCGACGGTGTGCGGTTGCGGCAGGTGCGAGTACCACTGCCAGCCATAGAAGCCGGCAGCGGCCAGCAATACCAGACCCAACAGCCCGGCACCGGCCTGGCGCGGGTAAGCGCGTGCTTTATGGCCCAGGTTTGCCAGGCCATGGCCAATGGCGCGTAGCCAGGGCGGCGGTTGCCATTGGCCGAAGAGAGCACTCACCACAGTCAGTAAAGCGCCGAGAATCCGGCGGCTGGTCGCTTTCAACGAATCGAGCATGGTGAGCATCCCTGGCTAAGTGCGGCCTATATTACACGCGTCTTTGATACAAAAGATGACGTGAAATCGCCGACTTGCTCAGGCGTGCTGCACAAAAGTGAGACGCACCGCAAAACCAATCAAAAGACTGCCAAATAACCACTGTTGCACGCGCTGCGCCGAGCGATTGCGCGCCAGCCAGTGGCCGATGCGCGCGCCGGCCAGGGCGTAGCAGCCGTCGAATACGAAACCGACGCTCACCAGGATCACACCGAGTAACGCAAACTGCGCTGCCACCGGGCCTGCTTGCGGGTTGATGAATTGCGGCAGCAGCACCGAGCAGAACAGCAGGGCCTTGGGGTTGAGCAGATTGGTGAGCAGGCCGCGCTGAAAGGCCGTGCGCCAGGCATGCACCGAAGGTGCGCCCTGGCTTTCGTTGAGCGACGTCAGCCGATTGGCGCGCAGGCACTGCACGCCAAGCCACAACAAGTAGGCCGCGCCACCGAGGCGCACCACGTCGAACGTCCACGGCGCCACTTTGAACAACGTCGCCAAGCCCATACCGGCCAACGCCACATGGCATGCCCGGGCCAGCCCCAAGCCGAGTGCCGTGGTCAGCGCCAAGGCCTTGCCCTGGCGTGCGCCGGTTTGCAGCAGCAGGATCATGTCCGGCCCCGGCAACAGGAAAGCGACCGATAAGGCCAACAGAAATAACCAGAGCTGCGCCATGTTTCACCTCCCTCGATTGGTCGGCCAATTCTAGGATTGAAAGGCAGGGCAGGTGCTTGCGAAGTCAGCCAGATAAGCGTCTAGTCTTGGCACTATCTGCCACCAATACAGCCTACGGCCATCCACTTATGCCAAATTTCAAACTTGACGCGTTCGACCGCAAGATTCTTGAGGCCCTGCAACGGGACGGTCGCCTGAGCAATGTGCAACTGGCTGATGAGATCGGTCTGTCCGCCTCCCCGTGTTTGCGCCGCGTGCGTCTGTTGGAAGAGGCCGGGGTGATTCGCGGTTATCAGGCCACGCTGGACCGCGATGAAGTGGGGCTGGGCATGATGGTGTTTGTGGGCGTGAAGGTGGAGCGGCACAACGACACCGAGGCGAATGTCTTTCGCGAGGCGGTGACGGCATTGCCCGAAGTGATCTCGGCGTTTCTGGTGTCGGGGGAGTCGGACTTTTTGTTGCAGGTGGTGGTGCCGGACTTACGTGGGTATGAGCGGTTCGTCACCGGCAGCCTGTTGAAGCTGCCGGGGGTGAGGGATATTCGCAGTAACTTTGCGATCCAGACCGTGAAAACCCCAGGCGCCTTGCCCCTGGGACATTTGCCGGGATGAGGACGGGAAAACACTGCAAACCCAGTGTGGGAGCAGGCAAGCCAGCTCCCACATTTGATCCGCATTGGGCTTGAGCCTGTATGGCTCAGGTCCACCAGTAGCGAACGAGATGAAAGAAAATCGGCGCAGCAAAACACACCGAATCCAGCCGATCCAGCATCCCGCCATGGCCTTCGATCATATGCCCCCAATCCTTAACGCCCCGGTCGCGCTTGATTGCCGACATCACAATGCCGCCGGCAAAACCCAACAGGTTGATCAACAAGGCGATCAAAAATGACTGCCACGGATTAAACGGCGTCGTCCACCACAACGCCGCACCGATCAGGGACGACAGCAGAATCCCGCCAACAAACCCTTCAACCGTTTTGGAGGGCGACAGGTTGGGCGCGATCTTGTGTTTGCCGAACAGTTTGCCGCACACGTACTGCAGCACGTCAGACAGTTGCACCACGATCACCAGATAGGCGATCAGCAAGAGGTTGCGGCCTTCGTAACCGGGGATGTCGAGGGTCAACAGGGCCGGCACGAACGACACGCAGAAGACCGCGATCATCAGGCCCCACTGCACTTTCGACGCCCGTTCGAGAAAGTGCGTGCTGTCGCCTCCGAGGGACGCGAGGATCGGCAGCAGCAGGAACACGTACACCGGGATAAAGATCGAGAACAGCCCATACCAGTCCGAGTAGATCAGCATGTATTGCAAGGGCAGGGCCACGTAAAACGCGGCCACCAGCGCCGGGTAGTCGCTGCGGCGCGTGGGGGTCAGGGTGAGGAATTCGCGCAGGGCATAGAACGACACCGCGTAGAACAGCAGGATCACCGCGCCGGTACCCAGCCAGAAGGCAATACCGATGACCACCACCATCACCCACCAGGCGTTGATGCGGGCGTTGAGGTTGTCGATCACCGCATTCGGCGTGCCACGGGTGCGCAGTTTGAGGATCAGTCCGATCAATGAGGCGAGTACCAGGATCGCGCCGATCCCACCGAACAACATCAGGGTTTGGCTATCCATCTCAGACATGCTCCGGGGCAAGGGCGAGCAGGGCGTCGCGGGTACGGGCGAGGAACGCGGCTTTGTCTTCGCCCTCTTCCAGTTGCAACGGCGCGCCGAAGCTGGTGGTGCACAACAACGGCAGTGGCAGCACGCGGCCCTTGGGCATGACGCGGTTGAGGTTGGCTATCCACACCGGGATCAATTCCGCCTGTGGGTAACTTTTTGCCAGGTGATACAGGCCGCTTTTGAATGGCAGCAGGCCGTCTTCCAGATTGCGCGTGCCTTCGGGGAAGATGATCAGCGAGTCGCCGCCTTCAAGCGCGGCCAGCATCGGCTGCAAAGGGTTATCCACAGGGTCTTTACGCTCGCGGTCGATCAGCACGCCATTGAATACGCGGTTGATGATGTAGCGGCGCAACGCGCTTTTGTTCCAATAATCGCTACCGGCCACCGGGCGCGTGAATTTGCGCAGGTTCTGCGGCAGTGATGCCCACAGCAGCACGAAGTCGCCGTGGCTGCTGTGGTTGGCGAAGTAAATGCGTTGCACCGGGACCGGCGCGCAGCCCAGCCACAGGCTACGGGCGCCGGTGACGGTGCGGGCCATCGAGGTAATCAGCGTGGCGACCACAGGTTCGAACATGGGAATTCCTTATCCGGCAAAAGGTAGCCAAGGGCTGGCGAGTATCACGAGCAGGGTCAGCAGCACTTGCGCGCCCAGCAGCCAGGCCTGCTTGCGCAACAATTTAAGGGCGCCGCGACGGCGCTCGGTCCAGGGCCGGCCAGCGCGTTTGGGCGATTGCAGGCCGAGGGTTTGCAAGGCCTGGTCGAGATCGGGTGTGCGCTGGGGGTCGCGGGCCAGCAGCGCGAACAGGTCGGCGTCGAAAGCCACGCGCAGCGCCCAGTACTTTTGCAGCAGGCCGAGAATAATCATCCACAGGCTGAGCAGCAGGCAGATTGTCGAAATACTCGCCATCAGCAATTGAGCCAGGCCGAACAGCACACCGACCACGGTCAGGCCTGTGGATAACTGATCGAGTGATCGGCCACGGCGCAGAAGGCTGGCGACCACTTGGAGTTCCATATCAGCAGGCATGGGGTAAACCCTCCAGAGCTTCACGGTGAGTGGGATGCAGGACCACGCTGGGCCTCGCTGTACGAATAATAGCCAGCGCTTCCTCGACACTGGCCGCGCGACCACTGTGCAGCAACCAGGCAGCGACTGCCGTGGCGCTGCGCGAATAACCCAAGGCGCAGCACACCAGCACGGGGCCGCTGAGGCGCAAGCGTTCAATGGCTTGCGCGGCGTGCTGGCATTCGGCGGGGGTTGGGGCGATCAAGTCGAGCACAGGGATGCATTGATAGGCGCGGCCCTGGGGATTCATCGGCAATTCCGCACACAGATCGACGATAGCCTTGAATGAACCCTGCTCGCTGACGGTAGGAATTCGACCCAGCCAAACGTTATCCACAACCTGGTCAGATTGTGGATGGTTTCGCGTCCACCACCGCGAGTTAATCCAGGACGCAGCCAAGTAGGGCGCGTACAACCAGCGTGCGGCGGGCGTCAGACGGCCATCGGCGCGTTTCTGAAAGCCTGCGGCGCCCAGCACCAGGTAGTTCGCCTTTATCAGCGCAAGGGACACCGCCGGCCAGATCAGCCACAGCCACCCGCCGCCCAAGGTCAGCGCCACAATCAACAGCACCACCGACCCCGCGCCGTAACGCAAACCCAGCCGCCAGTGCTGCGAATCCCGCGCAAGCCGTGCATTCAACAGCGGGCTCGGGTGCTCCACTGGCCACAACCACACGCATAACCAGCCCGCGAGGGCGCCTGTGGGTAAGTCAATAAAGTGATGTTGATAAGTGGACAGCACCGAAATGCCGATCAACGTGAACCAGCCATGCACCACCCAACGCCAGAGCCCTTGAGTGTGGCGCTGGTACATGACCCACAGGATCACCAGCAGCGCGATGTGCAGTGAGGGCGCCTGGTTAAACGGTTTGTCGAAGCCGGCCAGCACCGCAAACAGCCAGCCAAACACACCGTCCAGTTCCGGCCGTTCAAAGGTGAAACGCAGTGGCCAGATGAGGAAGCAGCTCACGGCAATCACTTGCGCACTGAGCAGGCGCAACGCGTGTTGTTTCAGCTCATGGCGAGTGTTGGGCAACAGCAAGGAGAACCCGTAGAGCAGGTCAATGGACCAATACGGCACGATGGTCCAGGCCCAGAACGGCATATGGGTTTCCCAGCCGAATACCAGTGTGCCGACATCGCTGCGCTGGCTGGTGACCCAGGTGGCGAAGCCGTAGGTAGCGAAAAACAACGGCGCCAACAACAGCAGCCACAGGACGGCCGGTTTCAATAAGCCGGGTTCGCGCATGCTCAGATCTTCTGTGCCAGGGACACGGTGAAAATGCCCCACTCGTCCACACGCTGGGTGAGCTTGCGAAAGCCTGCGGCCTCAACCAACTGATCCATTTCTGCCTGGCTGCGCCGGCGCATCACCCAGGCCTGGCCCTGGCGATGGCTGGTGAGCGCGCGGGCGATCAATTCCAGCTGCGGATGCCACGGTTGGCCGGTGTAAACCAGATAACCGCCAGGCTCCACCGCTTCGGCCAGACCTGCCAACGAACCGCCGACCATGCCGTTATCGGCAAACAACTCATACAGCCCGGACACCACTGCCAAGCTCGGCTTGGGGTCCAGGGCCGCCAGATCAGCCCGGTCAAACGCATCACCTTTGACGAACTGGGCGATATCCCCAAGGCCTTTTTCGCGGATCAGCGCGCCACCGTCGCGTACGTTGATGTCACTGTAGTCGCGCAGCAGGATTGATTCCGGCAGCGGCGAAACGCCCTGCAAGGCTTCGAGAATGTAGCGGCCGTGGCCGGCGGCGATATCGACAATTCGCACCTCACGATCATCTGCACGCAACTTGGCCATGGCCAGGCGCAGCAGTTCTTCGACATTCAGCTTGCGCTGGCGAATGCCCCGCCAGCCGATGGAGTTGAGGTAATTGGTGTCGATCATCCGCCCCAGCCCGCCCTTGCCGGTGGGCGTGTTGCGGTACACGTAGTCCAGCGTGCTGCCGGAGTCGAAGCCGGTGTCGAAGCCCAATTTCACCCCGGCCGACAGGTTCTTGCCCAAGCCCATGCTGGCGCGGGTCATGCGCCAGTACAGGTCGCGCAATGAATGACGGGGCAGCGGCGCGGCGAGGGATTCTGACTCGGCGCAGGTGGCGCCCAGTTTGTCGGCGTCGAGCAAAGACGCGCGGTCCAGCGGGTGAGCGAAGTTCTGCAGGATAAAGCGCTTGGCGCTGCTCAGGGCGATCGCTCGGTCGCGTTCGCCGAGGGTGTCGTGGAAAAAGCCGGGAAGAATATGCAGCTCTTTTTTCAGGCTGCCGAGGCGGTCGAAAAATTGCTGCTGGGGTTTACGGTGCACCACAAAGTCGGAGCCGGAGATCAACAGCTGTGTGGGCACTTGAATCGCCTGGGCATCGGCTACAACGCGATCGGCAGCTTCGTACAACCCGAGCAGCACATTCACTGAAATGGCTTTGGTGATCAAGGGGTCGCTGTCGTAGGACGCGACTCGCTCCGGGTCGTGGCTGAGGAACTTGGCCTTGACGTAACTGTTGACGAAAAAGTTGCCGCGCACTTTGCGCATCAGCGCCAGGCCCGGTCGCGCAAAAGGTACGTAGAGCTTGACCTTGAACGCCGGGGAGGCCAGCACCAGGGCGCGGATTTTGGGGGCGTAATCGTGCACCCAGGTGGCGGCGATCACGGCGCCCACGCTTTGGGCGATGACGGCGACGTTCTCTTCGTCGATGCCGTAAGTGGCGCCGATATGCTCGCAGAAGGTCTGCACGTCGCGCGCGCTGGTGGCGAAGCTGGGGCTGTCACCGCGTGCACCGGGGGATTGGCCGTGGCCGCGTGCGTCCCAGGCGAAGAAATCGAATTGCGGCAGGTCGAGTTCGTCGACCAAGTGAGCAATGCGCCCCGAATGCTCGTGGCCGCGATGAAACAGCAGGATCGCCTTGCGCGGCTCGTCGCCCGCAGGCGCCGTGGCCGGCCAGTGCCGATAGAAAAGCTCGACGCCATCATGGGTACTGAAGGTGTGATCGTGCTGTTCGCGCATCGCAAATTCCTTATGCAGAAGGGGAAGTGGTTTCTTTGAGACCTTGGCGCACGCGGTTGACCAAGGTATAGGCGAGCAGGGCGGCGACCAGCCACATCACCGTGTCGACCCAGCCAGCATTGAGCCAACCCAGTGCCACGCCGGTGGCGAGCACCCCGAGTACAAACGCGCGATCACTCTTACCCATCGGCCCGTCGTAGCGGCGCGAAGCGCCCACCATTGGCCCGAGCACGCCAGCGTATTCACTGAACACGGCGAGCAGCGCCACCAGCAATACGGGCACCAGGCTGGCATCGGGGATCAGCGCAAAGGGCAGGATCAGCGCGCTGTCGGCGATGACGTCGCACAGTTCATTGAGGTAGGCGCCGAGGCGCGACTGCTGGCCAAAGTCCCGGGCGAGCATGCCGTCGATGGCGTTGAGGGCCATGCGCAGGATCATCCACAGCGGGATCAGCGCAAACAGCCAAAGGTGTTGGGCGAAGCTGGCGATCAACAGGCCGACCAGCAGGGAAATCACGCCAGCCAACACGGTGATCTGGTTGGCGGTGGTGCCGTTGTCATAGAGACGCTGCACGAGGGGGCGCAGCAGGTTTTGAAAACGCGGCTTGAGTTGATAGATCGAAATCATGGGGAGTGGCGCTTCCTTGTCCGTGAACCCGCGAAAAACTGTTTTGGAGTGTGCCGATTAATCCGTGCCTGCACCAGTGATGGCGCGTGTTTATGGGGGTTTAGTCACGGTCTCGCCGGTGCCGCAGGGAATTTGTGGCAGGCAGCTTGCGCCTGATAGCGGTGGGCCAGGCAGTACAGGCATCAACTGCCCCATCGCCATCGCGAGTAAGCCCTGTGCACAGGGGCACAGCGCAGGGCTCAAAAACGGTGTTTAGCGAACAAAAATTTCACGCCGCGTGTTATATCGTAACGAACTGTGTGTAAGCGGGCGTTAAGTGGATGCAAGTGGATTTGGAAGCTGATGGCGCTTCGGTTGAAGGCCTCGCGCGTTTTCAACAAGGGGTGTTCCATGCCCGTCGATTGAGGCAGGCCGGCATCAGCCTGACCGCCCTGGCTGTCGCCGGTTGGGTGCTGGCGTTGTTTGTCGCGCTGTTTGCGCCGTTGTCGATCTGGCCCGTGGTGCTGATCAATTGCGCGAGCGCTCTGCTGGTGCTGGTAGCCGGGTTGCAATCGGCGTGGTGGGTCGCCGATTGGCGTGCCCAGGCGCTGGAGGAACCGGCAGCGGAATTAATCGAACGGCCCCTCGAAGAGCGGGGCGGATACACGCGTCTGCTGGAGCGTTTCGGCAGTGGCTTGCTGGCCCAGATCGGCGCGCCGGTGTTGTGGCTCTGTGGTTGGTCGTTGTTGGCGTTGCTCAGCATCATTGAATTCTGGAACCTGGCCTTGCCCGCATCGCCCGTGGGGCAATCCGCGAGTATCGGCGCTGCGCTGGCGTTGGCGCTGGCCTTTGGCTTGCTGGTATTGGAGCGCCGTCTGGCTCAGGAAACCGCTGCGCAATGGCCTGAAGCGTCGCAGTTGGCGCAGTTGGTCCGGGTGGCGATTGTTGTTTGGGTGGTCAGTGCGATCTGCTTGTTGTTTGCCGGCGCGCAATCCGTGTGGCCGTTGCGCTTGGCGACGGTCATTGGCCTGTTGCCAGCGCTGGTGGCGCTGGAGTTCCTCTTAAGAGGCACGCTGTCGCTGTTCAGCCCGCGCCAGCCACGGCTCGAACCCCGCCTGATGGCGCAAAGCTTCATCGCCGGTCTGCTGCGTTGGCCGCCACAACCCTTGCTCGCTTTGCAGCACGAACTGCACAACCGCTTCGGCATCGACTTGCGCCAGATCTGGGCGTTTACCTACATGCGCCGGGCGTTCTTGCCGGTGCTGCTGGTGGTGCTGGCGGTAGGCTGGTCACTGACCGGCGTGCACGAAGTGCCTCTGCAAGGCCGTGGGATTTATGAGCGGTTCGGCAAACCGGTGGAAGTCTTCGGCCCGGGCCTGCATGCCGGGTTGCCGTGGCCATTGGGTCGCGTTTTGAACGTGGAAAACGGCGTTGTGCACGAGCTCGCCACCAGCGCCAGCGACGCCGCCGCAGTGCCGTTGGCACCTGCCGAAGGCCCGGCGCCGCTGATCGCCAACCGGTTGTGGGATGCCAGCCATGTGAATGACAAATCCCAGGTGATCGCCAGCAGCAGCGGCGACAAGCAAAGCTTCCAGATCGTCAATATGGATGTCCGCTTCGTCTACCGCATTGGCCTGACCGACCAGGCCGCACTGGCTGCCACCTATAACAGCGCCGATGTGCCGACGCTGATTCGCAGTACCGCCAGCCGCATCCTCGTGCATGACTTTGCCTCGCGCACCCTCGATGAGCTCCTCGGCGAACAACGCACCCGCCTCGCTGATGAGGTCGGCCGCGCGGTGCAGGCGGACCTGCAAAAACTTAACAGCGGCGTGGAAATTCTGGCCACGGTGGTGGAAGCCATTCACCCACCGGCCGGCGCCGCCAATGCCTACCACGGTGTGCAGGCGGCACAGATTGGTGCCCAGGCGCTGATTTCCCGTGAGCGCGGCGCCGCCAGCGAACAAACCAACCAGGCTTTGCTGCAGGCCAGCACTGCGCGCGACCAGGCGATGGCCACCGCCCGTGAAGTCAGCGCGGGCGCCCAAGCGGCAGACCTGCGCTTTGGCGCCGAACAAAAGGCTTACGCCACCGCAGGCCGTGCCTTCGTGCTGGAGCAGTATCTCGCTCAACTGAGCCAAGGGCTGGCGCACGCCAAGCTGCTTATTCTGGATCACCGCCTGGGCGCCGATGGCGCGCCAACGATCGATCTGCGTTCTTTTACTTTGCCGGCCGATCCTTCGGTGCCGCGTAAAGCCGTTCAATAAGGAGTCTGTCTGTTGAGCGCTCATTCTCACGATCACGGTCATCACCACCACGGCCATCATCACCACCACCATGGCGATGAGCAGGCGGCCGGGCCATTTCCTTGGAGGCGCATGGCCTGGGCCGTGTTGCTGGTGCTGTTTGCCGTCGCGGCTGCCAGCCTGGTGCAAGTGCGCTCCGGCGAGGCCACAGTGATTACGCGGTTCGGCAACCCGTCGCGGGTACTGCTGGAGCCGGGCCTGGGCTGGCGCTGGCCGGCACCGTTCGAAGCGGCGATCCCGGTGGACCTGCGCCTGCGCACTACCTCCAGCGGTTTACAGGATGTGGGTACCCGCGACGGCCTGCGGATCATCGTGCAGGCCTATGTGGCGTGGCAGGTGCAGGGCGATGCCGACAATGTGCAGCGCTTTATGCGTGCGGTGCAGAACCAGCCGGACGAAGCGGCGCGGCAGATTCGCACGTTCGTCGGCTCGGCGCTGGAAACCACAGCAGCCAGCTTCGACCTGTCGAGCTTGATTAACACCGACGCCAGCCAGGTGCGCATTGCTGATTTCGAGGCGCAATTGCGCCAGCAGATTGATCAACAATTGCTCACCACCTACGGCGTGCGCGTGGTGCAAGTCGGTATCGAGCGCCTGACCCTGCCGTCGGTCACCCTCACGGCCACCGTCGACCGCATGCGTGCCGAGCGTGAAACCATTGCCACCGAACGCACCGCTGTCGGTAAGCGTGAAGCCGCGCAGATCCGCTCTGCCGCCGAGCGTGACGCGCGTATTGTGCAAGCCGATGCCACGGTGAAAGCCGCCGATATCGAAGCCCAATCGCGGGTTGAAGCGGCGCAGATTTATGGCCGGGCCTACGCGGGCAATCCGCAGCTGTACAACCTGCTGCGCTCGCTCGACACCTTGGGCACGGTGGTCACGCCGAGCACCCGAATCATCCTGCGTACCGACGCGGCGCCGTTCCGTGCACTGGTGGACGGGCCGAAGGACGTTCAACCATGACCGAGCGTGACGGCCCGGACAGCCCGTGGATCCAGGCCGGGCGCCTGACCTTCCTGGCGCTGTACGCGGTGACGGTGCTGGCGGCGCTGGCCTGGGCGTTTTCCAATGTGCGGCAGATCGACCCGCAAAACCGCGCCGTGGTGCTGCACTTCGGCGCGCTGGACCGGATTCAGAACGCCGGGCTCCTGCTGGCGTGGCCGCAGCCGTTCGAGCAAGTCGTGTTGTTACCCGCTGCGGACCGTGTGATTGAACGTCGGGTGGAGAACCTGCTGCGCTCCGATGCGGCAACCCAGGCCGACCGCGTCGCCAGTTTCGCCACGCCGTTGAGCGATGCACTGGCCGGTTCCGGTTACTTGCTGACCGGCGATGCCGGTGTGGTGCAGCTGGATGTGCGGGTGTTTTACAAAGTCACCGAACCCTATGCGTTTGTGCTGCAGGGCGAGCACGTGCTGCCGGCGTTGGATCGTCTGGTGACGCGCAGCGCAGTGGCGCTGACGGCTGCGCGGGATCTGGACACGATTCTGGTGGCGCGCCCGGAACTGATCGGCACCGACAACGGCGCCGCCGAGCGCCGTGAGCGGCTGCGCGCCGACCTGGTGCAAGGTATCAATAAGCGCCTGGCGGAGCTGGCCGCGACGGGTTTGGGGCTGGGCATTGAGGTCACCCGCGTGGATGTGCAATCGAGCCTGCCGGGCCCGGCGGTGAATGCGTTCAACGCGGTGCTGACCGCCAGCCAGCAAGCCGATAAAGCGGTGGCCAATGCGCGCACTGAAGCGGAAAAACTCACCCAGACCGCCAACCAGGCGGCTGACCGCCTGGTGCAAGTGGCCCACGCCCAGGCCAGTGAGCGCCTGGCCGGCGCCCAGGCGCAAACCGCCACCGTCGCCAGCCTGGCGCAGGTTAAAGACCCTGGCTTGCTGCTGCGCCTTTACCGCGAGCGCGTGCCGAACATTCTTGGCCAGGCCGGTTCAGTCACTACGGTCGACCCTAAAGACGACTCCCGCTTGATCATTCAGGGAGCCGAGCAATGAGCGCGCCCATGTTGACCTCCGCCGAGCAGCGCAGCGCTGCCCGGCAATTGACGCTGGCCATGCTGGCCCTGGGTTTGCTGATGTTGGGGCTGGTATGGCGTTGGTTGGCGCCGGATCAGACCGGTGTCAGCCAATTGCTGCTCGGCGTCGCTTCCTTGCTGGTGGCCGTGCCGGTGATGCGTTCGGCCTGGTACAGCCTGCGTTACCCGAGCCTGCATGGCATCACCGACCAATTGATCGCGCTGGCGATGATGGGCGCGTGGGCCACGGGCGACCTGCTGACCGCTGCCTTGCTGCCGATCATCATGATCTTCGGCCATGTGCTGGAAGAGCGCAGCGTGATCGGCTCTCAGGAGGCGATTCACGCGCTGGGCAAACTGACCCGCAGCCACGCGCGCCTGTTGCAGGCCGACGGCAGCATTGTTGAAGTGGATAACGGCACGCTGAACACCGGCGATATCGTCGAAGTGCGTGCCGGCGACCGGGTACCCGCCGATGGCGTGGTGCTGTCGGGCCAGGCCAGCCTGGACACGGCGCCTATCACCGGGGAGTCGGTGCCGTTGGAAGCCAGCGTCGGCGTGCAGGTGTTTGGTGGGGCGATCAACCTTGATGGCTTGTTGCGCTTGCAAGTGACGCGCACCGGTGATGAGTCGACCTTGGGCAAAGTCATCGCGCTGATGCAGAACGCCGAGCGCTCCAAACCGCCGATCACGCGGCTGCTGGAGCGCTATGCCGGCAGCTATATGGTGCTGGTGTTATTGCTGGCGGCGGTGACCTGGTTTGTCACCCATGACGCCCAGGCAATGCTCGCCGTGCTGGTGGCGGCGTGCCCGTGTGCGTTGGTGCTGTCGGCACCGGCCACGGCGATTGCCGGGATTGCGGTGGCAGCGCGCCATGGGATTTTAATTCGCAGCTCGGCGTTTCTGGAGGAGCTGGCGGACCTGACCTCGTTGGTGGTCGACAAGACCGGTACGCTGACCTTTGGCACCTTGCGCCTGCAGTCCATTGAAACCACGGCGCCGGATCGGCAGCGGGTGTTGAACCTGGCGGCCAGCCTCGGTTCGGCCAGCAGCCACCCGGTCAGTCGTGCACTGGCGAGTTTGGCGACTCAGGAACAAATGCTGGCACTCACGGATATTCGCGAACGCCAGGGCCTTGGCGTGGTGGCACAGACCGAGCAGGGCGAAGCGGCCCTTGGGCGACCGGAGTTATTTGAGCAATTGGGCATCGTCAGCACCCACGTCCCCCGTCACGATGGCCCGATTGCCGGGCTGGCGCTGAACGGGCAATTCCTCGCCTGGCTGTTGCTGGCCGACAGCGTCAAGCCGGAGGCACGGCAGGCACTGCAAGAGTTGCGCGATCTAGGCCTGGGCCGCCAATTGCTGCTGACCGGCGACCGTCAAAGCGTGGCCGACAGCCTCGCGCTGGACGTAGGCATCAGCGACGTCGAAGCGCAGGCCTTGCCGGAAGATAAGCTCAACCGCGTGTTGGGCGAGATCCGCAGTGGTTTCCGGCCGATGGTGGTGGGCGACGGCATCAACGACTCCCTGGCGCTCAAGGCGGGTGTGGTCGGCGTGGCGATGGGCGCGGGCGGGGCGGACATCGCCCTCGCGTCGGCGGACGTGGTGTTGATCGGCAGCGACCTGCGTCGCCTGGGCACCTGTGTGCGCTTGAGTCGTCAGTGCCGACACACATTGCAGGTCAATGTGATCATCGGCTTGGGCTGGACCTTGGCCATCGTGGTGTTCGCGGCGTTTGGCTGGTTGGGCGCAGCAGGCGCAATGATCGCGGCGGTGTTGCATAACCTCAGCACCTTGCTGGTACTGGGCAACGCCGGGCGTTTGCTACGCTTTCAGGAGCCGCTTTTGAAGCTCGACGAATAATTTTCAGAAATATTTTCACTGGGCTGTAACGCCAATGCGGGACCTCACTCTAGTGGTATGTCGAGACTGAACAATCCGTTCAGACCGACTCCATTAGCTCATGAGGAATACGAGAATGAACATTAAATCCGCTGCTGCCGGTGCCGCCCTCGCTATGGCTGCCGCTACCATGTTTGCTGGTGTTGTCACTCAGGCTCAAGCCGCTGATACCGCTGTGCATTGCTATGGCGTCAACGCCTGCAAAGGCCAGAACGACTGCAAAACCAAAGACCACGCGTGCAAAGGTCAAGGTTCTTGCAAAGGCCAGGGCTTCCTCTCCATGAGCAAAGCCATGTGCGACCAAAAAGGCGGCAAAGTCGGCGAATAACCGGCAAACCAGTGCAACCGCAGCGGACGCCCCCTGCCGCTGCGGACACTTTGCCCAGGAGTTGTCGTATGTCCGCTTCCTTTCCCAATCTGGGCTACGGCCTGGGTTTACGCAGTGAGTATTACCAGCAGATCCTTGAACAGTCGCCGGCCGTGGATTGGTTCGAAGTGATCTCCGAGAATTATCTGGTCCAGGGCGGCAAAGCCTTGTACTACCTGGACGCGATAGCCGAGCGCTATCCCCTGGTGATGCACGGTGTGTCCCTGTCCATCGGTGGGCCCCATGCCCTCGATACCGATTACCTGAAACACATCAAACAGCTCGCCGAGCGCATTCAACCCGCGTGGATTTCAGATCACTTGTGCTGGAGTCGCGGTAGCGCGCATCAGTTGCACGATTTGCTGCCATTGCCTTACACCGAAGAAAGTCTCTACCACGTGGCCGGCCGTGTGCGCCAAGTGCAGGACGTGTTGCAGCGTCCGTTGGTGCTGGAAAATGTCTCCAGCTATGTACGCTCCAAGGCGGACGAATTCACTGAGTGGGAATTCCTCAATGCCTTGGCGCACCTCACTGGGTGCCAGTTGCTGCTGGACGTCAACAATGTGTATGTCAGTTCGCGCAATCACGGGTTCGATGCGTGGACGTTTATCCGCAGCCTGCCGCCCGAGAGTATTCGCCAACTGCATTTGGCCGGGCATATGGACTACGGCGATTATGTGGTCGATACCCATGACCATCCGGTGTGCGATCCGGTGTGGGCGCTCTATCAACAGACACTTGAGCATTTGGGGCCGGTGTCGACGCTGTTGGAGCGCGATGATCATTTCCCGCCGTTCGAAGAACTGCTTGCCGAGCTGAGCAAGGCCCGTGAACTGGGGGCTACCGCGCTGGCCCGGAGGTCGCTATGCGCCTGACCGATTGGCAGTTGGCCTTTGAGCAGCATCTGCTATCCGAAACGACGGTGGCCAACCGGGGTTTCGCCGCCACTTTGCTCGGCGGCCCGACCCTGGATGTCGACACGGGGCTGGCGATTTATCACAACGCCTACGTGTCGCGGTTGCAGGAAGTGTTGCGCCATGATTTCGGCGCCATCTGGTATTGGCTGGGGGATGATGAGTTCGCGTTATTGACACAGGCCTATGTGCGACGTTATCCGTCCGCTCATTACAGCCTGCGTTGGTTGGGTGAGCGGTTCCCGGCGTTCATTGTTGAGCACCTGGTGGCTGAGCAGAGCGCCCCGCTGGCTGAACTGGCGCGGTTGGAGTGGGCCTTTACCCTGGCGTTTGATGCGCCGCAGGGTGAGCCGCTGACCCTTAATGATATGGCGCAACTGCCACCCGAAGCCTGGCCGGGTTTGCAGGTAGCCCTGGCGCCTTGCGTGCAGCAGATGCTCTGCCAGTTCAATACCGTGGCGATTTGGCGAGCGAGTAAGGATGAGTCGGACTTCCCCGGCAGCCATGCACTGGAGGTCGCGCAGATTTGCCTGGTATGGCGCCACCAGAACGTGTGCCACTACCGCAGCCTGGAACCCGCCGAAGCCTGCGCACTGGCAGGCATGGTCGCCACCGGCTGGCGCTTTTCAGAACTGTGCGCAGAGTTGGCAGTCACTTATAAAGAGGGTGCAGCGCTGCAAGCGGTGACGTGGCTGAAACAGTGGGTCCAAGACGGTTTGCTCGAGTTTCGGGCGCAGTAGAGCGGCGCTATCGATTCGATAGCCCCCTACTTTGTCTTTGGATGGTCTACCCTCATTCCAGACGTCTGAAACAAGGGGGGACTACTCATGCTCGCGCCACTTCCACCGGCCTTACAGAATCTAAAGCTACCGCTTCGTCTTCGACTCTGGGATGGCCATGAATTCAACTTGGGCCCTGAGCCCAGTGTGACCATCGTGGTGAAGGACCCCACGGCGGTTTCCATGCTGACCCATCCAACGCTCGACTCATTGGGTGAAGCGTTCGTCGAAGGCAAACTGGAGCTTGAGGGTTCCATCACCGAGGTCATTCGGGTCTGTGACGAGTTGAGTCACGCGCTGATCGAAGACGACCTGGAAAGTCATCCGGTGCGCTCGATCCACGACAAGGCGACCGACGCAGCCGCCATTTCCTACCATTACGACCTGTCCAACGAGTTCTACCAGCTTTGGCTGGACCAGGACATGGCGTACTCCTGCGGCTACTTTGAAACCGGCAGTGAATCCATCGACCAGGCTCAACAAGACAAATTTCGCCACTTGTGCCGCAAGCTGCGCTTGCAACCGGGTGAGTATTTGCTGGATGTGGGCTGTGGCTGGGGCGGGCTGGCGCGTTTTGCGGCGCGGGAATTCGGGGTCAAAGTGTTTGGTATCACCCTGAGCAAGGAGCAGTTGGCACTGGCCCGGGAGCGCGTCAAAGCGGATGGCCTGGAAGACCAGGTGGACCTGCAATTGCTCGACTATCGCGACCTGCCCCAAGACGGTCGTTTCGACAAAGTGGTCAGCGTGGGCATGTTCGAACACGTTGGCCATGCCAACCTGGCGCAATACTGCCAAACCCTGTTTGGTGCGGTGCGTGAAGGCGGCCTGGTGATGAACCACGGCATCACTGCCAAGCACACGGATGGTCGACCTGTCGGCCGTGGCGCCGGGGATTTTATCGAGCGTTACGTGTTCCCCAACGGTGAGTTGCCCCATCTGGCGATGATGACTGCCGAAATCAGTGAAGTCGGGCTGGAAGTGGTCGACGTCGAGAGCCTGCGCCTGCATTACGCGCGCACGCTGGACCATTGGAGCGAGCGGCTGGAAGACAACCTTGAAGCGGCGGCGAAGATGGTGCCGGAGCAAGCGTTGCGTATTTGGCGGCTGTACCTGGCCGGTTGTGCCTATGCGTTCGCCCGTGGCTGGATCAACCTGCATCAGATCCTGGCAGTAAAACCTCATGCCGATGGCAGCCATGAACTGCCGTGGACGCGGGAAGATATCTACCGCTGAAACAGTGCTGCGAAGACGCAGAAGATGTAAATGTGTTCTGTGTTGGTTGTCAGAGAATCGGTGAAATAAGCCGCGCGACTCGCATGCCCAGTTGTTGCAGGCGGCGGGTTTCGCGGCTTTCTTTCTGGCTGACTTCGTGGGCGACGGCGAAGTCGTCCAGCAGCATCTGTTCCACTTCGCTGGCAAACGCCTCGTCCACGGTCAGCAGCATCACTTCGAAATTAAGCCGGAACGAACGGTTGTCCATGTTCGCGCTGCCGATGGCGCTGATTTCGCTGTCCACCAACACCACCTTTTGATGCAGGAAGCCCGGCTTATAGCGGAATACCCGCACGCCGGCGCGCACCGCTTCGATGGCGTAGAGGCTGGAGGCGGCATACACAATGCGGTGATCGGGCCGCGACGGCAGCAGCAGGCGCACATCCACCCCGCGTAACACCGCCAGGCGCAGGGCGGCGAATACGGCTTCGTCGGGCACGAAATAGGGGCTGGTGATCCACACCCGCTCGGTCGCGGCATGGATCGCTTCGACGAAAAACAGCGAGCAGGTTTCATACGGGTCAGCCGGGCCACTGGCGAGCAGTTGGCAGAGCACGCCGTCTTCAGGGTAAGTGTCCGGCAGGATCAGTGGCGGCAACTCGCGCGCGGCCCAGAACCAGTCTTCGGCAAACGATTCCTGCAGGCAGGCCACGACCGGGCCGGTGACCTGTACATGGGTATCGCGCCATGGCGCCAACGGCGGCTTTTTGCCCAGGTACTCATCGCCGACGTTATGCCCGCCGACAAATCCGGTAACGCCGTCCACTACCACGATCTTGCGATGGTTGCGGAAGTTGACCTGGAAGCGGTTGAGCCAGCCGCTGCGGGTGGCGAATGCTTTGACCTTGACGCCGGCGTCGCGCAGCGATTGCACGTAGCGAGAGGGCAGGGCGTGGCTGCCGATGCGGTCGTAGAGCACGTGGATGTCTACGCCTTCGGCGGCCTTCTCCTTGAGCAAGGTGTGCAGTTGGCGGCCGAGTTCGTCGTCATGGATGATGAAAAACTGGAACAGCACCGCCGTTTTGGCCGTGCGGATAGCGTCGAAGATTGCGCTGAAAGTCGCCTCGCCATTGATCAGCAAGCGTACTTCGTTATTGGCCAGGCATGGCATGCGGCCAAGTTTGGGCATGGCACGCAGGGACGCATAGGCATTGGAGTTGCGTGCGGCGAGCGCTTCATCGACCCAGGGGCGCCAGTTCAGCGCGGTGATGGCGGTGTGCATTTCCTGGTTGGCCTGGCGACGCGCCTGGATATAAGCGTCGAAGGTGCTGCGACCAAAAATCAGGTACGGAATCAGCGTCAGGTAAGGCATGAACATCAGCGACAGGGCCCAAGCGATTGAGCCTTGGGCGGTCCTGACGGTCAGCACCGCGTGAATCGCGGCCAGAGTCCCGAGAAAGTGCAGCGTGGCAATGAAGTAGGCGAGCAAGTGCGGGCCAAAAAAATCCATGAACGACGTAACTCCAGGCAATCAAGTGCCTAACAGACCATGTTCGACGGTGAATGTCGCTATTTTATTTGTCGTGCAACACTGGCAGCTTTGCGGCGTCTAACGCCCACAATTATCCAGGAGTTACCCGATGAATGCTCGCCTGCTTGGTTTGGCCATGGTTGTTGGATTGTCGCTGCCCGTGGCGGCTCAGGCGCAGATGTTGGCGCCGGGCTTGTGGGAATTGACCACCAGTAATATGAAAGTGGATAACCAGGACTTGCCCGACCTGTCGCTGATCCTCGGTCAGCTCAAACAACAGATGACCCCTGAACAGCGCGCGATGCTCGAAAAACAGGGCATCACCATGGCCGGTAAAGGCGTGCAGGTGTGCCTCACGCCGGCCCAGGTTGCCTCTGACTCAATCCCGCTGACTGACCCGCAATCGGGCTGTAAACAGCAAGTGACCGACAAGACCGGCAACCAATGGAAGTTTCGTTTCAGCTGCCCGAAAGCCCAGGGCACCGGTGTAGCGACGTTCCAGAGCCAGCAGGAGTTCACCACGACCGTCAACGGCACTTTCAATGCCACCGGCGTTCAGCAGAAGGGCAGCCTGGACACCCACGCTCAGTGGCTGGGTAACGATTGCGGTACGGTCAAACCCCGCGCTTAACGCAGAAAGTGCAGGGGCAAGCCCTGGCAACTGTCGACCACCTGGCCGTTGTGCCACGCCAGGTGGCCTGACACCAGCGTGGTGCTGACGCTGTGGCGAAAGCTGCGCTCGGCGAAGGGCGTCCAACCGCAGCGCGCGAGAATGGGCTGGCTGTTGACGGGTTTGCCCTCGGGCTCAGGTTTGATCAGCACCAGGTCTGCCCAATAGCCTTCGCGCAAGTAGCCGCGATCGGGAATGGCGAACAGGTCGGCTACCCGGTGACTGGTCTTGGCCACCAGGGTAGGCAGGGGCAAGAGCCCGTCCGCAACCAACTCTAATAACGCCGGCAACGCGTGCTGCACCAACGGCAGCCCGGATGGCGCTTCGCGGTAGCTCAACTGTTTTTGCGCCCAGGTGTGCGGCGCATGGTCACTGCCAATCACATCCAGACGATCAGTCAGCAAGGCACGGCGCAGGGCGTCGCGGTCGGCACGGGTCTTGATCGCCGGGTTGCATTTGATCTGGTGGCCGAGGCGGTGATAGTCGTGGTCATCGAACAGCAGATGGTGCAGGCAGACTTCGGCGGTGATGCGCTTTTCGGCAAGGGGAATGTCGTCGAACAGCGCCAACTCGATGGCGCTGGTCAGGTGCAACACGTGCAGGCGGGTGCCGTGACGCTTGGCCAGTTCCACTGCAAACGATGATGAGCGATAGCAGGCTTCGGCATCCCGGATCAGCGGGTGGGCGACCGCGGGAATATGTTCGCCGAAGCGCTCGCGCAGGCGTTGCTCGTTGGCCAGGATGCTGGGTGTGTGTTCGCAGTGAGCAAGCAGGAGGGTGGGGACTTCGGCAAACAGTCGCTCCAGAATCCGTGGGTCGTCCACCAGCATGTTGCCGGTGGAGGCGCCCATGAACACTTTCACCCCGGCCACTTCGCGTGGGTCCAGGGCGGCGACCGTGTCGAGGTTGTCGTTGCTGACCCCAAAGTGAAAGCCGTAGTTGGCCACTGAGTGCAGCGCGGCGCGGCGCTTTTTATCGGCCAGGGCCTCCAGGTTAAGTGTGGCGGGGTGGGTGTTGGGCATGTCCATGAAGCTGGTAATGCCACCCGCCACTGCGGCGCGGGATTCGCTATAAAAACTGCCTTTTTCGGGCGCGCCGGGTTCGCGAAAGTGCACTTGGTCATCAATCATTCCCGGCAGCAGCCATTGGCCTTGGGCGTCGATTTCTACCGGTTCGTTGTAGCCTTCAAGGCTGGTAGCGATCTTCTCGATACGGCCATTGGCGACCAGTACATCAGCGTCGAATAACTGGCCTTCATTCACCAGGCGGGCATTGCGAATCAGCAGGCGGCTCATGGTTCAGAACTCGTTTTGCAGGGCTTTGTAACCGCGCACCAGATCGACGTTGGTGCGCGCCACGTCTTCGGAAAACTCCGAGGCACTGACACTCACCGGCGGGAATTGCGACAGGTCGGTGTTCGGGCCGATGCGGGTGGTGGAGGGCACATAGAAGTCGGCGGGCAAGTCACGGCCGTCGACCACCGAGTTATGGCGCACCACGCAGCCATCACCGACGGCGCAGTTGAACAGCACGCTGTTGAAACCAATGAAGACGCGGTCGCCGACGGAGCAGGGGCCGTGGACGATGGAGCGGTGCGCGATAGAGGTGAACTCGCCGATGGTCACCGCCGCCCCGGATTTGGAGTGGATGACCACGCCGTCCTGGATATTGGAGTTGGCACCGATGGTGATGGGGTCCATGGCACCGCTGGCGTCGACTTCGTCGGCGCGGATGACGGCGTAGGGACCGACGAACACGTTCTCGCCGATGATGACCTTGCCGCAAATGATGGCGGTTTTGTCGACGTAGGCTGATTCGGCAATCACCGGCAGATCGCCGGAGGGGTTCTTGCGGATCATGCAGCGGGCTCCGTAATGATATGAACGTAGGCGCCATCGATGGCGTTGTAGAAGCAGGTGGGCCGGCCGGTGTGGCAGGCCGGGCCTTGCTGGTCGACAATCAGCAGCACGGCGTCGCCATCGCAATCCAGGCGCGCTTCGACCAACTGTTGCCAGTGGCCGGAGCTTTCGCCTTTGCGCCATAGTTGCTGGCGCGAGCGCGACCAGTAGCAGACCTGCCCTGTGGCCAGGGTTTCATCGAGGGCCTGGCGGTTCATCCAGGCCAGCATCAACACCTGGCCGCTGCCGTGTTGCTGGACGATGGCGGCAATCAGGCCATCGCTGTTCCACGGCAGGGCGTTGAGTACCGGCTCGAGTGGAAAGCGGCTGCCAATGGCAGCCCCTTCCAGGTCGCGCATGCTCAAGGTCATGGCTTGCTCAGGGCGGCGCACAGGGTGTTGAGGTTGTACTCGAACAGACCGGTGAAGGTGCTGGCCGGGCCTTCGGCAGCGAGGGCGTCGGAGTACAGCGTGCCGCCGATCTGCGCGCCGCTTTCGTCAGCGATTTGCTTGAGCAGGCGCGAGTCCTTGATGTTTTCCATGAACACGGCTTTGACCTTGTCCTTGCGGATCTGGGTGATCAGCGCAGCGACTTCGGCCGCTGAGGGTTCACGCTCGGTCGACAGCCCTTGTGGCGCCAGGAACTGGATGCCGTAGGCCTGGCCCAGGTAACCGAAGGCATCATGGGAGGTAACGATGCGGCGGTTGCCAGGCGGCAATGCACCGAACTTGGTTTTGGCTTCGGCCAGCAGGCGGTAGATTTCTTTCAGGTACGCTTGGCTGTTGCGCAGGTAGTCGGCCTTGTTGGCCGGGTCAGCGGCCACCAGCGCCTTGGTGATGTTGTTCACATAGATTTCGGCGTTGGCCAGGTTGTGCCAGGCGTGCGGATCGGGAATGGTTTCGCCGTCTTCTTCCATGGTGTGGGAGATCACGCCTTTGCTGGCGGTGACCACAGTGGCTTTGGTTTCGGTGCTGGTGACCAGGCGGTCCAGCCAGGGTTCGAAGCCGAGGCCGTTCTTGATGATGACCTTGGCCTTGAGCAGCGCCTTGGCGTCATCCGGTGTCGGTTCGTAGGTATGGGCGTCGGCGTCCGGGCCGACCATGTTGCTGATCTGGATGTGCTCGCCACCGATCTGGTGGGTGATGTCATCGAGAATGCTGAAGCTGGTAACCACTTGAAGTTTGTCGGCGGCCTGAGCCATCGACAATGGCAGCAGAATGCTGAACAGCACGAGTAGAGCGCGCATCGGAAAACACCTCATTGGGATGTAAGCAAGGGCGGGCGGCGCAGCAAGCCGTGCACCGGACCGAAGACCACGGACAGCAAATACCCGCCGCCAGCCACCAGCACAATCGCCGGGCCGCTGGGTAGCGAGTAGTAGAACGACAGCAACAAACCCAACCACACCGACAGGCATCCCAGCACTGCCGATACCGCGATCAACACCGGCAGGCGCCGGCTCCAGAAGCGTGAAGCAATGGCCGGCAACATCATCAAACCCACCACCATTAACGCGCCGATGGCCTGGAAACCAATCACCAGGTTCAGCACCACCAACGTCAGAAATAAGCCGTGGGCGAGTGGGCCCAGGCGGCTGACGGTTTGCAGGAACAGCGGGTCAAGAGTGTCCAGCAGCAGCGGTTTGTAGATCAGCGCCATGGCGATCAGGCTGAAGCCGGACACCCAGAGCATGCCGGTCAGGGTGGTCTCATCCACTGCCAGGGCTGAGCCGAACAGCAGGTGCAAGAGGTCCAGACGCTTGCCGGCGATGCCCAGGATCAGCACGCCCGCTGCCAGGGAGATGGGATAAATGGCGGCGAGGCTGGCGTCTTCGCGCAGGCCGGTACGGCGGGTGATCCAGGCTGACACGCCGGCCATGCTCAGGCCTGCGCCAAGGCCGCCGATGGTCAGGGCGGGCAGGCTGAGGCCGGCGAACCAGAAGCCCAGTGCGGCGCCGGGCAGGATGCCATGGGCAACGGCGTCACCGATCAGGCTCATGCGGCGCAGGATCAGGAACACGCCCAGCGGCGCGGTGCTGCACGCAAGCACCAGCCCGCCGATGAGCGCGCGGCGCATAAATACGAAGTCGAGGAACGGCATCCACAGGTGGGCGGTGAAGTGCATCAAGCCACCTGCATGTGCGGTTGCGGGCGGATCAGCTCTTTGCTGGGCCCGAACAGGCAGCCGGTGCTTTTGATCTGCACCACTTGCTGGGTGTGCTGACGCACCGACGCCAAGTCATGACAGACGACGATCAGCGTGCGGCCTGCGTCGTGCCAGGCGTGGATGTGTTTCCAGCAGAGTGCCTGGCCTTCTTCGTCGAGGGCGGCGTGAGGTTCGTCGAGTAGCAGGACCGGCGCTTCGGCCAGGCTCATGCGCGCGAGCAGGGCACGTTGCAGTTCGCCGCCGGACAGCGCCATCAATGGGCGGTGTTCCAAACCACTGAGGCACCATTCTTCCAGCACCGCTTGCAGGCGTTGGCTGCGTTGTTCCGGGGTGAGTTTGGTGCCCCAGAAACCGGCGGCGACCAGCGCTTGCAGGCTGATCGGAAACTGCCGGTCCAGGTGTTGCTGCTGCGGCAGGAATGACAAGCCGCCACGGCGTGGAACCTCCACGCTGACAGTGCCTGCCAACGGTTTTTGCAGGCCGGCAATGACTTTGAGCAGGCTGCTCTTGCCTGTGCCGTTGGCGCCGATGATGCCGGTGAGGCTGCCTTTTTCCAGCGTCAAATCCAGCGCCGGTGTGAGCGGTTGCCCGGGGGCACCCCAGCGCAAAGCGTTGCAGGTGATCATGCAGAGTCTCTCGTCCAGCGGCTTTCAGCCACGGCATCGTGCGCGTGCAGGCTTTCGGCGTGGATCACTTTGAGGTGGAAGGCTTTGACGGCATCCGAGCGTTTCAAGGCGAGGTTCAGTCGGCGAGCGGCGTCTTCGCAGAACATCAGGTTCTGCCCATTGGCCAAAGCGAAGGCTTGTTCATCCGCACGTTTCACAGCGGTTTGCACGGCAGTGCCGAGGGCGGCCTCGACATCATCGATCAGGTCGGTAAGCGGCAAGGTGGACTGATTGGCGTCCAGTTGGATCGACAACTCTGCGCTGCTTCGTTGGCTATGAGGCGTGGCGACGATGCCATTGGCGCTGCCGAGCCAGGTCAGCACATCCTCGTGCTGCAACGGCGTGTTGGCGAAATCTTCGAGAAATTGCTGTTGAATCAACTGCCTGGCGAGCGCGGCCGAGCACGGGCAGGTTGACGAGTAAGTAACGTCAATTTTTAGTTCCACGTGGAACATCTGGTTTTCCAGGCGTGCTTCGATGCACACCGGGTAGCCTTTCCAGCCAGCTAATGGACTGACCAGCGCGGGGCGTTTGAGCAATAAGTCGGTGTGGATACGCAGGTAGGCGTTCTTAGATAAACCTTCATGACTCTCAAGAAAGCGCTCAAGTAGAGTACGCAGAAGCGCAGGCGTCAGAGGCTGTTGGTCGAGCATTTCCAGGGCCAGGTACAGGCGTGACATATGAATGCCACGGGCCTCGCCATCGTCCAGGCTGACGCCCGCATCGGCAGTGGCGCTCAAGCGTTGGCCGTCGATGAGGATCGGCAGGGCAATGCCACACATGCCTACCCAGTCGAGTGGCACGGCTTGGCGTGAAGCCTGCGCGGCAATATCCGGCAGAGTCAGCGCATTCATGGGCAGGTCCATCGTTGGAAATAAAAAGACATGTTATATTATAACTATTGAATCGACGATGATTTTTCTGCACCCGCCTTTCTTCAGTCATGTCGAGCAAGGACGCTCCTCTATTTGCGGTATATGTCATGCACAGACGTCAGCTCCTCAACCTGCTGCTGCTCAGTCCCCTGTTCACCTTGCCTTTGGGGGCCTACGCCACGCAGATCCGCAATGCGCGCCTGTGGCGCTCGGACGATAAATTACGCTTGGTGTTCGACCTCAGCGGCCCGGTGCAATACAAGACCTTTTCCCTGACCTCTCCGGAACGGTTGATCATCGATCTGAGCGGCGCCGGGCTGTCGGGGGATTTTTCTCAGTTGGCGTTGAAGAACAGCGGGATTACTTCAATCCGCTCCGGGCATTTCGGCAAAGGCGACACACGCATCGTGCTGGAACTGGCCACGCCGATGCAGCTCAACAGCTTTCTATTGCCGCCCCAGGATGGCCAAGGTCATCGCCTGGTGCTCGACCTGACCAACGCCACTCATGCCCCTCGCCAAATCGCAGCGGAACCGCCGCCTCTGGTTGCGCCGGTCGATAAAGCACATCCCAAGCGCGACATCATCGTGGTGGTTGACCCCGGCCACGGCGGCAAAGACCCTGGCGCCATCGGCTCCAGGGGCCAGCGCGAAAAGGACGTGGTGCTGTCCATCGCCCAATTACTGGCCAAACGTTTGAAGCGTGAGAAGGGCTTTGACGTGAAACTGGTGCGCAACGATGACTTCTTCGTGCCGCTGCGCAAGCGTGTGGACATTGCCCACCAGCACAAGGCCGATATGTTTATCTCGGTGCATGCAGACGCCGCGCCACGACTGTCGGCGTCCGGGGCCTCGGTGTATGCGTTGTCTGAAGGTGGCGCAACTTCCGCCACGGCGCGCTTCATGGCGCAGCGCGAAAACGGCGCGGACCTGCTGGGTGCCACAACCTTGCTCAATCTCAAGGACAAGGACCCGATGTTGGCCGGGGTGATTCTCGATATGTCGATGAACGCCACCATCGCTTCCAGCCTGCAGCTGGGCAGCTCAGTGTTGGGCAGCCTGCAAAGCATCACCACGCTGCACCAGAAACGCGTGGAGCAGGCTGGCTTTGCGGTACTTAAATCACCGGACGTCCCCTCTATTCTGGTCGAGACCGGGTTTATCTCTAATACCCAGGACGCCCAGCGGTTGGTGACTGCGCGTCATCAAAAGGCGGTGGCGGATGGTCTGTTTGAGGGGCTGAAAAAATACTTCGAAAAGAACCCTCCGATGAACAGCTACATGGCCTGGGTTCAAGAGCAGAAGAACGGCCAGGTCTAACAGCCGGTCATACGGCTGCACGTGAACTTGGCACTGGCACCACCTGAGCTGGAAAACCGGTTGAGGGTGGTCCAGCCCACGCGCCGTGTGTAGCCGACCCACGCCTCTCCGTCGGACGCTAACCCAGTAAAGAACGTCAACTGCCCATAGCGGCTGTTGGTTTGTGCCCAGTAGCGTTTGCCGATCACCTCGAACCCTCGCAAGTACGTGGTGCTGCCCACGGTCGCCACGCTGTAGGCGTTCCCCAGCGGGTCCACGCAGGCCAGCAGGTTGGCGCTGCGCGTGCAGTTTGCCAACAGGCTTGGCGGTTGAGCGCAGGCAGGTCCTGCCGCTGCCAATAACAGGGCGCACAACAGGCGTTTCATGGCGATTCTCGGGGTAAGGAAGGGCTCAAGCATTGCGCCCTTCGTCGTGGTGAGCAAGTCGGATTGGCTTATTTGTGTTGTTATACTATAACATAAAAACACAGCCTGACCCGTGACCCGCTTCCCATGACTGAACAAGACCTCCTGGCCCAACCGCCCGCCGACTACATGAATGAAGCCCAGCAACGGTTCTTCCGTGAACTGCTGCTTGCCCAGCGTACTGAGCTGCAGGCGCGCATCGAGGGCGAGTTCCTGGCGCTGCGTGAGCAGGAAACCAACAGCGACCCGGCCGACATGGGCAGCGCCGAAGAACAGCGCCAGTGGCAACTGCGTCTGTTAGAGCGGGAAAAGAAGCTGTTGGACAAGATCGACGACGCCCTCGAATTGCTGGCCCGCGGCGAGTACGGCTGGTGCCGTGACACCGGCGAATCGATTGGTCTGCAACGCTTGCTACTGCGCCCCACCGCAACCTTGTGTATCGAAGCCAAAGAACGTGAAGAGCTGCGCGAACGCCATCGACGGGCGATTTGACCGGCCAACCCTGATGAGGAATACCTGATGCCCGATCGTCTCCCCGTTACCGTGTTGTCCGGTTTTCTCGGCGCCGGTAAAAGCACGCTGCTCAATTACGTCCTGCGTAACCGCGAAAACCTGCGGGTGGCGGTGATCGTCAACGACATGAGCGAAATCAATATCGATGGCAGTGAGGTTCAGCGTGATGTCACCCTGAACCGCTCCGAAGAAAAACTGGTAGAAATGAGCAACGGCTGCATCTGCTGCACCTTGCGTGAGGACTTGCTGGAAGAGGTCGGAAAACTCGCCAAGGAAGGTCGGTTCGATTACCTGTTGATCGAATCCACTGGCATTTCCGAGCCATTGCCGGTGGCCGAAACATTCACCTTCCGAGATGAAAACGAGCAGAGCCTGGCCGATATCGCGCGTCTGGACACCATGGTCACCGTGGTGGATGGCATGAACTTCCTGCTCGACTACCAAGCCGCTGAAAGCCTGGCCTCACGCGGCGAAACCCTCGGCGAAGACGATGAACGCTCGATCACCGACCTGTTGATCGAGCAGATCGAGTTCGCCGACGTGATCCTGATCAGCAAGATCGACCTGATCAGCAGCTGCGAGCGCGAAGAACTGATGGCCATCCTCGAGCGCCTCAACGCCCAGGCAGAAATCATCCCGATGGTCATGGGTGAGGTGCCGCTGAACAAGATCCTGAACACCGGCCGCTTCGACTTCGAACGCGCCGCCCAGGCCCCGGGCTGGTTGCAGGAATTGCGCGGTGAACATGTACCGGAAACGCAAGAATACGGCATCGCTTCCACGGCTTATCGTGCGCGCCGGCCATTTCATCCGCAGCGCTTTTTCAACTTCATCGACCGTCCGTGGGTAAACGGCAAACTGCTGCGCTCCAAAGGCTTTTTCTGGCTGGCCAGCAAGCACCAGGATGCGGGCAGTTGGTCCCAGGCCGGAGGGTTGATGCGCCATGGTTTTGCTGGGCGCTGGTGGCGTTTTGTGCCGAAAAGCCAATGGCCTCAGGACGAAGAAAGCGTGGCAGCGATCATGGGCAACTGGCAGCTGAGCACCGGCGATTGCCGCCAGGAACTGGTGTTTATCGGGCAAAACATCGACTTCAGCCAGATGCGCGCCGAGCTGGACGCCTGTTTGCTCACGGATGAAGAAATGGCCCTGGGTGTCGACAGTTGGCGCCTGCTGGCCGACCCCTTTGGCCCTTGGTATGAAGAGGTCGCGTGATGTTGGCACCGGTTATTCCCCTGCGTCCCGTGATACGTCAGACCCACGGTGAAACCCCGCTGGCACTGTCCGATATCCTGGAAGACGGCGTAAATCTGGCGTTATGGCAGCGCCAGTTGCCCCATCATATTGCCGAGTTCGGCGCCTTGCTGGTGGCGCTCAATGAACCGTTGGCCGATGCCCTGGTGATCGAGCTTAACCAGGACGACGCTGAGCCGAACTTGCAGGGTTTGGCGTCCAGTTGTCGTGATCTTGAAGGCTATGAAGGGTTTATCGCCGATGTGTCGTGGCTGGTCAGCGCGTTCGCCTGCCTGCTCGGTGCCAAGCGTATAGGCGTGCGTTTGCGGCTGTTGGACAAAGCCATGTGCCCACGTTTTCACGTTGACCATGTGCCCGTTCGGTTGATTACCACCTATGCCGGAGTCGGTAGTCAGTGGTTGCGCGAAGGGGTGATGGACCGCCGAAAACTGAGCCAACCGGATGCCGAACCGACTGAGCGCATTGAGCAAATCCACTGTGGCGAAGTGGCCTTGCTCAAGGGCACCAAGTGGCACGGCAACGAAGGCCACGGCCTGATCCATCGCTCGCCCGCACTCAAAGCCGATGAGCGACGGTTGATCCTGACGCTGGATTGGCTGGCATAACCGGGTAGGATCAAGCTCTCTATATGGTCTGAATGATGCCCCTCATGCTGCAGAACATTCCCACCCACGTGATTGCCGGGCCGCTGGGCGCCGGCAAGACCAGCCTGATCAAGCACCTGCTGGCGCAACGCCCGGCCAACGAGCGCTGGGCGGTACTGATCAATGAATTCGGGCAGATTGGTCTGGATGCGGCGTTACTCACTCAGGACGATGATGGCATTGCCTTGGGTGAAGTCGCCGGTGGCTGTTTGTGCTGTGTGAACGGCGCACCGTTCCAGGTAGGCCTGGGCCGCTTGTTGCGTAAGGCTAAACCGGACCGGTTGTTTATCGAGCCCTCGGGTTTGGGCCATCCCGCGCAGTTGCTCAAGCAATTACGTGAGGCGCCCTGGCAACACGTGCTGGCAGTCCAGCCCTGTGTGTTGGTGCTGGATGCCCAGGCATTGGCGGCGGGCAAACCTTTGCCGCCAGCGCAGCGCGAGGCCTTGGCCAGCGCCGGGTTGCTGGTGTTGAACAAGGACGAAACGCTGGATACCGCGCAGCGCCAAGCCGTCGAACGCCTATTACCCGACTGCCCGCTGCACTGGACCCGCCAGGCACACTTGCCGCTGGCGCGGTTGCCGGGCCTCCACACTCAAGCCGGCGCCGCTGTGGATAACGTTGAGGTGCCCAGCGGCGTGGCGCAGATGCCAGCCATCTGGAGCGATCCGACACTGCCCATCTGCCTGAGCCAGGCTCAAGAGGGAGGCTGGAGCATCGGGTGGCGCTGGCACCCGAGCCAGCAATTCGACACCGGGCGCCTGGACCATTGGCTCACAAGCCTTGCGTGGCGCCGCGCCAAACTGGTTATCCACAGCGGCCATGGATGGGTCAGCGCCAACGCTGTGGATAACAGCCCACTGGCTTGGCAACCCAGCGAATGGCGGCGCGACTCGCGCATTGAATTGATTTTCAGCGAGCCACAGGACGTAGTCGCATTGCAGAGCGCGCTGGCCGCCTGTCGTCAGTGACGCGTCTTGGTGGCGTGGTCCTGGCGCCACTGGCTTAGCTCGATCACTTCCGCGCTGGGCAGCGGCGTCTTGATCTCGAACGGGTAGGGCGCCAGTTCAATCTGCGCGCTGTGGGCGCCGAACTGGGTGATAGTCCCGGGATGGCGGGTTTCGCCGGTCACGGTGAACTCAAAGTTATAGATACGTGCCAGGCGCCGACGACCCTTGGCATCCCTCACAAAACCGATGCGTTTTAAAGCCACCGCACCGTCGAGCAGTTCGATATCGAGCTTGGCGCAATGCTGCTTGACCCGCTCCAGCGCCCGCTCGCGCAGGCCGTGGTTGTGCCACACCCAAGCGGCGCCAGTCGCCAGCAGCATCAACACAAAGATGTTTCCCAGGGTCAGCATGCGATGAACTCCAACAAAGTGAGAGCAGCTTAACTGTGTCTCTGGTCTGTCGTATAGGCCGTGTTTAGTCGCATACTGCGCGGCCAGAATTTCAACGGCTTTACGGAAATCTCCCGCATGAAACGCACACCTCATCTGCTTGCGATCCAGTCTCATGTGGTCTTTGGCCACGCCGGAAACAGCGCCGCCGTGTTCCCCATGCAGCGGGTCGGGGTGAATGTCTGGCCGCTGAACACCGTGCAATTCTCCAATCACACTCAGTATGGCCAGTGGGCGGGCGAAGTGTTGGCGCCGCAGCAAATTCCGGCATTGGTGGAAGGCATTGCCGCCATTGGCGAGCTCGGCAACTGCGATGCGGTGCTGTCCGGCTACCTCGGCAGTGCAGACCAGGGCCGGGCGATTCTGACCGGTGTGGCGCGGATTAAAGCCATCAACCCCAAGGCCCTGTACCTGTGCGACCCGGTGATGGGCCATCCGGAAAAGGGCTGTATCGTGCCTCAGGAAGTCAGTGATTTCCTGCTGGACGAGGCGGCGGCTATGGCGGATTTCCTGTGCCCCAACCAGCTGGAACTGGACAGCTTTGCCGGGCGCAAGCCGCAATCGCTGTTCGACTGCCTGGGCATGGCCAAGGCATTGCTGGCACGCGGGCCGAAGGCGGTCCTGGTCAAACACCTGGATTACCCGGGTAAGTTGCCGGATGGTTTTGAGATGCTGCTGGTGACTGCCGATGGTAGCTGGCACTTGCGGCGGCCGTTGCTGGCGTTCCCGCGCCAGCCGGTGGGCGTGGGCGACCTGACATCAGGGTTGTTCCTGGCGCGGGTGCTGTTGGGCGACAGCTTGGTGGCGGCCTTTGAGTTCACGGCCGCCGCGGTGCATGAAGTGCTGCTGGAAACCCAGGCCTGCGCCAGTTACGAGTTGGAACTGGTCCGCGCCCAGGACCGTATTGCCCATCCCCGGGTACGCTTCGAGGCCACACCGATCAGTCTGTAGTCACACCAAACCCAGTGTGGGTGCTGGCTTGCCTGCGCTGGCATCACCGCGGTGCAACTTGAAAACCGAGGTGAACCCATCGCGGGCAAGCCCGGCTTTCACGCTTGATTGGGTTTACAGCCTGGGATTTACGGCGCGTCGGCTTTGATTTCCTGATAGCGCTTTTCCAGCTCCTGGCGAATCTGCCGACGCTGCTGGGCCTGCACAAACCGGCGCTTGTCTTCGCTGTTCTGCGGCTGCAGCGGCGGTACGGCGGCGGGTTTGCGCTGGTCGTCGACGGCCACCATGGTGAAAAAGCAGCTGTTGGTATGGCGCACCGAACGCTCACGGATGTTCTCGGTCACCACCTTGATGCCCACTTCCATCGAGGTGTTGCCGGTGTAGTTGACCGAGGCAAGGAAGGTCACCAGCTCGCCGACATGAATCGGTTCGCGAAAAATCACCTGGTCGACCGACAGTGTGACGACGTAGCGGCCCGCGTAACGGCTCGCGCAGGCGTAGGCCACTTCGTCGAGGTACTTGAGCAGGGTGCCGCCGTGGACATTGCCTGAGAAGTTGGCCATGTCAGGGGTCATCAATACCGTCATCGACAGCTGGGCGTTTCCGGGTTCCATAGCACACTCACGGGTTGTAGGCATTGGTTGGGGGAGGCACCTCTGCGGGTGCTGAACGCTTTGCAGCGCGCTCCCTAACGGGACGCCGGCGGGTCGCTTGCCGTCACGCGTGCAGCGATCTGTTTCCATATATTGCACCGGCTTTCTGCCGGAAGTCGCGGTGTTACCCTTCAAACGCCCATCTCAGGGCATTTCTTACGATCAAGGCAGACTTTTCCTTCCGCTCTTTGCGACTGTTCAAAGGTGCGAGTGGAAGTGGGAAAAGCGCCAGTACCCTCAAGGAGCCCCTCGCCATGCACGCCATCAGCTTTATTCAGGACTTGGCCGTGATCATGCTGGTAGCAGGGGTTGTGACTGTCCTGTTTCATCGTCTCAAGCAGCCCGTGGTGCTGGGGTATATCGTCGCCGGGTTCATCATCGGCCCCCACACCCCGCCATTTGGCCTGATCCATGACGAAGACACGATCAAGACCCTTGCCGAGCTGGGGGTGATCTTCCTGATGTTCTGTCTGGGCCTTGAGTTCAGCCTGCGCAAGTTGTTCAAGGTCGGTGCCACCGCGTTTATAGCGGCGTTCCTCGAAATCATTCTGATGATCTGGATCGGCTACGAAATCGGCCGCTGGTTCGACTGGAACACCATGGACTCGCTGTTCCTCGGCGCGATCCTGGCGATCTCCTCGACCACCATCATCGTCAAGGCACTCAATGACCTGAAGATGAAAAACCAGCGGTTTGCCCAGCTGATTTTTGGCGTATTGATTGTTGAGGACATCCTCGGCATCGGCATTATCGCCTTGCTGTCGAGTATTGCCGTCAGTGGTACGGTCAGCTCCGGCGAGGTGTTTTCCACGGTCGGCAAACTCTCGCTGTTCATGATCGTCGCGCTGGTCATCGGTATTTTGCTGGTGCCGCGCCTGCTGGCCTACGTGGCCAAGTTCGAAAGCAACGAGATGCTGCTGATCACCGTGTTGGGCCTGTGTTTCGGCTTCTGCCTGCTGGTGGTCAAGCTGGAATACAGCATGGTGCTGGGCGCGTTCCTGATCGGCGCGATCATGGCCGAGTCCCGCCAGTTGATTAAGATCGAGCGCCTTATCGAGCCTGTTCGCGACATGTTCAGTGCGATCTTCTTTGTCGCCATCGGTTTGATGATCGACCCGCAAATCCTGCTGCAGTACGCCTGGCCGATCGCGGTGATTACCGTTGCGGTGGTGCTGGGCAAGATGTTGTCCTGCGGCCTGGGGGCTTTTATCGCTGGCAACGACGGCCGCACCTCACTGCGGGTTGGCATGGGGCTGTCACAGATTGGCGAGTTTTCATTCATCATCGCTGCGCTGGGCATGACGCTGCAGGTCACCAGTGACTTCCTCTATCCGGTGGCGGTTGCCGTTTCGGCAATTACCACCTTGCTGACGCCTTACTTGATCCGCGGTGCCGACCCGTTGTCGTTAAAGATTGCCTCGGTGATGCCTAAGCGCATGAGCCGGGTATTTGGGATGTATGGCGAATGGCTGCGCAGCATCCAGCCTCAGGGTGAGGGTGCAATGCTGGCGTCGATGATCCGCAAAATCATCCTGCAAGTGGGGGTCAACCTGGCGCTGGTGGTGGCGATCTTCTTCACCGGCAGCTTTTTCGCGGTGCGTATCGGCGGTTATCTGGAAGGCTGGATCAGTGATCCGAGTTGGCAGAAGGCATTGATCTGGGGCGCGGCGTTGCTGTTGTCGCTGCCGTTCCTGATTGCGGCGTATCGCAAACTAAAGGCGCTGTCGATGTTGCTGGCGGAGATGAGCGTGAAGCCGGAAATGGCCGGGCGGCATACCCAGCGCGTGCGGCGGGTGATTGCCGAACTGATCCCCATCCTCTCGTTGCTGGTGATTTTCCTGCTATTGGCAGCCTTGTCGGCCAGTATTCTGCCGACCAACAAGTTGCTGGTGCTGATTGCCGTCGTCACGGCCGCGGTAGCGGCCGTGCTCTGGCGGTGGTTCATCCGCGTGCATACGCGGATGCAGGTCGCCTTGCTGGAGACGCTGGATAACCATAAGGATACGCCGGAGCACTAGAGGCCCGGGCGCTGCGACTCAGCTTTCCAGCCAGACGTCCCGCGCCCAGTGCCATACCGATTCCCAGGTCTCTTCGGTGACGAGTTCTTCTTCGCCGGACCACAGCACCACGGTGCCGTCTTCTTCGACGCAGTAGTAGTCGTCGCCGTCCTGGCAGATCGGGATCATGCTGCGGTCAACACCGGCATCCCAGGCGTTGGCGGCCACGTCCGGCAGGTAGGTATGGGACTGCGGGTCGGTGACGGTCACCGGCTCGAGGCTGCCATACACCACGTCGCTGACGGTCAGCAGGAATTCGCGGAAGACAAAGGGGATGTCGATGAACAGTTGTTCTTCGATTTCCACCAGTTGGTCTTCGTCAGGCAGCTCCAGAGGAACCGGGACCGGTTCGTTGGCTTCACGCAATTGTTCGATGATTTCTTCCACGGCCGGGATCCTCTTGCTAGATGGCGCGGTTTATAGGGGCGTTTTATACAGTAGCTCGCTATAAGTGCAACCGTGAAATAGAAAACCCCGGAACATGTCCGGGGTTTTTATCACCAAGTGCTCAAACGCGCAGCTATCAGCCGTTCTGGCGGATACCGGCGACCAGCCAAGGCTGGTTGTCGCCTTGGGCGCGCTCCATGTTCCAGCTTTCGCTGAACACTTCGCCCTGGTCGAAACGTGAAGTCTTCGACACGCCACTGAACGTCAGGGTCGCGATGGTCTTGTCGGCGCGATCATCCACACCGTCCAGCTGGACACGCAGGTCGTCGATGTAGGTCGACTGGAAGCCGTCGCCCAGGTCGGCGCGTTCGCGCTTGAGGAAATCCAGCAGTTGCGGGGTCACGAACTCGGAGATCTTGTCCATTTCGTTGGCGTCCCAGTGTTGCTGCAGGGACTGGAAGTGGCTGCGGGCCGCTTCGACGAAACGCTCTTCGTTGAACCAGGCCGGTGCATTGATTACCGGACGGGCGGCCGCCGGTGCAGCCGAACCACCGAAGATCGAACCCATGGCTGGTTTTTGCTCGAACACTTCACGCTGCATCGGCGCGCCGGCTGGAGCCATGTGCTCCTGCTGCTTGCGGCGACGGGCGGCGATAAAGCGGAAGATCAGGAAGGCGATGACCGCCATGATCAGGATGTCGAAGATCTGCATGCCCTGGAAGCCGCCGCCCATGAACATGGACGCGAGCAGGCCACCGGCGGCGATACCGGCCAGAGGGCCTAACCAGCGCGAAGCACCGCCGGCCTTGGCTGCCGCGCCAGCCGCACCGGCTGCGCCTGCGGTAGCCGCTGCGCCGCCGGCACCGGCGGCGGGAGCCATTTGGCTGGTCTGGTGAGTCGGTGCCGAGCCCATGCTTTTGCCGCCACCGAAGCGCTTGGCGTTGGCGTCGAGGCTCATCGTCAGGCCGATGCACAACGCCATGGCGATGCTAAGAAAACGTTTCATAAAGGGAATTCCCATTTGTGGATTGCACGCGCGCCATGTTGCACAGGTGTCGTGACAGTGGCTAGCGACATAATGTTTCGGGCTTTTGCGTAGGACCGAATCAGAATGGCCTGTAGGACTTATTACTGATATTGGCCCGCGCTTGTTAAAAACAAGGGCGGGCCAACAACCTTCATACAGTGAAGATGTATCAGATTGCTTCGAGCTTCGCGTAGCCCATCATCAGCCACTTGCTGCCTTCGGCGAAATTCACCTGCACCCGTGCCTGGGCGCCGGCGCCTTCGAAGTTGAGAATCACGCCTTCGCCGAAGATCGCATGTTTGACCTGCTGGCCAAGGCTGAAAGGGGTTTCCGGGATCTCGGAACCGGCAAACATGCTGCTGGAGTTCTGCTGCTGGCCGCCGCCGAACGGGCGGCTGACACTGTTGGACAGGCGCACTTCCTGGATCAGCCCCTTCGGCACTTCACGTACGAAGCGCGACACCTTGTTGTAGGTCTCGCTGCCGTACAGGCGTCGGGTCTCGGCATAGGTCATCACCAGGTTCTGCATGGCACGCGTGATGCCCACGTAGGCCAGGCGGCGTTCTTCCTCAAGGCGGCCGGGCTCTTCCAGGCTCATCTTGTGCGGGAACAGGCCTTCTTCCATGCCCACCAGGAACACATACGGAAACTCCAGGCCCTTGGCGCTGTGCAAGGTCATCAGCTGGATGCTGTCTTCATGCTCGTCGGCCTGGGTATCGCCGGCTTCAAGCGAGGCATGACCAAGGAAGGCGGCGAGCGGGGTCAGCTCTTCATCGTCTTCGGTATTTTCGAACGCGCGCGCGGCGCTGACCAGTTCCTCAAGGTTTTCTACCCGGGCCTGGCCTTTCTCGCCTTTTTCCGCTTCGTGATAGGCAATCAGCCCGGACTGCTCGATCACGGTCTGGGTCATCAAGTGCAGCGGCATTTCTGCGCACTTGGCCGCCAGGTTCTCGATCAGTTCGACAAACACGCCCAGGGCACCGGCGGCGCGGCCGGTCAGGCCTTTATTGGCGATCAGCAAGCGCATGGCTTCCCACATCGACACATCGGCGTGGCGCGCATGGTCGCGAATAGCCTCGACGGTTTTTTCGCCGATGCCACGCGCCGGGATATTGATCACCCGCTCCAGCGCCGCATCGTTGCCACGACCTTCCAGCAAGCGCAGGTAGGCCATGGCGTTCTTGATTTCCGCCCGCTCGAAGAAGCGCTGGCCGCCATAGATTCGGTACGGAATGCGTTCGCGCAGCAGGGCTTCTTCCAATACCCGCGATTGGGCGTTGGAGCGATACAGAATGGCGATATCGCTGCGCGCCAAACCGGTTTTCAGCGCGCTCTCGATGGTTTCCACCACATAGCGCGCTTCATCGTGCTCGTTGAACGCGGCGTACAGGTTGATCGCTTCGCCTTCGCCGCCGTCGGTCCACAGCTCTTTGCCCATGCGCCCGGTGTTATTGGCGATCAGCGCGTTGGCCGCCTTGAGGATGCCGGCCGTGGAGCGATAGTTCTGCTCCAGGCGGATGGTGATCGCGTCCGGGAAGTCGTCGGAGTACTGGTAGATGTTCTCGATTTTCGCGCCGCGCCAGCCGTAGATCGACTGGTCGTCGTCGCCCACCACCATCAGGCTGTCACCGCCCTTGGCCAGCAAGCGCAACCAGGCGTACTGCACGGCGTTGGTGTCCTGGAACTCGTCCACCAGAATGTGCCGGAAGCGCTTCTGGTAATGCGCCAGCAAGCCGGGGTTGTCGCGCCACAGGTCGAGGGCGCGCAGCAGCAGCTCGGAGAAGTCGATCACGCCGGCGCGCACACAGGCCGCCTCGTACGCTTCATAGATGCTGCGCATGGTCGCCAGGAACAAATCGCCGCTGGCCTGGATATGTTGCGGGCGCAAGCCTTCGTCTTTCTGGCCGTTGATAAACCATTGCGCCTGGCGCGCAGGCCAGCGTTGTTCGTCGAGGCCCAGTTCGCGGATCACGCGCTTGACCAAGCGTTGCTGGTCGTCGCTGTCGAGGATCTGGAACGTCTGGCTCAAGCCCGCTTCTTGCCAGTGCGCTCGCAACAGGCGATGTGCCAGGCCGTGGAACGTGCCCACCCACATGCCGGCGGGGCTGATGCCCATCAACTGCTCGATGCGGTGACGCATCTCGGCAGCGGCCTTGTTGGTGAAAGTCACCGACAGGATCGAATGCGGGGACGCGTTTTCGACCTGGATCAACCAGGCGATACGGTGCACCAGCACGCGGGTTTTACCGGAGCCAGCACCGGCCAGGACCAACTGACGGCCAACGGGGGCTGCTACGGCCTGGCGTTGGGCATCGTTGAGGGAGTTCAGCAAAAGAGAGAGATCATCGCGCATCGACGCATTCTATGGGCCTAACGGGAGTGGGGCAAATCCCAATGCCGGGTGGTCGATGGAAAACAACCGGCGTGCCCGTGGCCGGGCAAACTTTCTGCCGCGGGTGATGACTGGTTGGTCATGGGCCACAGCCCGCGCGGGCCCTCGCTCAAGCAGTCTGGCTCCAAGGTTTGCGGCCGATTCCAGGGCGGTTTTTATGACGTGGAGCAGTTTGGCCCAAGCGCTTGCTTGTGTATGCTCCGTCCACGTTTCGGGCTCACCATTATAAGAACACTGCCTATGACCCTCAGTCCTGATCTGTTCGGCCCCCCGGCGGCGCCCGCGCAGGTCATCCGTAAACATTACGCAACCGAGATGGCGGTCGAACGCACTCGCCTCTTGTATCAGGGGTCATTGCTGCCGACGTTATTGATGTTGGTCAACGGCCTGGTGTGTGCCTGGTTGCTGTGGAACCCCAAGCAATATGTGTTGGACAGCATCTGGCTGGTCTGGCTGCTCGCCCTGGTGGCGCTGCGTGTGATCCAGGTAGCGGCTTTTGATTCGGCGATGCCCAGCCGCCAGGCCCAGCCGATCTGGCGACGCATGTTCATGCTGGGCTCGGCGGTCAGCGGCCTGACACTGGCGACTGCCGCCATCGCCCTGGTGCCGGTTGACAGTTTCATGCAGCAAGCCTGGGTGTTCGGCCTGATCGGCGCCGCCACGCTGTCGGCCAGCGTGGCCTATGCCGTGAGCCTGTCCGCGTTCCTGTCATTTGCCCTACCGTGCCTGGTGCCGGCGATTGTCTATCTGTTCTGGAATGGTGCCCCGCAGCAGCAAGGTTGGGGTGTGCTCGGCCTGATTCTGCTGGCCTCCTTGAGCCTGGTGGCGTGGCAGGTCAACCGCCTGATTCAGCGCGGGTTGCTGCGGCGCTTCCAGAACCAGGCGCTGATCGAGCATCTCCAGCAGGCGCAGCAGCGCAGCGAGCAATTGAATCAGGAACTGGTGCGTGAAGTTGGCCAGCGCCGTCAGGTCGAACAGGAATTGCGCGAGGCGCAAACCGGTCTGCAAGACCGTGTGGCGCAACGCAGCCAGGAGCTGGACGCCGCCAGCCTCGCCCTGAACAAAAGCGAAGCGCGCCTGGCCATGGCCCTGCAAGCCAGCGAACTGGGCTTGTGGGACTGGAACCTGCAAACCGATGAAGTGCACCACACCCAACTCAAGGAGCTGTTCGGCCTGGAGCCTGAGTACGTTACGGCGATGCTCAGCCATCTCAAGCCACGCCTGCACCCCGACGACCTGCCGCTGCTCAAGCGCGCCCTGGTGGAACACCTCAAGGGCCGCAGCGAGGATTATCAGGTCGAATACCGCGTGCGCCATGGCGCAGGCCATTGGGTGTGGATCGAGGACCGTGGCCGCGCCGTGGAGCGCACGCCCAGCGGACGCGTCACGCGCATGCTCGGCACTCGCCGCGACATCAGCGCCGGCAAGGCCCTTGAAGAGCAGCAGCGCCTTGCCTCGACGGTGTTCGAAGCCGCCAGCGAAGGCATCGTGATTCTCGACCCGGAATACGTGCTGATTGCTGTCAACCAGGCCTTCAGCCGTGTCACCGGCTTTGAAATCGACGACATGATTGGCCGCAATGTGGTCGAACTGCCCTGCAGCCGTGACGCCCGTCGGCATTTTCCGGTGATCCGTCAGGCGCTGCTCAGCCACGGCACCTGGCAGGGCGAGTTGGTGGAAACGCGCAAAAACGGCGAGCTGTACCCGCAATGGCTGCAATTGAATGTGGTGCGCGATGCTCGCGGAAAAGTCAGCCATATTGTGGGCTTCTTCGCCGATCTGTCTGCGCGGCGTGAATCCGAAGAGCGCATGCGCTACCTCACTCACTATGACGAGTTGACCGGCCTGGCCAATCGCTCGCTGTTTCGCGAACGGCTGCGCGAAGCTCACCAACGTGTACGCCAGGGCGGGCGCAGCCTGGCACTGCTGCATATCAACCTGGACCGCTTCAAGCTGCTTAACGACAGCCTCGGCCATGAAGTCGCGGATCAGCTGTTGCAGAAAATGGCGCGGCGGTTGATCAATGCCTTGCCCGAAGCCGACACCATTGCACGGCTGTCCGGTGATGAATTTGCCGTGCTGTTCGACGCCTACGGCAACTTGTCGAGCCTGGCGCGCGTGGCGACGCGGCTCCTGGCCAAATTGCGCGTGCCGGTGACGGTAGAGGGGCATGAGCTGGTGGTCAGCGCCTCAATGGGCGTAAGCCTGCTGCCGGATAATGCGCGGGAAATTTCTGCGCTGGTCAGCCAATCGAACATGGCCATGCAGCACGCCAAACACTTGGGCGGCAATAATTTCCAGTTCTACACCGACAGCCTGCAAGCCAGCACCCTGGAGCGTTTGCAACTGGAGAACCACTTGCGCAAGGCCATCGACGAGCGCCAGCTCACGGTGTTCTACCAGCCGAAACTGTGCCTGGCCACGGGCAAACTGAACGCTGCCGAGGCGCTGGTTCGTTGGGAGCATCCGCAATGGGGCATGGTGCCGCCAGGGGACTTTATCGGCCTGGCCGAAGAGACCGGCCTGATCGTACCGCTGGGCGAGTTCGTGTTGCGCCAGGCGTGTTGGCAGGCGTGCGAGTGGCAGCGCCAGGGGCTCGCACCGATTCGGGTGTCGGTGAACCTGTCAGTGCATCAGTTGCGCCAGGGCAAGCTGGTCAGCCTGGTGCGCCAGGTACTGGAAGAAACCGGCCTGGACCCGCAATACCTGGAGCTGGAGCTGACCGAAAGCCAGCTGCTCGACAGCGTTGAGCACATCATCGCCACCTTCCAGCAGCTACGCGATTTGGGCGTGAAGCTGGCCATTGACGACTTCGGCACAGGCTACTCGTCCCTCAGCTACCTCAAGCGTATCCCGGTGGACTACGTGAAAATTGACCAGACGTTTATTCGCGGGCTGGGCCAAGGCCGTGAAGACGCGGCCATTACCCGGGCGATTATTGCCATGGCCCATGGCCTGGCACTTAAAGTGGTGGCCGAAGGGGTGGAAGATCAGCAGCAGCTGGATTTCCTGCGAGGGGAGCGATGCGATGAGGTGCAGGGCTACCTCATCAGCCGGCCGATGCAGGCCGAGGGGTTGGCAGATTTGTTACGGAAAAATGCAGATTTTTCTTAATAACGCCAAGGCCGCCCATGTGGCTACAAAGCCTCTGCCCTTTGAATCAGAGGGCAGCAGGGCGATTTAGTGATGCATCGGACGGGCAAAACGACAATTCTTGTAGTATAACTACAAGCTTGCTACATCCCTGGCACCCGCCAATAACAAGAGTCCTGCCCTTTGAACCTGTTGCAACATATCGCCCAGTCGCGCCACCTGTTACGCAAATCGGAACTCAAGGTTGCCGATCACGTGCTGCTTGATCCTGCGGCTGTGATGCACAGTTCCATGGCCGACCTGGCCCACAGCGTGGGCATCAGTGAGCCGACCATCGTGCGCTTCTGCCGCGCCATCGGTTGCTCCGGGTTCCAGGACTTGAAACTCAAGCTGGCCCAGAGCCTGGCAGCGGGTGCGAGTTTCGGGCAGTTTGCGATTCACGAAGACGATTCCGTCGCCGACTACAGCCTGAAAATCTTCGACACCACCTTGCACACCCTCATGGAAGTGCGCGAGAAGCTCGACCCGGTGGAGCTGCAGAAAGCGGTGAAGGCCATGTCTCAGGCGCAGCGTGTGGAGTTTTATGGCTTCGGCGCGTCGGGCGCCGTTGCTGCGGATGCCCAGCACAAATTCTTCCGCCTGCTGCTCACTGCGGCGGCGTATAGCGACCCGCACATGCAGGCGATGTCGGCGGTCACGCTGAAACCGACTGACGTGGCCATCTGCATTTCCCAGTCCGGTCGCTCCAAAGACTTGCTGATTACCGCCAACCTGGTGCGTGAAAGTGGCGCGACGCTGATCACCCTGTGCCCAAGCCAGACGCCGTTGGCGGAACTGTCCACGGTGAACCTGGCGATTGATGTACACGAAGACACCGAGATCTACACCCCGTTGACCTCGCGTATCGCCCATCTGGTGGTGATCGACGTGCTGGCGATGGGCGTGGCCATGGCGCGCGGGCCGAGCCTGGTCAACCACCTCAAGAGCGTTAAACGCAGCTTGCGCAGCCTGCGGTTGTCGCCAAAATCGGTCAAAGCCCTCGACGATTAATGGGGTGTACGCAGGTCAGTGTGGGAGCGGGCTTGCTCGCGGATGCAGAGCGTCAGTCACTATAAGTATTGGCGGACCGGTCGTATTCGCCAGCAAGCCTGTTCCCACATTGGGATTTCCTACCGATCCAGAATATTCATCGTCCTGTAACCCCTGCGCCGCCAAACCGTCATCCCCTGCGCTCATCCTGACCTCCCCGTACTCGCATTGGGAGACTCAAAATGGCCCGGCAATACGAAGACAGCAGCACCGTCAAAACCCGTCGTCAACAGGAAGATCAGCGCCGTATGGCGTTCCGTCGCGCAATCGAAGACCGTTGCGAGGAGCGCCAATTGCTCAAGAGCATCAGTGACTACCCGGAACTCCACTGGCAGGCACCCGCGGCTGCCCAGCGAAGCGTTCAGCCAGCGCGCTGATCTGCACCCGTTCGCTGCGGATAAAGCCCAGGAACGCATGGGCCACCGGTGACAGGCGCTTGGCTTTGGCTTGCACCAGGCACCAACTGCGGTACAGCGGCAGTTCCTCCACCGGCAGCTCCTTGAGCCCGCCGGTGGCCAGCTCCAGGTTGACCGCGTGGCGCGTCAGCAGCGCCACGCCCAACCCCGCGCTCACACACTCGCGCTGCGCCTCGGCCGAGGCCACTTCCACCGTCTGGGTGAAGTGCACGCGCTTTTCCTTGAAGTACTCCTCGCAGGCCATTCGCGTGCCCGACCCCGGTTCACGTGTCAGCAGCGTATAAGGCTCCAGGTCCTGCAGGCGCAGCGGACCTTGCTGGCTCAACGGGTGATCGAGGGGTGCCACGGCGACAATCGGGTTGTTGAGAAACGGCAGGAATTCCAGGCCCATGTCCTGGGGCACCATGGACATGATCACCAGGTCATCGCGGTTATCTGAAAGCCGGCGAATCACCTGGGCGCGGTTGACCACCGTCAGGTGCAGTTGGACCTCGGGGTGCTGGCGCTTGAAGGCGGCAAACAGGTGCGGCACGAAGTACTTGGCGCTGGACTCCACCGCCAGTTTCAGTTGGCCCTGCAGCGAGCCCTGCATGTCCGACAGCTGCATATCGAGGTTTTCCAAACGCCCGAAAATATCGCGGCTGGCCCGTTGCAAGGCTTCGGCGGCCTCGGTCATGTAGAGCTTTTTGCCGACGTAATCAAACAGCGGTTGGCCGATCAGCTCTTCCAGCTGGCGAATTTGTAGGCTAACGGCCGGCTGTGTGAGGGACATTTCTTCGGCTGCGCGGCTGTAGGAACGCAAATCACACACCTCATTAAAGATCTGCAACTGCCGTAATGTCATACGCATCAATGACTTACGCATTATTTAAGTCCTCTCGCCTCGGGCCGGTCGGCCAACTATAAGTCTTTACTTATGCACGACCCAATAATTATTGATTTTTGTTAATCCTTCGGTGCGCATAGTGTGTGTCTCGCGACTGTCATGAAACATTTGGTCACGCGCCGACCCTGATTCAGAGGGTTGAAGAACGCAGCAATCGGCTCAAGGGAATTTCCAAGTGATAAAAAAGATCCTGATCGCCAACCGTGGTGAAATTGCCGTACGAATCGTGCGTGCTTGCGCCGAGATGGGCATTCGCTCGGTCGCGGTCTATTCCGACGCCGACCGCCATGCGTTGCACGTCAAACGTGCCGACGAAGCCCACAGCATTGGTGCCGAGCCCCTGGCCGGCTACCTGAACCCGCGCAAGCTGGTGAACCTGGCGGTGGAAACCGGTTGTGATGCGCTGCACCCCGGCTATGGTTTCCTGTCGGAAAACGCCGAACTGGCGGACATCTGCGCTGAACGCGGCATCAAATTCATTGGCCCGTCGGCAGAAGTCATTCGCCGCATGGGCGACAAGACCGAAGCGCGGCGCAGCATGATCAAGGCCGGTGTGCCGGTCACGCCGGGCACCGAAGGTAACGTTGCGGACATCGCCGAAGCCCTGACTGAAGGTGACCGCATTGGTTACCCGGTAATGCTCAAGGCCACCTCCGGCGGTGGCGGTCGCGGTATCCGTCGTTGCAACAGCCGCGAAGAACTTGAACAAGCCTTCCCCCGCGTTATATCCGAAGCCACCAAGGCGTTCGGCTCGGCGGAAGTGTTCCTGGAAAAATGCATCGTCAACCCCAAGCACATCGAGGCGCAGATCCTCGGTGACAGCTTCGGCAACGTGGTGCATTTGTTCGAGCGTGATTGCTCGATCCAGCGCCGTAACCAGAAGCTCATCGAAATTGCCCCAAGCCCGCAGCTGACCCCTGAACAGCGCGCCTACATCGGCGACCTGTCGGTGCGCGCTGCCAAGGCCGTGGGTTACGAAAACGCCGGCACCGTGGAGTTCCTGCTCGCCGAGGGCGAGGTGTACTTCATGGAGATGAATACCCGGGTGCAGGTGGAACACACCATCACCGAAGAAATTACCGGCATCGACATCGTGCGTGAGCAGATCCGCATCGCCTCGGGCCTGCCACTGTCGGTGAAACAGGAAGACATTCAGCACCGTGGCTTCGCGTTGCAGTTCCGCATCAACGCCGAAGACCCGAAGAACAACTTCCTGCCCAGCTTCGGCAAGATCACCCGTTACTACGCGCCCGGCGGTCCCGGCGTGCGGACCGACACGGCGATCTACACCGGCTACACCATCCCGCCGTTCTACGACTCCATGTGCCTGAAACTGGTGGTGTGGGCGTTGACCTGGGAAGAAGCCATGGACCGCGGCCTGCGTGCCCTGGACGACATGCGCCTGCAAGGCGTGAAGACCACCGCCGCCTACTACCAGGAAATCCTGCGCAACCCGGAATTCCGCAGCGGCCAATTTAATACCAGCTTTGTGGAAAGCCATCCTGAGCTGACCAACTACTCGATCAAGCGCAAACCCGAAGAGCTGGCCCTGGCCATCGCCGCCGCCATCGCCGCCCACGCAGGCCTGTGAGGAATATAAGAATGAGCAAGAAGATCTTCGTAACCGACACCATCCTGCGCGACGCCCACCAATCGTTGCTGGCCACCCGCATGCGCACCGACGACATGCTGCCGATCTGCGACAAGCTCGACAAAGTCGGCTACTGGTCCCTGGAAGTCTGGGGCGGCGCGACCTTCGACGCCTGCGTACGCTTTTTGAAAGAAGACCCGTGGGAGCGCCTGCGCAAACTGCGCGCCGCATTGCCTAACACGCGTCTGCAAATGCTGCTGCGCGGTCAGAACCTGCTGGGCTACCGGCATTACAGCGACGATGTGGTCAAAGCTTTTGTCGCCAAGGCCGCCGTCAACGGCATCGACGTGTTCCGCATCTTCGACGCAATGAACGACGTGCGTAACCTGCGCGTGGCCATCGAGGCGGTCAAAGCCGCCGGCAAACATGCCCAGGGCACCATCGCCTACACCACCAGCCCGGTGCACACCATCGATGCGTTTGTGGCCCAGGCCAAGCAAATGGAAGCCATGGGTTGCGACTCGGTGGCCATCAAAGACATGGCCGGCCTGTTGACTCCGTACGCCACCGGCGAGTTGGTCAAGGCGTTGAAGGCCGAGCAGAGTCTGCCGATCTTCATTCACTCCCACGACACCGCTGGTTTGGCCGCGATGTGCCAACTCAAAGCCATCGAAAACGGTGCCGATCACATCGACACCGCCATCTCCAGCTTTGCCTGGGGCACCAGCCATCCGGGCACCGAGTCGATGGTCGCCGCCCTTAAAGGCAGCGAGTTCGACACCGGCCTCGACCTGGAACTGCTGCAGGAAATCGGCCTGTACTTCTACGCCGTGCGTAAGAAATACCACCAGTTCGAAAGCGAATTCACCGCCGTCGACACCCGTGTGCAAGTCAACCAGGTGCCGGGCGGGATGATTTCCAACCTGGCCAACCAGTTGAAAGAGCAAGGCGCACTCAACCGCATGGGCGAAGTGCTGGCTGAAATCCCACGGGTGCGTGAAGACCTCGGTTTCCCGCCATTGGTGACGCCGACTTCGCAGATCGTTGGCACCCAGGCGTTCTTCAATGTGCTGGCCGGCGAACGCTACAAGACCATCACCAACGAAGTGAAGCTCTACCTGCAAGGCGGCTACGGCAAAGCGCCGGGCACGGTGAACGAAAAACTGCGTCGCCAGGCCATCGGCAGCGAAGACGTGATCGACCATCGACCGGCTGATTTGCTCAAGCCGGAAATGACCAAGCTGCGCGGCGAAATCGGTGCGTTGGCCAAGTCCGAAGAAGACGTGCTGACCTATGCCATGTTCCCGGACATCGGTCGCAAGTTCCTCGAAGAACGCGACGCCGGCACCCTGGCCCCTGAAGTGCTGTTGCCGATCCCTGAGGCTGGCGGTGTGGCCCGTGCCGGTGGCGAAGGCGTGCCGACCGAGTTCGTTATCGACGTGCACGGCGAAAGCTACCGCGTCGACATTACGGGTGTTGGCGTGAAGGCTGAAGGCAAGCGTCACTTCTACCTGTCCATCGACGGCATGCCGGAAGAAGTGGTGTTCGAACCGCTCAACGAGTTTGTCAGCAGTGGCGGCAGCAAGCGCAAGCACGCCACGGAGCCGGGCCATGTCAGCACGGCGATGCCGGGCAATATCGTCGACGTACTGGTCAAGGAAGGCGACGTGGTGAAAGCCGGCCAGGCCGTGCTGATTACCGAAGCCATGAAAATGGAAACCGAAGTGCAGGCAGCGATTGCCGGCAAGGTGACCGCCGTTCATGTGGCCAAGGGCGACCGGGTGAACCCTGGCGAGATCCTGATTGAAATCGAAGGCTGATTCAGCCTTCGACACTACCGCTTAATCCTCGGGGGGGCAGGTGCCCCCCTTTTTTTTGG
>NZ_LXJP01000039.1:0-63983 GCF_001728855.1 Pseudomonas sp. AP19 | reverse complement strand
TTAGCAAAAAACCAAGGCGCAGACCTAGCCGCAAGCGTCATATATATTGAGTTTGCGCAGGATAGAGGCTTCTACCGAGCGACACGCCGCAGATTATGCTGAGCAAAAGGTCAGGTTTGCTCAAACATCGGCTTGAGTTTTCCGTTCTTTGCCGCTGAATGTTCCGCCAACGTGGTGGTCAATCGACGGATAGCATCCTGATCCTCCTTGAACATGGCTCGGTAGTTTTCAAGGATCTTTTCTTCAAGCTGACTAAGGTTTTCCAATTGGATGGGCGTCGGACTCCCCGTCAGCACATATAAAAGATCCACCCCACGCTCGGCCACGCGTGACAAATAGTCAGCCTTGGGCGCGCGGCCACCGCTCTCGTACTTGCCTTGGGCGTTAGCTTCAACGCCGCCTATTTCACCAAAAATCTTCTGTGACAGGCCAAGACGTTCTCTCTCCTGCCTTAAGCGCGAACCGATTCCACTCATTTGGATGTATGATCCTTTATGGCACACCCCTAGAGGTGACACACTCATCTCGTTTTACACAAACTTGAACGGTTTTGAACTATGCCCGGTATTCGCACTGCTGCACAAGCCAAGGCTTGGTTGGAACATCAAGGAAAGTCAGTTCAAGCGTTCGCTCGTGAGCACGGCGTCGATCCAGCCACGACGTATCAAGTGCTCGCTGGGCGTAAAAAGGGACGGCGTGGGGAAGCCCATAAGGTGGCGGTCCTGCTGGGCATGAAAGAAGGGATTATCGTGGACGAACCTGTTGCTCCACACAGCGAGACACAAGCTCTTTCCTGATAGCAGTATGCGCTTATTCGTACAGCGTACCTGTTTTAGTCAGCTTGGATTACGTGGCACTCGCGCTCCATGCACCAGAAGCAATCTTCTTCCCCGACGATACTCAACCCCTGGCGCTGATACAGCCTTCTCGCCGGGTTGGTCTTGAACACGGTCAAGCGTAAAAGACCCAACCCCTGCGCACGCGCCTTGAGCACCATTTGCTCCAACACCCAGCTGCCTGCGCCTTGCTGGCGGCAGCGCTCGAGCATGTGCAATTCGCGGATATACAGCGCCCTGTGATCGCGATTGACGCTGATAAACCCCATCACGCTGTCATCATTGCAGATCAGCCAGTTTTCACGCGCTGCCCAGGCAACGTCAAAGCCGCTGTCAGACCACAGCAACCCGTACTGCTGGTAGTAGCGGTTCATGGCGTCATGGGTCAGCGTTCGCGCAAACGGTAGGTCGTGGCGGGTGGCAGCGCGCAGGTGAAAGGCCATTTAGAGCGCTTCCACATGCCCGGCCCAGTGCTCGCCATCGCGGCGGGCAATCACCAGCGCGTCGCCAATACCCGGCGCGGCAGCAAGCAGGCTGCCGTCGGCTGACCAGATGGCGCTGCGACCCGCGCAAGCCCAGCCACCGGATGGGCCACCGTGATTGGCCATCAGCACCAGCATCCGATGCTCGGCGGCGTAACCCTGCAAAAGCGCACTGTCCGTCGCGTAGCCGCCTTCACTGATCAGCACACCGGCGGCGTACACATTGGCGCCGGCTTCAGCCGCCTGACGCGGATGGCTGGCGTGGGAAAAGTCCGCACACACTGCCAGCGCAATGCGCTCATCCCCCCACTCGAGGGCTGCACCGCCCTGCCCCGCGACAAACGCCACCTCTTCGCCAGGATGCAAATGCTGTTTGGTGTAGACCGCCAGCGAACCATCCGCGCCCAACACCAGTGCGCCGATCAGCACGCCTGCCCCGGGTGCCACACGTATCGGCATCCCCACCACCGCCGTCAACCGCAACGCTTGCGCCCTCTCACGCAGCGGCTCAAGCAGTGCATCCTCGGGGGCAATCGCCAAACCGGCCGCCAGCGCCGGCTCGTAGCCGGTCAACGACAACTCTGGAAACACCAATAACTGCACGCCTCGCGCCGCCGCCGTTTGCATAAACGCCAGGTGCCGACGGATATTGGCCGGCACATCACCCGCGATGGAGGTGGTTTGCGCAGCAGCAAGGGTGAAGGCAGTCATGGTCGCGTCCCAGCAATAGATATCAAAGTGTAAGCAGCATATCGGCACTCACCCCATAGCCGTAAGTCCCTCACGCGATAGAAATTACTGATTGAATCCTGCCATGCGCCTCTAGTAAGCTCCCCCCATCATTTGGAGAAACACCATGTTGCAACTCACCCACTCTCAGGTTTGCCCTGCTGCCAGCGCCCAGCGCTCGGTATCGGCTACCCGTGGGAACGGTTTGAGCGCACTGGTCAGCTTTTATTTTGGGTATTGGTTTAGCCACTGGCGCGCCTGATACCTGAAATCGGCGCCCACTACTCAAGGGGTCGCCTACCAGAGAAATCTAACCCCCGGTCGGCTCCCCGACCGGGGGTTTTGTTTTTTCAGCCCTTAATTATTTTGCGTCACACCGAACACTAAAAGGACTCACGACATGAACTACGCCACTTATTACCGCTACGACACTTCCACTGCATGGCGATTTAGCAAGCTCCGTTCGGGACAGCCTGCCGCCTCCGATCGGTCACCTATTGGTGGCAAGCCAACACACGCAGCCAATACGGCCAATTGTCGAACACCCCAGTAGGGCAGAGCGTGCGGGAACAGCCCGCCGCTTGCCCAGGAAGCCTTGAATATGAACTCCTCCATCGCCGCTCTGCCCGTCTCTGCCCTGACCAGCGCCAATGAAGCCCTGACCCAGCGCCTGCCCAGCGCGCTTGAGCTCAAGCATCAGTTGCCTCTGAGCCCGTTCCTCAATGAACAGATCCATGCCCATCGCCAAGCCGTGCGCGCCATTCTTGATGGCGAAGATTCACGCTTGCTGGTGATTGTCGGCCCGTGTTCAATCCACGACCCCGAATCGGCCATGGAATACGCGCGCAACCTGAAGAAGCTGGCACTTGAAGTCAGCGACCAGATGCTGCTGGTGATCCGTGCATACGTCGAAAAACCGCGCACCACCATCGGTTGGAAAGGCTTGGCCTACGACCCGCACCTGGATGGCAGCGACGACATGGCCGCCGGCCTCACGCTGTCGCGCCAACTGATGCGCGAAATGCTGCGCCTGGGCTTGCCGGTCGCCACCGAACTGCTGCAACCGATGGCCGCCGGCTACTTCGATGACCTGCTGAGTTGGGTCGCCATCGGCGCACGCACCACGGAATCACAGATCCACCGCGAAATGGCCAGCGGCCTGGGCATGCCGGTCGGTTTCAAGAACGGCACCGACGGCGGGGTTGCGATTGCCTGCGATGCAATGCGCTCGGCGTCGCACCCGCACCGCCACTTCGGCGTCGACAGCCAGGGCCACCCGGCGATCATCCAGACCCCGGGCAACCCCGACACCCATCTGGTACTGCGCGGCGGTCACCGTGGACCGAACTACGATGCGCACAGCGTGGCGCAGGTGAAGCACGACTTGGCCAAGACCAAGGTCGCGGCGCGGATCATGGTCGATTGCAGCCACGCCAACAGTGGCAAAGACCCACTGCGTCAACCGGCGGTGTTCAACGACGTGCTGGAACAGCGCCTGCAGGGTGACACCTCGCTGATCGGCATGATGCTCGAAAGTCACTTGTTCGAAGGTTGCCAGCCGTTGAGTGCATCGATGAAATACGGCGTGTCGGTGACTGATGGTTGCCTGGGCTGGAACAGTACCGAGCAGTTGTTGCGCAGTGCGGTCGAACGCCTTCGCGCACACAGCAACGCCGACTGACCGATGGGCAGCAAACGGAGGGCGCTGGCGTGCCTGCTCCCTCCGTTGCACCGTGAATGGCTCAACTGAGTGGGTACAGCGCCTCATCAAACTGGGCCAATGTCGGAAACACCAAGGGCTGCTCATCCAACAGCCCTTGCAGCCGCTGCTCATACCCCAGCAGAAAATCCCGCCGCGCCTCGTCACTGATATACGGCACATGCCACGCCACAAACGGCGCCAGCACCGTGTACCCGACATACGCCAACGTACCGCGCAGGATCGGGCGTAACATAGCCTCCAGCGGCCCGTGAATCGCACCCTCACCAAACATATGCTCGCGCCCGCCCAAGGTCACCGTGACCAGCGCACGCTTGCCCGCCAACCCGCCCTGATCATAGAACCGCTTACCGCCATAACACACACCGGACACCAGCACGCGGTCGACCCAGCCCTTGAGCATTGCAGGCATAGAGAACCAGAAGATCGGAAAATTAAGGATCAGCAGATCGGCCCACAGCACCTTGTCCAACTCGCTCTGGATATCCGCCGCGATCGACTGTTTTTTTACCCCCAGACGTTGCTCCAGGGCATACACCAGATACTCGGGATGCTCGCGCGTTGAAAAGTCAGCTGCCGACGCCACCGGGTTCCACTGCATGGCATACAAGTCGCTGACCTGCACCTCATGCCCCAGGCCTTGCAGCGTGCTCACGCCCTGGTCGCGCAACGCCGCGGTAAAGGACTGTGGCTCAGGATGGGCGTGAACAATCAAAACCTTCATGTGAACTCCTAAACGATGTGCGCCGCCCGTTGGGCCAGCAAATGATCACGCCAGTCCGGGGCCATGTCCGATTCCGATGAACAGGGTTATTGTCACCCAGGGTCCGCCGCCCGAGCAGGTCAACAGGCACAGGCATGTCTCAGCTCGATCAAGGTCACGCCCTTGCGTTTGAAGCCGTTGCGCAAGTCCGTTTGCAATTCATCCAGGCTCTTGGGTTGGTACACGGCACAACCGAACGCCTGGGCAAACAGTACAAAATCCGGGTTGCGCGGCAGCACGCCGATAGGTTCGATAGCCAGGCTCAGCATGTCGTCGCGGATCTGGCCGAGGGCGTCGTTATTCCACAGCAGCACCACCAACGGGCTGTCCAGTTCCTCCACGGCGGTCGCCAGTTCCTGTGCGGTGTAGAGGAAACCGCCGTCCCCCACCAGCACCAGGCCCGGGCGCTGCGGCGCGCCAAACTTGGCGCCGATGCCGGCGGGCAAGCCATAGCCCAAGGTGCCGTAGCCGGTCGGGTGCAACCAGCTGCGCGGGGCGCGGCTCGGGTAGGCGTAGTTGCCGGTGTAGGCCAGTTGGGTCATGTCACTGCTGATGAACGCGTTGGCAGGCAGTTCGGCCTCGATGCGCTCGAAAATGGCTTGATGAATGGCCTGTAGCGGCCCGTGCCCAAGCGCTACCGCGTGGCGCAAGGTCGCGACCTTTTTGATCGACGCGTCAGCATCGCGCGGTGCAGGCGGTAAACCGGCGAGCAAGGCCAGCACTGTCTGGTGGGCATCACCGTGCAACGCCAGTGCGCAGGGGTAGAAATCATTGAATTTGCGCGGGTCGATATCCACCCGTAACAGCTCACCCTTGATTGGCAAACGCTCGCGCCAATAATCGGTGTCAGCCATTTCCGTGCCGACCGCCAACACCACATCGGCCTCGCTGATCAGTTGCCAGCCCGGTTCCACACACAGGGTGGCCCCGGCATTCAGCGGGTCGTTGACCGGCAGCAGCCCCTTCCCGGCAACACTGCTGAAAAACGGCGCCGCCAGAAGCGTACTCAAGCGCTGCAACGCCTCGCCTGCGGCCAACGCACCGCCGCCGGCAATGATCATCGGCCGCTTGGCTGCCGCGAGCGTGGCCACTGCCTGCTCCAGCACGTCGGCCGATGGCACGCCACGCCCTGGACGGCGGACCACGTGATTGCTCCAGTCCCATCTGATCGGTGCCGCCAACACATCCAACGGCACCGAAATATGCACCGGCCGTGGCCGCTCGCTGTCGAACACTGCGTAGGCACGGGCGATCAACTCGGGCAGATCCTCGGCACTCAATGCCACCGCCGAAAACGCGGTGATGGGAGCGGTGATCGCTCGCTGATCCTGGGTCTCGTGCAAGCTGCCCCAGCCTTTGCCGAGGCTCGCGGTGGCGTTGACGCTGGAGATCACCAGCATCGCAATGGAATCGGCATAGGCCTGGCCGATGGCGGTGGCGGCATTGGTAACGCCGGGCCCGGTGATGACAAAACACACGCCCGGCTTGCCGCTGACGCGCGCATAGCCGTCGGCCATGAACCCGGCGCCCTGCTCGTGGCGCGTGAGCACGTGGCGAATGCCACTGCCGGGCAGGCCGCGATACAGCTCCAAGGTGTGCACACCGGGAATGCCGAACACCGTGTCGACGCCATAGTTGGCCAACAACCGCACCAGAGCCTGGCCGCCGGTCAGCGTTTTATCGTGCATAGCCATCTCCTAGGCGAATCAATGCGTCGACCGCCGTGGCGCCCCGGGCATTGACCAGCAATGGGTTCACATCGAGTTCCAGCAACTGTTCGGCGTTGGCACAGGCGTAGTCGGCCACGGCGCGAATGGCCGCGACCAACGCACCCATATCCGCCACTTCCCGCCCGCGAAAACCGTGCAGCAACGTGGCGCTGCGCAGGCTGAGCAACGCGTGGCGAATCGCATCGTCAGTGGTGGGCAGCAACAGGCTGCGGCTGTCCTTGAGCAGTTCCACCAGGATGCCACCGGCGCCAATCACCAGGGCCAGGCCGAAGTCGTTTTCACGTTTGATGCCCACGATCAACTCAGCCAAGGGCTGGGCGGCCATGGGCTCCAGTAGCAGTCGATCGAAGGCGACGCCGGGTGCATACGCGGCGATTTGCGCGCTCATCTGCGCGATGGCAGCCTTTAAAGCGGCGGCGTCTGGCAGGTTGAGCGCCACCGCCCCGGCTTCGGTTTTATGCGGTAACTCGGCGCTGACCGCCTTAAGTACCAACGGGTAGCCCAACAGGTGTGCATCAGCCATCGCGCGTTCCGGCGTACTCAACACACCCAGTGGAGTGGGTAAGCCAAATGCGCGCAACGCCTGTTTGGACGCCCACTCATCCAGGGTCACACCACGGCCGGCCAGAGCCCGAGGGCACAGTGGTTCGAGGATCGATTCGCCCCGCTCAAGCAAGACGCGCCGATGGTGTTGGTAGTCGGCAATCCGCGCCCACGCCGCGAGCGCGTCTTCCACGCCCTGCAAGGCTGGAATGCCGTGGGCATGCAGGCGTTCACGGGCATGGACCGGCAACAGCTCGGGAAAAGCCGAGGTGACGAAACCGCGCTTGCCATGGCGGCTGAGCGCCGCGCAAAACAGCTCCAGCAGCAGGTCGCATTCCTGGCGCTCGCCGGTCAAGGCTGCCGGGTAATCCAGCACCAGCATGGCGGCATCAGTGTCGGTGCGCAGGGCCGTATCAAGCATGCGCTGCAGCGCTTCACGGTCGCCCCAGATGGCGGTGGTGAAATCCAATGGGTTGACCAGGTTCGCGTAACTGGGCAGCACCTGCGCCAGTTCAGCGCGCTGGCCTGCGTCGAGTTTCGGCAGGGCCAGATGGTTGCGCTCGGCGTAATCGGCAATCAGCCCAGCGTCACCACCGGAACAAGCCAGCGCGATCAGGCGCTTGCCTGACGGCAGGTTGCCGCACGCTGCGGCCTTCAAGGTTTCGACAAAACTCACCGGCCCGCTCACGCGGATCACGCCCAGACGGGCAAACAAACTGTCGTACAGCGCATCGGAGCCGGACAGTGAACTGGTGTGACTTAACGCCAGCTCGGCGCCGATCTGCGAGACGCCGGTTTTCAGCGCGATGATCGGAATGCCTTGTTCCAGGGCTTTGTGCGCCGCGCGGGCAAACCCTGGCACATTCTTCAGGCCTTCCAGGTGCAGGCCGATCGCGGTAACGCGCGGTTCGTCGAGCAATACGTCCATCAATTCGGCCACGCCCAGTTGTGCCTGGTTGCCCACTGAAGCCATGTAGGCAACCGGCAACGAGCGGTCGCTCATCGACAGGTTGTAGGCGAAGTTGCCGCTCTGGGTCAGTATCGCGACGCCCTTCTCTACCGGCTTGCCGCCATGGGCCACCGGCCACAACGCCGAGCTGTGCAGGTAGTCCAACAGGCCGTAGCAGTTGGGGCCGAGCAAGGCCATGTCGCCTGCCGCGTTGAGCAACTGCTGTTGCAGAGCTGCACCGTCGGCGCCGGTTTCGGCAAAGCCTGAGGCGTAGCAAATCGCGCCGCCTGTGCCGATGGCGGCGAGCTCGGCGATGCAGGTCAATGTCAGCTCACGGTTAGTGGCGACAAACACCGCATCCGGGCCGCACGGCAAATCCGCCACGCGGCGCACACAAGGGATGCCGTCAAGGTGGTCATGGTGCGGGTTAACCAGCCACATTTGCCCGGTGAAACCGCCGTCGGCGCAACGCTTTAAGGCGCGAGCCATGCTGCGCCCGCCAACAAATGCCAGGTGCCGGGGCGCCAGCAGGCGCTTGAGGTTGTCGCCCATAGTCTGGGACATAAGCGTTCTCCGCGCCGATCAGCGCAACAGCGGCCGCAACAGTTCGCGCGCAATGATATGGCGCTGGATTTCCGAAGTGCCTTCCCAGATCCGTTCGATCCGTGCGTTGCGCCAGATGCGCTCCACCGGTCCTTCATCCATCAAGCCCATGCCGCCAAAAATCTGCACGGCTTCGTCGGCGACCTTGCCCAGGGTTTCGCTGGCAAACAATTTGGCCATGCCAGCCTCGCCGTCAGTCATGCTGCCCTGGTCCATCTTCCAGGCCGTGTGCAGGGTCAACAATTCCGCAGCGCGAATCTGCGTGGCCATGTCCGCCAGCTTGAAACTCACGCCTTGATAGGTGCCGATGGGCTGGCCGAACTGCTTGCGATCCGCCGCCCATTGCAGCGACACGTCCAGCGCCCGCTGAGCCTGGCCGACGCAATTGGCGGCGACCATCACGCGGCCGGCGGTGAGCCAGGCATTGGCGACATCCCAGCCCTTGCCCACGTCGCCGAGCACCTTGGACGCCGGTACGCGGCAGTCGTCGAAGAACATCTCATAGGTGTGATAGCCGCGGTTGCTCACGCACTTGGGGCCTCGGCGGATGGTCATGCCCGGGGTGCCTCGGTCGACCAGAAACGAGGTCACCTCGTTGCGTGGGCGGCCGTGGTATTCATAGGTGTCGGTCACGGCAAACACGATGGCGAAATCGGCGTGCCCGGCATGGCTGATAAAGTGCTTGCTGCCGTTGATCACAAAGTCGTCGCCGCTGCGCACGGCGCGGGTCTTGATCGCGTTGGCGTCAGAACCGGCACCCGGTTCGGTCAGCGCGAAGCAGTCGATCTTCTGGCCCTGCACGCAGGGCAACAAGTAGTCCTCAACCTGCGTGCCGGTGCAGGCCATCAGGATCTTGGACGGGCGCGCGACAAACACATGCAGCGCCCACGAGACCTTGGACAACTCTCGCTCGATCAGTGCCTGGGACAGGTAATCGAGGCCGCCGCCACCGACCGCTTCGGGCATGTTGAACGCATAGAAACCGGCAGCGATGGCCTTGTCACGAATCTGCGCGGCAAGCGCCGGCGAGACCTCATCGGCACGGTCCACCGCCACCTCATGAGGCAGCAACTCCTTGGTCACAAAACTGCGTACCGCATCCACCAACATGTCTTGTTCTTGGCTGAGTTGGAAATTCATCGCGCTACCTGCTCGGAGGTGTTGGGGTTATTGGCCGCAGAAATGTGCCGGGCGCTTTTCCATGGCCGCGCGCAAGGCTTCGCCACCGTCGACACTGCGCCCGCACAACAGGCCGGCAGCCAGTTCGGCCTGCAGTTGCTCGGGCAGGCTGCGACCTTCGCCTTCGCGGATCAGGGTCTTGGTCTGGGCGAAGGCGAAGGTCGGGCCGTTGGCCAGGCGCGTCGCCAACTCAGTGGTGTGCGCGTGGAGTTGATCGTCGGCGACCACCTCGCCGACGAGGCCGGCAGCCAGGGCACGGTCGGCGCTCCACAGTTCATCGAGGAACAGCAGGCGCTTGGCCTGTTCGCTGCCGATCAGGCGCGGCAAGTGCCAACTGGCACCGGCATCCGGCGAGTAAGCCATGCGGGTGTAGCCGGCCTTGAAGCGCGCCGACTGCGCGGCGATGCGCAGGTCGCAACACAAGGTGAGGTCCATGCCGGCGCCGACGGCGGTGCCGTTGATCGCAGCAAGGGTGGGTTTGTCGAGGGTGTGCAGGCGGGTCATCAGGGCGTGCGCGGTTTCGGTCCAGCCGTAGGTTTCCAGGGCGCCACGCGCTTGGGCTTCAGCCCATTCCGCCAGGTCGGCGCCGGCGCAGAAGCTGCGCCCGTTGCCGGTCAACACCACCGCACGCACAGCGGTGTCGGTATTGAGCGTATCGAGCAAGGCATGCAGATGCTTGAGGGTCGGAATGTCCAGTGCATTGTGCTGGGCCACCCGGTTGAGAGTGATCCAGGCAACGCCTGCTTGCACATGGCTGAGCACGGGCGAATCGGTCGTCATGGCTTCCTCGAATTATTTTAATTGGTTTGAGGGGTGCGACATGGCGAGATACTAAACGAGTGTTCAGCAAGGAGGCAATCGGCAAACTGCAAATATTTTCAAACGGGAAATACCGGCCTGGACCTTGCGTCCAGGCGGCGAGAAAGGCTCAGGCTTTGAGTGGGTAACGCAGGCGACCGCCGCCCTGCAAGCCATCGACCCAGGCTTCGCAGATCTGGATGCCCTGCTCCGGCGTAAAGGTGCCCGGGTTGAGCCCCGACTCCAACCACAACCCATCGAGCAAGGCGCTCAAGCCGATGGCGGCCAGGTCGGCGTCGAACTGCTCCCATCGCTCCTCCCTGGCCATGTCCGTCAGGGCCGAGCGCATGATGGTGCGGTACTCGCCATAGGAGTGTTCGTGGGCCAGGTTGATGGCAGGCGCGGTCTTGACCGCGCCCCAGAATACCAGCCAGGCATCCAGCAGTTGCGGGTCGAGCAGCTGCGGAGAAAACGAGCCACGAAACAACGCCGACAAGCGTTCCCGAGGTTGCGGGGGTGCCTTGGCCATGGTCTCGCGCAACAGGCTCATGACTTGGGCGGTGATCGTGCGATAGGCCTCGGCCACCAGTTCATCCTTGCCCGAATAGTGGTGGCTGATCAGCCCCACCGACACCCCGGCCTCGGCACTGATCTTGCGAATCGAGGCGCCCTGGAAACCGTCGCGCTTGAGGCACGTGAGCGTCGCCTGGACCAGATTGGCCTTGCGCAATTCCGGCTCCATTCGGGAGAAACGGGATTCCTGGGTCATAGGGCGATTTCCTGCGGTTGAGTCGGCTGCACGACTCTACATCAGTCGCGGTAACCGAGCGACACCCGATCCAGCCTGCGCAGCAACGCCACTCGTGACTTCTGGTAAAGAGTCCTTTTCGGCTTCGGCGGTTTTTCCGAAGGAACGACGCGGGGATACTCGACGCCATTGTTCACCCCCTTGAGGAGTTACTGATGTCCATCCCGACCCACAACGTCCCCGCCTTCGGCCTCGGCACTTTCCGCCTGCAAGGCCAGGTGGTCATCGATTCCGTGCGCACCGGCCTGGAGCTGGGCTACCGCGCCATCGACACCGCGCAGATCTATGAGAACGAAGCCGATGTCGGCCACGCCATCGCCGCCAGTGGTGTGCCGCGTGATGAGTTGTTCATCACCAGCAAGATCTGGGTGTCCCATTTTGCCGATGGCCTGCTGATTCCCAGCCTGCGCGAAAGCCTGAGCAAACTGAAGATCGACTACCTGGACCTGACGCTGATCCACTGGCCATCACCGGAGGAGCAAATCCCCGTTGCCGAATTCATGGGCCAATTGCTTGAAGCCAAGCGCCTGGGCCTGACCCGCCAGATCGGCGTTTCCAACTTCACCATTGACCTGATGAAGCAGGCCATTGCTGCGATGGGCGCCGAGAACATCGCCACTAACCAGATCGAACTGCACCCCTATCTGCAAAACCAACAGGTCGTGGATTTCGCCACCGCCCAGGGCATTCAGATCACGTCGTACATGACCCTGGCCTACGGTGAGGTGCTGAAAGACCCGGTGCTCCAGCACATCGCCGAACGCCATCAGGCCACACCTGCGCAAGTGACGTTGGCCTGGGCCATGCAGTTGGGCTATGCGGTCATTCCGTCGTCGACCAAACGCGCCAACCTGGAGAGCAACCTCAAGGCCCTGCAATTGACCTTGAGCGCTGCCGACATGGCGCAGATTGCCGGCCTGGAACGTGGCCACCGCTTGACCAGCCCCAAGGGCATTGCGCCGCAGTGGGATTAACCCCCGGCGATCGGCTTGCAGGATAACTCCCGCAGCCACGGCAACACCCGCAGGCCTGTGGCGGCCGCGGGTGGGTCGATGATGTCCATGAAATGTTCAAGGTTGATGGTGTCAGGTACTCCGGGCAGCCGTACCAGCACAGGCGGCATTGCGCCAGCGGGTTTGCCGGGGTCGAGGTGGTCGTAGAGCAACACATGGCGTACCTGCGGCTGCGGCACGCTGGCCTGCGCGGCAAGCCCCGCACTGATGATCAGGACGTCAAACGGTTCGGCCGGGACCGCGGTGAGAATCTGGACTTCTTCGTAGGTTTGCACCGGCACAATCCGGTGATACCCCAACTGATTGAGCATTTTTTCGATGTACAGCCTTTGCAGGTGCTGTTCATCGGCAATCAGGATGGTCAGTGCTTTGTTCGGCATGGCAACCCCCTGGGCTGGCAGTACGCGTCATTGCGAGCGGCTCATTTTCCAGACATATCCAGAAGACAAAATCAGCCATGTTCCCCCTTCACGTAGGAGTTCTCCCAAATCTACCGAATGACCGTAAATCGCAGTCATGGCTGCTTGCCGTAGTCACTCAGTCGTTTATGCAAATCACCCATTGCCTGGTCTAACGCTTCAATTGCAGCCCCCAGTGCGCTGCGCGCCTGTCGTTCACAGAGGCTTTCCAGGGTTTCACAACAGGTGATCAACGCTTGGGCCTTGACCATTCGCGCCCCGCCCTTGACCCGATGAGCAAGGTCGTGCAGCCCGCGAAAACTGACCTCGCGTTGCAGCAACGGGAGCCTCACGCGGTCTGCTTCCAGGCTGTCGAGCAACGCATTCAAAAGCTCCTTGAGCGCTACTTGATCGTCCCCCGTGACCACCCTTAACGCAGCCAAATCAAATACCCCGTCAACGCCGGGTACGCCTGGGCTCAGCGCGAGCGAGGCCAATGCCGAGCGTAAGTCCTCAAGCCCGGCAGGTTTGAATAAGCAACCATCCATGCCCGCCTGCCGACAACGCTCGGTTTCTTCCGGCTGTGCATTGGCGGTAAACCCCAGTAGCAAACACGGCTTCAAACCTTGCTCACGCTCTTGCGCACGAATCTCACGCGCCAAGGCATAGCCATCCTTGAGGGGCATGTTGCAATCGGTAATCACCACATCGGGGTGCTGGGTTTGCCAGCGTTCAAGCCCTTGAACGCCCTCTTCGGCAGTGACGATGCGGTGCCCCAGAAAACTCAGTTGCCGGGCCAGCAGCAAGCGGTTGGCCGGGTAGTCATCCACTACCAGGATGTCCAATACACGGGTAGCCAGCACGGCTGGGGCCGGTGCTGAAACCTCAGGCGGCAATGCCGCTGCCCTGGCAAGCGTCAACGACACATCCACCCGCGTACCCTGCCCGAGCACACTGCTCAACTGCAGCTTCCCCGCCATCATTTCGCACAAATTACGGCTGATCACCAGGCCCAATCCCGACCCGCTACGCGCCGATTGTTCGGTATTGCTGCCCTGGATAAACGGGTTGAACAGCCGTTGCTGGTCCTCGGCACTGATGCCAATACCGGTGTCTTCTACCCATAACCTGAGGCTCAGTTGGTCTGCATCGGGCGCCACGACTGTATGCGCGCCCAACCGCACCTGGCCATCGGCGGTGAACTTGATGGCATTGCTCAGCAGGTTGGACACCACCTGTTTGAACCGCAACGGGTCGATCAACACCGGGCAATCAATCAGCGGGTCAAGCTCGACCTGCAGCGCCAGGCCCTTGGCGCGCGCCAGCCCTTCGAACACCCGTGCCACCGACGTCAACAGCTCATGCGGGTTGGCCGATTCCAGGGCAAGAGACAGGTGGCCAGACTCGATCCGCGCAATGTCCAGAATATCGCCAATCAACTCCAGCATGCCGTGGGACGCAACCGAGGCGACGGCCAGGGCATCACGGTCGGCACGCCCCTGTTCGGCGTTGGCAAGCGCCAGCTCGATCATGCCAATCACGGCGTTCATGGGCGTGCGGATTTCGTGGCTCATGGTCGCCAGGAACGTGGTCTTGGCACGGTTGGCGGCATCGGCCTCCTCCTTGGCCTCCTGCAATTGGCCCAGGAGCCGCTGGCGCTCGCTCACATCCACCCAACCGGCAATCATGCCCACCACGTTTTCGTCGCCATCACGGTACGGCAGCATCCAGTGATAAATGGTCAACACCTTGCCATTGGGCAACCTGAGTACCCGATCATGAATCTGCGGCTCGCCGCGCTCCATCAGCCGCAGGTAGTCCTCATGGAAAGACTGGGCCTGCGGCGGATTGCCGGTGTCGGTTTCTGTCACGGTCTTGCCGATCACCGCTTCGAGCCTGAAGCCAAAGACGTCCAGGAAAGCACTGTTGCAGGCCATCAGCCGCCCTTGGCGGTCACGCACGTAAATCGGGTGAGGCGTACCGTCGATCAGCACGCCCATAAAGCGCATCTGGTCGCTCAATGCCCGCTCGGCCTGGGCCCGTTTGCGTATCAGGCTGCGCAGGTAAATCGCCCATCCAAGGGTTACCAGCAGCAATACCGCCGCCACGCCAAACCCTTGGATAATCGCACTGCGATGGCGCAGCCAGTGGTCTTCGATGATCACATCGGACCGCCATGGGTTGCTCAACTCATCCATTTCCTGAGGGCTGATGCTCAGCAACGCCTTGTCCAATATCGAGTACAACTCCAACTCGCCACGGTTGACCCCAAACGTCATGCGTAAAGGATCAGAGCCGACCGTGCTGGTCACGCGCAAGCGGTCACGGTACTGAAAGGCAATGAGGTAACGCGCATAGATCAATGAATTGACCGCGCCATCGGCACTGCCGTTGGCCACCAGGGCCATCGCCTCCGTGGGGTTCCCGGCCTCCACAAAGTGGATACCGGGGTAGTCACGATTGATCACCTCACGCAGCGCGTTGCCGCTGGTCAACGCGAGACGTTTTCCGATCATGTCCTCCAGGGTCACCGTGCCGGGATAGTCGCTACGGGTGACCAATACCAGTGGGTTGGTCAGGTAGGGCCGTGTAAAGCGCACCTGATCAGAGCCTTCGATGCTCGACGCCACCACCGCCATCATGTCCGCCCTGCCCTTACTGACCGCGTCAATTTGCTGGGGCATCGAACCGCCGGAGACCACGTCGAACTTCAAACCGGTGCGCAGGCTGATCCGGGATAAAACGTCGGCACTCAAGCCCTCCAATTGCCCCTGTGCGGTGAAGGATGCCAACGGCAGCATCTGGTCGGATGCGACTACGCGGACCCGCGGGTGTTTCTCCAGCCAGCGCTGTTCGCTCCGGCTCAAGTGCAGCCGTTCCGCGCCCAGAAAACCAAGGTTGCCGGCACTCCAACGGCGCAATATGTCCATCTGTTGGTTAGCCGGGATCGCCCTCAGCGCCGTATTGATGATACGCAGCAAGCGAGTGTTGTCGCGGGCCACGGCGAACGCGAAAGCGTTGGATTCCAGGGTGGAAAAATCCGCCATTTGCACATTGTTGAGGTGGTTACGGTTGATCTGGTAATTGGCGGTGATGGCGTCCCCGAGATAAACATCGGCACGGCCAAATGCCACGGCGCCGATGGCCTCGAAGATAGAGGGAAACAGTTCCACATGGGCCTTGGGATAATAAGCTTCGACGACATCGGGCGGCATGTAGTGATAGAGCATCGCCACGCGTTTGCCTGCCAGGTCGACACTCAGGGATTGGGTGTCTCCGGTACGGGTAACCAGGATCGGTTGATCATTGGCGTAGGAACGCGACAGGACCAACTGTGAGTCACCTGCTTCAAATCCGTTGGCCGAGCCAAGGAAATCAATGGCGCCCTGCTTGAGTGCCTCGATCACTTCATCGCGCGTATCGTAGCGCCGGACCTCAACGGTAATATTCAGCAGCTGTGCGAGTAACTTCGCATAGTCAGCCGTGACGCCTTCAAGCTCGTCGTTGTTATTGGTCAGTTCGAACGGCCCGTAATCGGGCGCGGAAACCCCCATCAACAGTGTTCGCCGCTCGCGCAACCAGTGCCAGTCGGCTTCCCCCAACACCACGGACGGGCCAGTACCGTCAACGTTGGAGTGCCCCAACAAGCGCAGGGTATGCGGCTCATCAAGGCCAACGGCCGTCAGCGGAAGCAGGCTCATCAATAGCAAGGTGATGAACCCTCGAACCTGGGCACGGGTCATTTCAAATCAAATCAGATGATTGCGCTGGGCAAACTTGGCCATGTGCACCACGGACGACATGCGCAGCTTCTCCTTGAGCCTCGTCTTGTACGTACTGATGGTCTTGTGGCTCAGCAGCATTTGATTGGCAATTTCGTTATTGCCCAGCCCCAGCGCCAGCATCTGCAACACCGCCAGCTCGCGATCCGACAGCAACTGCACCAGCTCCAGTTCCGTAGCCTGCAAATCATCACGGCGTACCGAACTGCTCGGCAAACTGGGAAAGCAACTGTAGTTGGACATCACGGCCTTGATCGCTTTTTGCAGCTCGTCGAGTTCCCCGGTCTTGGCGACAAACCCCATCGCGCCAGCACGCATGCAACGCGAGGAAAAGAACTCCGGCAGGTACGACGTCAGCACCAGGATCTTGCACGGCAAGCCCAGCGCCTTGACTCGACTGATCACCTCCAGCCCACCCAGCTTCGGGATGGCCAGGTCAAGAATGATCAAGGCCGGGCGCCCCTCCCTGGCCTTCTGCACGGCATCGGCACCATTACCTGCCTCATCAATCTCGCTGAAGCCTTCCAGCGTCAGCAGATGGCGGACGGTTTTGCGGATAAACGGGTGATCGTCAACGATTAACGCTTTGCTCATAACACTCCCCTGAGAGGTAAGTAGACTTACACACCACACGGGACACAGGTACCTGTGAGAAATGACAGTGCCGACCAGCGGCGCGGTCCCCACTCAAGGACGATAGCCAGGCTATGCCTGGTCCCTTTCGATTGAAAACAGGCCGAACACGTACAGCCAAACCGCTGCCGCCGGCTAGGTACAAGGGCGCAACCTTAGCAACGAAACGACGTTTCAATCGAAGGGATAGTCCCAACCATATGTAGGAGTTTTCCTCGCAAAAGCCTTCACCACCCAACGCTTTTTCAGCCTTTTTACGCCTAGGCTAATCGGTGGTACTCGGGCTCCAGAAAGCCTGCACGACCAGGGTCGACGTGGAGATGCGCGCCACCAGCGCATCCAGTTCGTCGCCATCGACTGACGTGGCGGCAAGGGTGGCCTCGATTTCCACTTCTTCGCTGCCGAATGGGCGTACGTCGACGTCGCTGGCCGGGTAGTTGCAGCGCGCCAACTCGGCTTCCAGCAATACCATCACCGCCTGTTGCTGGCTGCGCCGTGCGATGACATACAGGATGTTGGTGACCTCGGCCGACACCACGTCCAATGGCTGACGGTTAATGTTATTGACGATTGGCCGCAGCAAGGTATTGGCCGCCAGTACAAACAGCGTGCCGAGCAGTGCTTCGAGGATCAGGTCGGCCCCCGCACACGCCCCCACCGCCGCCGAGGCCCAGAGCGTGGCGGCGGTGTTGAGCCCGCGCACATTGCCTTCCTCACGCATGATCACGCCGGCCCCCAGAAAGCCGATGCCCGAGACCACATACGCGACGACCCGCACCGCGCCTTCCGCACCGCCCAGGCGGTTGGCCATGTCGACGAAAATCGCTGCGCCCACCGCTACCAGCACGTTGGTGCGCAAGCCCGCCGTGCGCTGGCGGTACTGACGCTCAAAACCGATCAAGCCACCGAGGATAAACGCCGCGGTGAGGCTGACCAAGGTGTCGACCAGGGTGCTGAGGTTGATGTTGTTGATGGCTTGCATAAAAACTCTCCTTGAATGCAGCAGCAAGCTGATTGCGCCGTTGGCCGCTGTGGGCGCTGGTTTGCCGACGCCCACAGCGGCCAACGGTGTGACGCAGTAAGGCTGTTTACTGCCAGCCGAACCTGCGGATATAGAAGCCCTTGACCGCTTGGGTCAGCGCCATGTACGCCAGCAAAATCACCGGCAGGAATACGAAGTACAACGACGGCAACGCCTGCAATTTGAAGTAGTGCGCCAGCGGCCCCATCGGCAGGAAAATCCCCACGGCCATGATCACCCCGGTCATCACCAGCAACGGCATCGCCGCGCGGCTTTGCAGGAACGGGATTTTCGGCGTGCGGATCATGTGCACAATCAGCGTCTGGGTCAGCAGCCCCACCACGAACCAACCGGACTGGAACAGGGTCTGGTGGTCGGGCGTGTTGGCATCAAACACATACCACATGAGTGCAAACGTGGTGATGTCAAAGATCGAACTGATCGGACCGAAAAACAGCATGAACCGCCCCACTTCGCCCGGCTGCCAGCGCTGCGGCTTGGCGAGCATTTCGTCATCGACGTTATCGAACGGAATCGCGATCTGCGAAATGTCATACAGCAGGTTTTGCACCAGCAGGTGCATCGGCAGCATCGGCAGGAACGGAATAAACGCACTGGCCACCAGCACCGAGAACACATTGCCGAAATTGGAACTGGCGGTCATCTTGATGTACTTGAGCATATTGGCGAAGGTGCGGCGGCCTTCGAGCACGCCCTCCTCCAGGATCATCAGGCTCTTTTCCAACAGGATGATGTCAGCCGCTTCCTTGGCGATGTCCACGGCGCTGTCCACCGAAATACCGATATCCGCCGTGCGCAACGCCGGCGCGTCGTTGATACCGTCGCCCATAAACCCCACCACGTGCCCGTTGGCCTTGAGCAGGCGCACGATGCGCTCTTTGTGGCTCGGTGTCAGCTTGGCGAATACGTTGGTGGTTTCCACGGCCTTGGCCAGCTCGGCATCGCTCATGTCTTCAATAGCGTTACCCATCAGCAAGCCCTGCTGTTCCAGGCCCACTTCGCGGCAGATTTTGGCCGTCACCAGCTCGTTGTCACCGGTCAGCACTTTGACCGCCACACCATGGGCTTTCAGGGCCTTGAGTGCCGGCGCGGTGCTCTCCTTGGGTGGGTCGAGAAACGCGACGTAGCCGATCAATGTCAGGTCTTTTTCATCCGCCAGGCTGTAGGTGTCGCGCCCCGCCGCCATCGGCTGTGCTGCCACTGCCACAACGCGCAGGCCTTCTTCGTTGAAGGCCGCCGTCACCTGGCGAATGCGCGCCAGCAACTCATCGGTCAGCGCTTCGTTGGTCTCGCCATGGCGCACGGTGTTGCACACCGACAGAATCTCTTCCACCGCACCCTTGCAGATCAACAGGTGCGGCTGGTCCTGCTCGGCCACCACCACCGACATGCGACGCCGGTTGAAGTCAAACGGAATCTCATCGACCTTCTGGAACGCCGTGCCGACTTGCAAGTCGCGGTGCACCTCGACGTGCTCGAGCACCGCCACATCCAGCAGGTTTTTCAGGCCGGTCTGGTAGTAGCTGTTGAGGTAGGCCATTTCCAGCACGTCATCAGACTCTTCGCCCCACACGTCCACATGGCGCGCCAGGAAAATCTTGTCCTGCGTCAGGGTGCCGGTCTTGTCGGTGCACAGCACGTCCATAGCGCCGAAGTTCTGGATCGCGTCCAGGCGCTTGACGATGACCTTCTTGCGCGACAGAAACACCGCGCCCTTGGCCAGCGTGGAGGTGACGATCATCGGCAGCATTTCAGGGGTCAGGCCCACGGCAATCGACAGCGCGAACAACAACGCCTCGGTCCAGTCGCCCTTGGTAAAGCCGTTGATGAACAGCACCAGCGGTGCCATCACGAACATGAAACGGATCAGCAACCAGCTGACTTTGTTGACGCCATGCTGGAACGAGGTGGTCGCACGGTCAGTGGCAGTCACGCGTTGCGCCAGCGCGCCGAAATAGGTGCTGTTGCCGGTGGCCAGCACAATCGCCGTCGCCGCACCGGACACCACGTTGGTGCCCATGAACAGGATATTTTCCAGGTCCAGCGGGTTACGCGCCTGGCTGTCGTGCTGGTGGACGAACTTCTCCACCGGCATCGATTCGCCGGTCATCGCCGCCTGGCTGACAAACAGGTCCTTGGCGCTGAGCACGCGGCAGTCGGCGGGAATCATGTCACCGGCCGACAGCACGATCAGATCACCCGGCACCAATTGTTTGATCGGCAGCTCAATGCGCTTGGCCCTGTCGCGGCGCAACACCGTCGCGGTATTGCTGACCATGGCTTTCAAGGCGTCGGCGGCCTTGTTCGACTTGGCCTCCTGCCAGAAGCGCAACAGGGTCGACAGCACCACCATGGAGAAAATCACCGTGGCCGCCTTGATGTCGTCGGTCAGCAAGGAGATCAGCGCGAGCAAGGTCAGCAGCAGGTTGAACGGGTTCTTGTAGCAGTGCCACAAGTGCACCTGCCACGGCAGCGGCTGCTCATGCTCGACCTCGTTGAGGCCGTACTGCACGCGCAAGGCGTCGGAGTCCTGAGTGCTCAACCCCTCGGTGTGGCTGCCCAATTTGCCGAGCAATTGCACAGCACTGCTATTGGCCGCGACCACCAGGGTTTGCGCCAGGGTCGGCGGTACTTCGCGGCTGACGTTGGCGTCGGTCACGGTCTCGAGCATCGCCAGGCGGCGAAAATGCCGGGCAATGTGCCGGTTCCGCAGGAAACCGGCGAAGAACTCTTTGAGCAGTGTGAGGTTCATGGTGTAACTCCTGCGCGAGGAAACCTTCGTGCAGGTACGACCGACTGCACTGCGCCCTTTTCAAAGGCACAGTCAGCCTGGCCCGCCGGCCATAAAAGGCAGGCGCGTCCGTAACCTCCTGATTGATATCAGGGGCTGGTCAGCGTCGATGAGAGGGGGTCGGGCAGGTGCCAGGACTGGCCGCTGCCGCAATGCCGCTTCTCGCTTGGTTGGCGAGACAACGGCATCGGAAGAATGCGCGTTACCTTGCCAAGTATGTGCCGGTTACCGAAACCGGCCGACGACTGTCACTCGAACAAGTACCCACTTAGGGTCTCCGCTATTGATGAAAACGCGCGGAGTTTACGCCCCGACTCCGGAGGAGTAAACCGTAGGAAAGTTTACCAACAGGGAATAGGAGGATTCTTCAGGGTGGGTTCAGGAAAGCATTCGGCGTCACAGCAGTGACGTGAGAAAACCGATCGCAACGAATGAATAGAAGGCGCCGCAAATCAGGCCGAACGATTTGCGCGTCCGGGTGAAAAACGGTTCCGCCGAGTGGGAGGAAAAGGCCAGTGCGTAGGCACAGAAAATCAGAAACCCCAACAGCGCACAGCCCGCCACCAGCACAAAACTGGTCCAGGCCGGCGCATTCGCGCTGAGCCCCACAGTGGTCACGGTGAACCAGGTCAAGGCCGCTTTGGGGTTGGTCAAGTGAATGCCCAGCCCCTGCAAATAGAAGCCGAGGTTTCGGGTCTGTTTTTCCCGCACCCGTGCCACCATCGTCGCGTTGTGGGCCAGTGCGCTACGGATCGACTTCCACGCGAGGAAGAACAGGTAGCACGCCCCCAGCACCTTCAGCCACAGCAGGATCTGGGTATTGGACATCAACAACGCCGAGACACCGGCAGCCGTCATCGCCCCCCAGCACAGCGACCCGGAAATCACCCCGGCCGCCAAGGCCAGGCCTGGCGTGCGTCCATAATTGAGGGAGGTATTGGCGATCGCCAGATTGCCAGGCCCAGGGCTGGCGGTGCCGATCACGTAGACGCCCAGTGCCGCCACGAAACTCGAAAACTCGAACATAGATGCTCTCTTACCCGTCGCGCCAACGCGCAGTGAACACTTCAAGCCACGAGCGGCTTGAAGTGACTTGCCCAAAAACTACTTGAAACAACGATGATCCGGCTCTTGGGCACGAATCTTCTCCATCCAGGGCTTGAGTTCCGATTGTTTGTACAACCGCTCCCCCCAGTTCTCCGGCGAAACCGGCAACGGCCGCCCTACCAGGATGTAGTCGGTCAGCAGATGAATAAACTGCTGCAAGCAATACGCGCCGACATGCAGGCGCAGGGACGATGCTGTCTCGGCCGGCGCCACATTGAAGCGCGCGACGTTGATGATCTGGCCACTGTCGACCGATGGCGCAAGGTGGTGGCACGTCGAGCCGTAGGTTTCATCGTTGTAGTAAATCGCGTAATGCTGACTGCCCAGCCCGCGATACTTGGGCGGCGCTGGGTGCAGGTTGATCGCGCCCTTGCGCGCATTTTTATAAATGCTCTGCGGGAAGATGAAGTCGCCACGGTAGGAGATGATCCAGTCGCCTTCCCAATTATCCAGGTGATAGGGGTAAGGATCGCCCGGGTCCCAACAAAACACCTCAAGGTTGGAGAATACGGTCTTGGCGAATTCCACCCCATGATCGCACCAGTCCATGGTGCACACCGACAGCAGGACTTTGTCCTTGCACGGCTCGATTGTCTGCATCTTCACTGCTCCATCTCTACGTAATTTGGGTGAATGCGCGATACATCACCTGACGGCTAATGAGCCACGGCCCGCACCACCGCACTGAACCGTTCAACCATTTGCGCCAGCTCGTCTTCACGGGTGATAAATGGCGGTGCAAACAGCACATGATTGCCTTGTACGCCCTGCACGGTGCCACTGCCGGGGTAGATCAGCAGGCCGCGCGCCAAGGCCTCTTGCTTGAGGGCTGCGGCATACGCGCCACCGCCTTTGAACGGCGCCTTGGTGGCGCGGTCTTGCACAAATTCAACACCGACAAACAGCCCTCGTCCGCGCACATCGCCGACGGTATCCAGGTCACTCAGGCTTTCCTTGAGCCAGCTGCGCAGTTGCTCGCCGCGCTGGCGCACCTGGGCCAACAGTTCGTCTTCAACGATGACCTGCTGCACCTCCAGGGCGATGGCACAGGCCAGCGGATGGTTGACATGGGTTTGGCCGTTGCCCAATACGCCCGAGCCCTGAGCCATCACCGAATGCACCTGCTCACTGATCAGCAGCGCTGAAATCGGCATGTAGCCGGCGGCGAGGCCTTTGCCCACGGCAACCATGTCCGGCACGATGCCGTCGTCGGCATACGCGAACAGCTGCCCGGTACGGCCCATCCCAGCCATCACCTCGTCGAGAATCAACAGCACATCGTGGCGCTCGCAGACCGCCTTGATTTTGCGCAGGTAACCCGGCACCGGCGGAACAGCGCCGCTGGTCGAGCCCACCACCGTTTCAACGAAAAACGCCGCGACATTTTCGCTGCCCAAGGCGCGGATTTTCTGGTCCAGCTCTTCGGCCAGACGGGTCGCATACTGCTCTTCACTTTCGTCGTGCCGCTGATCGCGGTAGGCGTAGCACGGCGACACGAATTCGGCCGCCGGGAACAACTGGCCAAACACCGATTGACGCTGCGGGTTACCGGAAATGCTCAGGGTGCCCAGGGTGCTGCCGTGGTAGCTCTGGCGCCGGGAAATAAACACCGACTTATTCGGCAGCCCGCGTTCGCATTGGTACTGGTAGGCGATTTTCATCGCCAACTCCATCACCTCCGAGCCTCCCGACAAAAACTGCGCCCGCGCCAGGCCGCCGCTGCCCGCCACCAGGTACTCCGCCAACGCTTCAGCGGGCGCCGTGGTGAAGCTGCCGGCATGGGCCCAGGCGAGTTTTTTCGCCTCCCGCTCGAACGCTGCAACGATGCGCGGGTGGGCATGGCCCAGGCTCGACACCGCGACACCGCCACAGGTGTCGAGGTAGCGTTTACCCGTCGCGTCCTCCAACCAGCACCCGGCGCCACCCACCGCAAGAATCGGTGAGGTATTGAGGTTTTTGTAAATCACCTTTGACATGGACACAGATCCTTAGGCCGATGGCGTTACGGTTGTTTGACGGCGTGATCCCAAGCGGACGGCGCCTGGTGGAAGCGACGGCCAAACCGTGAGGAATGCAGCACCGAACGCGTCAACCCGACGGGCAGAAGGACCACCATGAACACGATAAACGCGAGAAATCTCAGCATGGAAAAAGCTCCGAAAAGTTAGAGGTCACGATCAGTCCAGCGGGATTTCGTTGCGCCAGTCGACGCTGTCAACAAAGGCAGGCTGGCCCGGCCGCTCCAGTACGTAATGGCCGAGTACCAGAACGTCCATTTCCGTGCGCATAAAGCAGGCATACGCCTCCTCTGGCTTGCACACGATGGGCTCGCCACGCACGTTGAACGAGGTATTGACCAGTACCGAACAGCCTGTGCGTTGCTTGAAACTGCGCAACAAGTAGGTGAACGGGGCGTTGTTTTCCTCGGTCACCGTTTGCACCCGCGCCGACAGGTCGACATGGGTCACTGCCGGCAATTGCGAGCGAACATTGTTGATGCTGCCCAAGCCACGCTCCGGGCCGCCCTCTTGCAACGATTGCGGGGTTTTGATGGCGTCCGACACCGGTGCGACCATCAGCATGTAGGGGCTTTTTTCGCAGATATCGAAATAGCTCCCGGCGTCCTCGGCCAGTACTGCCGGGGCAAACGGGCGGAACGACTCGCGGTACTTGATCTTCAGGTTCATCGTGCGTTGCATCTGCGGGTTGCGTGCATCGCCGAGAATCGAGCGCGCGCCCAGGGCACGGGGGCCGAACTCCATACGGCCCTGGAACCAGCCCACCACCGCGCCATCGGCCAGTCGGCTGGCGACCTGGTCATACAGCCCGTTGTCGTCGTAGCGAATGAAGGGGTATTGGTTTTCCAGCAGGAAGGCCGCGATTTCTTCATCGTCGAAGCCCGGCCCCAACAGGCTGCCGCTCATGGCGTCCGACTTGCTGCTTGCCAGGTGCGGGCGACCGCAACGCTTGACCGCATAATCCATCGCGGCCCCCAAGGCGCAACCGGCATCCCCGGCTGCCGGCTGGATCCAGATCGAGTCAAACCGCCCGGAGCGACTGAGCACGCCATTGGCCACGCAGTTCAATGCGACCCCACCGGCCAGGCACAGATTGCGCTGGCCGGTCTGCTTGACGGCGGCCGTCGCCAACCCCAGGACCACCTCTTCGGTGACTTTTTGAATCGACGCCGCGAGGTCACATTCACGCTGCGATATCGGGCTTTCGGGTTGGCGGATCGGCCCGTCGAACAGCGCTTCGAAGGCCTCCCCTACCATGCGTTCACCGCGCAGGTACTCGAAGTACTTCATGTTCAACGTGAACGAACCGTCGGGGCGGATATTGATCAGCTCATCGCGAATCTTGTCGGCATAGATGGGTTGGCCATAAGGCGCCAACCCCATCAATTTGTACTCCCCGGAATCGACCTTGAAACCGCAGTAATAAGTCATCGCCGAATACAGCAGGCCGAGGGAATGCGGGTAGGAAATCGAGTTTTTCAGCTCAAGGCTGGAGCCCTGGCCTTGCCAGATCGTGGTCGAATGCCATTCGCCAATGCCGTCGATACACAGCACCGCGGCGTTCTCGAACGGTGAGGGATAGAACGCAGCCGCCGCATGCGAGCGGTGATGCCGCGACGCCTGGGTGCGCGGCGCCTTGCCCCGCCCCAGCGCCTCAAGCTGCTCATCGACGAACTTGAGCACGTTCCACTTCCAACGAATCCATTCCGGCATTGCATTGATAAATGTGCGGGCGCCGCCGATGCCGCCACTGGCGAAAGAGGACATCACCCGGGAGAATTTCTCCTGAGGGTCTTCGTAATAGACCACAGCCTCCAGCTCATCCAGGGTAATCCCCTCGGCATCCAGGCAGTACGCAATCGCCTGGGCCGGGAATGCCGGGTCGTGACGAACACGGGTGAAGCGCTCTTCCTGAGCGGCAGCCACGGGCACGCCGTCCTTGACCAGGGCGGCAGCACTGTCGTGGTAGAAGGCAGATATTCCTAAAACATACATAGCCATTTAAGTGTGCATCCTCATCACATCCTGCCAATCCGTGGAGTTGCCTGTGCCCGTCGAGCGGTGAGCGGCACAGCAACTTTCTATGCGTTTTAAAACCATCCTTGAGCGAATGGCAGACTTTTTATGACCGGTATCAACGACACCACCAGCACCAGGCTCATGGCGATATTGAAGACCTTCAAATGCCGCGGCCGCGTTAGAAAGCGCCGCAGGTACTGCCCAAAAAACACCCACACCATCGAGCACGGTGTGCCGAACAAAAAGAACAACAGCGCAATCAGAAACACCTGCAGGGTGTAACCGCCCAGGGGCGACGTGTAAGCCAACACCGCGCCCACCGCCATGACCCAGGCTTTCGGGTTGACCCACTGAAACAATGCCGCACCCGTGAACCCCAAGGGCTGGCGGGACGGGTCACCGAGGTCGGTGGTGGGCGAGCGCGCGATCTGATACGCGAGAAACAGCAGGTACACCGCCCCGATCACTTGCAACCCGTCATGCAGGCCTGGGTACTGCCGAAAAATCGCGCCGGCGCCCAGGCCGACCGCCACCACCATCAACGGAAAACCGATGTTGATCCCGGCCACATGGCGCAGGGTGCGGCCCATGCCGAAGTTGGCGCCCGAGGACATCAACATCACGTTGTTCGGCCCCGGCGTGACACAGGTGGCGATCACGAACAATGCCACCGCGTAGTAATCCAGAGCCTGCATCACTGCCCCCTTATCAACGGTAGTCTTCCAACGTGCCGCGTCGACGGATATCAACGGACACACAATGGAAGCCGCCGCTCAAACTGCGCGCATGCCGCATCTTCAGCGGCGCCACATCGATGCCATGGCGTTCCAGCGCACGAATCAACGGGACTTGCTGGTCGTTGATCACCGCCAACGCCGGGTTGACCATGATGAAGTTCATGCCCTGCCAGATGGATGCACGTGGGTAGGACCAGCAGTAACCGGTGTCGACCATGTCGGGCGCCCAGATAATGTCCCAGTGCTTGAACACCTCCGGCACCTGGTCCTTGCCGATACGCTCAGGGTTCAATACCACCAACCCGGGCCGTACCAGGGTGATCGTGGTGTCCAGGTGCGTACCGTCGTAGAACCCACTGAGGGCGTGCACGCGGTATTGATCACCGAGCACGCGCTTGAGCCATTCGTAGCCCAGCCGATTGCCACTGCGCGACTCCAGATAAAGAATGTCGCGCCCCATACGCAGCACGTTGGCCGCATCGAAAATAGGCTCCTCATTGGCAATGATCGACCCTTCACGCGGGTTCACCCGGTAAGTGTTGTCCCCCAGTTGCGGCTTGGGGGCCGAGATCCAGTTGGCGCCGCTGGCGAAATACGCTTGCAGGTGTTCACGGTAAGCGAAGGGTTCGAAGTAGCGGCTGCGCAAGGCCATCGGCGCTTCAATGATGGTCTTGCCGATCGGCAGCAAGACGTCCCGTGGGCAGTAGTTGTATTCACCGTCGGTCTTCCAGTCGGACGTCCCGAAGACCTCGGCGTGGTAGGACTTCCTGGGGCGGCGTACGGTAACGCCATGCCCGACCAGAAAGGCTGCGAACGCGTCGAGGTCTTCTTCGGCCTCTGCAACGACCTGCTCGGGATAGGGGCCCGACGGAATCTCATGCATGGCGTCGTGATGTTCACTGTAATCAAGCGCGAACAGGCCCTTGTCCGGCCGAGGCACGCGCGCGCCATGGGCGATACCCACGATCATTTCCTCGAGGGGGTCCCATTCGTTATGCACTTCTACCAAAGACATAGTTGCTCCTCGTGGGGGTTACTGATCGGTCGCGTGCGCCAACACTTCGCGAGTGATCGGCAGATGATGGAGATAGCCGTTTGAAGCCGTTGCCCGCTGCGTACGCGGTAACACCCGCCCTACCGATGACAGGCCCAGTCGACTCAATATCGAATCCCACTTGCCCGGCATCGGCGCGAGTGATTCATAGCCCACGCGCACGCGCTGCCATTGCTCGGCAACGGCTTGCGCCGTGGGCAATGCACGCATGTACGCGTCAATCGCATCAGCAGCCCAGGCCGAGTGCCCAGTGGAAACGTTGTCGATGGTGTTATGCAGGTCGACGAACGCGGTGCTGAAACCGTAGTGGCGCAGAAAACGTCGCGCAGAACGATAAGTACCGCCCACGCCGGATAACTCCATCGCCAGGTTCATGCCGAGAATTTCCGGCATAAAGGTCACCGGCAGCTTGCCCAGGCACAGCCAATACACCGGCAAGCGGAACGACGCCTCGTCCAGGCGCGGGTCCTCGGCAAATTCACGGCTGCCGGTTGGCGCCAGCTCGAAATCCATCTCGCGCAAGCCGTCGCGGTAGATCTTCGGATGATTGAGCGCAGCGACACCGTTGCCCAGCTCATCCCAATACGTCTGAAACAAGCTGTAGCCGACATGGGAAGACGCCAACCCGACATCGGTAAACCCTTGCAGCCAGGCACCGTCGATCAGCGTCAAGGGCGCCAGCTGCAGGGTTGAATCAACGATTTCTTCACGGCTCGGCATTTGCGCCGGGTCGCTGTTATCGAATTGCTGGCCGTGCTGGTCATGCTTGTCGAGCAACCAGGCGCGCAGCACATGGGTGCCCCAGTGTTCGGGCAGTTGGCGCCCGGAGGTGTTCAGTGAGCGCTGCGAACGCGCCAGCCAACGGGACACGTAGGCGTGAGCAAATTGCAGGGTGGAGGCCTCCAGCGCCCGCCCCTGCAAAACGAAATAGGCTTCGCGCAAACTCTGGGGCCAATGGCCGAGACTGGCCTCGGCGCCCACGGTTTGGCGGGCCTCAATGGCCACGTTATCGACCGGTTGGCGAGGCAGCTGCTGACTGCCGGCGAGCTGGGGTAAGGCGTCGATCCATTGGCGAATCACGCTCAAATCCGCGTCACTGAAGATGCGGAACATGCGCCCCGTCGGCGCTACGAGGCTGGTCACCAAGAGGCTTTTTTTCGCGTTACCGGGGACGATCAAGCGGCTGCGAGACAGCACATCCAGCAAGGGCGCCGGGTCGGTCTGTGCCTCCTCAAGCCAGAGCGCCAGGCTACGGCCTTCGATCAGGTAGTTCTGGTGATACACCGCGCCAACCCTGGCCAAGCGTTGCACCAGCTGCATCATGGCCTGCTGCGGGCACGTGGCGGTCAACGAAGCGTTGTACAGCCGGGCATTCCAGCGCTGCAACGCACCGAATACCCAACTGGCGCCACGCATCAAGCGGGCCTGGCGGGCGTCACTTTGCAAAGCCACCTGGCGCGCGACCCACTGGCTGATCTGGCGCAGCGAAGCCGGCTCCATGCCAGGGAATGACTCGCTCAGGTCCAGGCGCCGTACTTCCAGCGCCATACCGTCAAGGTGCCCCATCGCCGCCCAGCCCGGACATAACCCCACCGCCCGCAATGCCCAGTCGATACCGCACAGCTCATCACCAAATTCATCACTGCGCCGGCTCAGCGCCAACAGCAATGCAGGCAACTCAAATGCGTCGTCACTGAGGTCCGGCAACGTCGACAGTTGCGCAGGTGCCAGGGCATAAGCCGTCAGTTGCAACTGGCCCAGCAGCGCCTTGAAATGGTGGGCCCGTGACGCATTCGGGTAACCGACGCCCACGTCATGGGCGAACAATTGCATGATTCGTAGCTGCGCCGGGTCTTCGAAAACCCCGGGCGCACTCATGCCTTGAAGCCAGCAGCCGAGCACCGAGGCCATCGGTGCCGAATAAGTGGCCAGCGCCTGCGCAAAGCCAAGGGTGTTGTTGCGTTCAGCGGCCAGCGCCGCAGCGCTGGCGTATGCCGTTGCCTGAGACACTTGCCACTGATCGATCCGAGGCGACAGCAGCGCCAGCGGCGTTGGCTCGCCGCTGCCCACCAGACGGTTGAGGTACGCAGCCTCCAGAAAACATTCAGGGTCGAGCGCCAGGCGATACAACTCGCGCCAGCTACCCTCTTCCATCATGCGCGTTGAAACCGAGCCATCCATAGCCGATACCTTGTCCAATCAAACGTCAGAACATTGGATAAATAGAGGAGTCGGGTTTTTTCTTCTTTTTTCCAAACAGGCGCTGAAAAAACTTTTTGATCGATTTCATGAGCAAGTCCTTTTACCGAGTGACATCAAGAATAAGTTTCGAAACCAGGTCGTTGCCGAAGTCGGTGAAGTGAATACGGTCGACAAACTGCCAATCGTCCGGGCCCAGGGCCTCAGCCAGCAAAGGCGTGATATCGACAAAACCGACGCCCATGCCCTGTGCCCCGGCCCGCAAACGCTGGGCGTAGGCTTCACGCACTGAGGTCTGCAGGATGTCGCCGTACACGTCGGTGAAGTTTCCTGCCTGGTCGAGCTCGGCGAACAATTGCTGTTCTTCCGGGCTACCGGTTTCCCGTACCCAACCGGCCAGCGGTTGCAGGATGAACGTCAACTTCGCCCCCATGTCGGCAGCCAGGGCACGCCAGATATCCAGGTGCTGCAAGGTCAGGTTGGCGGCGTAGTCAATCTGCTCCTCCATCGACTGCGGCGCCGGGGGCTCGGGCTCAGGTTCCTGCGCCTTGCCAAACAGATTCGACAGGCTCCACGACGTGGACGCCGGCTCCGCAGGGGCCAATGCCTCGAAAAACTGATGGCAATTGAAGAACGCCCCATACTCGCCGCGATAATGTTCGGGCTGCCGAGCCAGGCCGAGGTTGTTGAAACCGGAAAACAGCACGATCTCGTCCACCTTCGGCAAACGGTGCTTATTAAGGGTGAACAGGGTCAATTCTTGAGTGGAGTTGAAACTGCGACCGCCAAAGTTGAGCCAGTGCTGGCCACGGGGGTCGTTTTGGGTGAGGCGCGACGCCAATGTCTGGCTGTCAGCACTGGCGCCAATACCGAATACCGTCGAGCTGCCCGCCAGCAACCTGACCGGGCCACTGCTTTGGCCACCGTCGGCCACCGAATACCGCGTGGTCAACGACTCCGAGTAGCGAAACCCCGCCGAATCGGTATTGACCACGAAGGAGCGATGGTCAGTCGGGTGGAAGTACATCAAATAAGGTAACCAACGAACCTCGCCACCATCGGTGAACTTCTGTTCATATTCGGCCATTTGCGGTGTGAGCGTCATCCTTGCCGTCATTGCGCGTGGTCCTCTCGTTATTCGCTGGGCAGATTCAGGTATCTGTATGGGTCATGCCGGGCATGTCTTGAAATTTGACTGTGCCAGGTGCTGCCTTGCCATTTCGCGACTACCCTAACCATGGTCCTGCACCGTTACGGGGCTCATCATCCCAAGACCACGATGTGTATTGCAGATACAGAAAACCCCAATCTTTTAAATACAGATTGGCCTTTTTGTAAGAAAATTCTTCAAAAAAACCCCTCTCTGTACCTTCTTAAGTGACAGATGAGCGGCTACAGTCAGAACCATGACTCTCTATCTGAACCTCGCCGAATTTATCAGCAGCCGCATCGAGCAGGGCCTTTATGGCCCCGGCGAGCGCCTGCCCTCTGTGCGCACACTCAGCCATGAGCACGGCGTCAGCCTGACGACCGTGCAACAGGCCTACCGTGTATTGGAATGTTCGGGGCTTGCGATACCACGCCCCAAGTCGGGCTACTTCGTGCCGGCCAACCGACGCATCGCGCCCTTGCCACAAATGGGCCGGCCGATCCTGCGCCCGGTGGATATTTCCCAATGGGATATGGTCCAGGAGCTGATGCGCTTCGATGAGAACGCCGATATTGTTCAATTGGGATGTGGCATGCCGGACATCACCGCGCCCACGCTCAAGCCACTGCTGACGGCAATGGCACGCATCAGCCGGCGCAGCGATAACGCCAGCCTGCAGTACAACCGGATTCAGGGTGTATTGGCGTTGCGCGAGCAGATCGCAAGGCTGTCGATTGATTCGGGCTGCCGCCTGAACCCGGCCGATATCGTCGTCACCAGCGGTTGCCAGGAAGCCCTCTCCACCGCCATCCGCGCGATTTGCTCACCCGGCGACATTGTCGCCATTGCCTCGCCGAGCTATCACGGGATGATGCAGATCCTCAAGGCGGCCGACCTCAAGGCCCTGGAGATTCCCACCGACCCCGTCACGGGCATCAACCTGGAAGCCCTGGAAATGGCCATGGAGCAATGGCCGATCAAGGTTATCCAGTTGACCGCCAACTGTAATAACCCGTTGGGCTACATCATGCCTGACGAGCGCAAACTCAAACTGATACGCATGGCCCAGCGCTTCGACGTCCCGATCATAGAAGACGATATCTACGGTGACCTGTCGCACCGCTATCCACGGCCGCGCTCACTGAAGTCCTTTGACGAGGACAATCGGGTGCTGCTGTGCAGTTCATTTTCCAAGACAGTCGCGCCTGGCTTGCGCGTTGGCTGGATCGCACCCGGGCGCTATCTGCCACAGGTGCTGCACATGAAATACATTGGCTCCGGCGCGACGGCCACCCAGCCGCAGTTGGCGGTTGCCGAATTCATCGCCAAGGGCAATTACCTCCTGCACCTGCGTCGAATGCGCAAACAATACAAGCGCAATGGCGACCTGATGAGCGAGTGGGTCAACCGCTATTTCCCGGCGGGCACCCGCGTCAGCCAACCGCAGGGGGGCTTTACGCTGTGGGTCGAACTGCCCGATGAGTTCGACATCTACACCCTCAACCAGCTGCTCGAAGCCCAGGACATCCAAGTGGCGAACGGCAATATGTTCTCGGCAGCAGGAAAATACCGAAACTGCATCCGCCTGAACTTCGCCAATGCACCGACGCGCAAAGTCGAGATGGCGGTACTCAAGGTCGGGCAAACCATCAGCCAACTGAAGCAACTGGAGGCCAACGGTGGCCAGGCCCGGCAGGATGGCCCAACCGTTTGAGGTGGCACGCTTGCCTTGCGGCGGTTACGGCGAGTCGGGGCGATCCCGACCGACTCGCTCCAGGTACTCATCCACCCGCCCGCCGGTCAGCGCCTTGACCTGAATCGACACGCAATTGACCTGCCGCCCCATCCGAATGCCTTCACGGCGTCGTACCTGCACATACCCAAGCCGCGGCCAAAAGCGCTCGGCCTTGTGATTGCCGATGACCACGGTCAGCCGCAACCACTGGGCGCCTTTGCCGATAGCCCACGCCTCAAGATCCGCATGCAGCTGCCGCGCAAGCCCGGTGCCATGCAAGCGCGTATGCACCAGCAGCAGCCCGATATGCCACACACCGGCCGCCAACAGGTCGGCGGCAATGTTCACGACCGCAACCAATTGATCATCCGCATCGCGGTAACCCAACCAGTACATCCGGCTGCAGCGCCAGCCTGCGGGCAGTTGGCCCTGCAACTCTTCGTGCGCCTCAGTCGGCAAAGCGGGCTCGCCGTTGACTGCGATGAAATAATCCGGCGCCAGCTCAAAAAACCGCTGCAACTCAGCCGCATCACTGACCTGCAGTTCAACCACTCGAACACCCGTGACGGCGCAACCCGGCAACGGCGGTGAATCAACGTCCATGTTCAACTCCGTTCAGTCATCCCGCGTCAGCACTTCCAATAACTCAATCTCAAAGCGCAAATGGCTATTGGGTTTGATATGCGCGCCCATCGAGCGTTCACCGTAGGCCAGGTGCGCAGGCACATACAACCTGCGCACGCCGCCGACCTGCATACCCATCAAGCCTTGATCCCAGCCCTTTATGACGCGCCCGGTGCCGATCACGCATTGGAACGGTTTGCCACGCTCCCAGGACGAATCGAACACCGTGCCGTCTTCCAAAGTGCCGGTGTATTGGGTGGTAATCAGCGCACCTTTGACCACGGCTTTGCCGTCGCCCACGCGGATATCAGTGATCTGGAGTTCGTCGTGACTCATGGGAGGCTCGTTGAAGGTGTAAAGGCTGGGGTTTTCCCAGAAACGGGTGGGCTTGGCAAGTGTAGGAACAGTCTGATCAACGACATTTCCCTTTAACTTGCAGGACGTTTCCGAGAGAATCCCAGCCGCTTGCGCCGCTCAAATTGCATGGCTAGTCTGCGTCGGTCACTGCCAATTCAGTGATTCGGGGTTTGGTAGACCACGAGTGATTAGGCGCAAAGCGCCCCCTTCTGCAAGGCGCTTTTTTTCGGCCCTGCGTTATGGTGGCCGTGCGCAGGGCACCTTCGGGTGCACCGGGTCCTAATCACCGGTCTACCAATCTGCGCACGGTCACCACCCTAAACGTCGTTTGGTAGCGATGGTGGTGACTTTCCAACTTTGATTAGGAGTTGAAATCATGGACAAACTTGTCCCCGCACCACCCGCATCAGAACCGCACTTCTTCACCACCACCCAAGCGCTCAGCTTCGAAGACGCCCTGGCCCACGCCAGCAGTGTGCTGCGCTGTGCAGCCGTTGCGGCACAGACGGCGAGTGAGCAACTGGACGGTGATTCACGCACATTGGTGATCTCGGTATTGCACCTGGTGGACATGGCCAGCGTGATGGTCGACCGGTCACTGGAGTGCATGCAGCCGCACTAAGCAAGTCGCGGCAAGAAGTCGGGTTTCTTGCCGCGAATAAACTCAGCCGATTTGCAAGCCCCTCTGACAACTCGAAGTGAAAGCGCCTGATTTATCCCCACCGATCAAATCGACTCTTATGAAAGGCCAACCACCAAGGTTGCATTCCCTAAGAGGTCATCCGCAATGCACCAAGCCACCAGCCCTGTTCATGTTTGCGTCATACAATTCGATCCTCAGGTGGGTACCGACCACCGCAGCGCGAACCTGCGCCATAGCCTGGAGCTGGCGACGGAAGCCGCGAACGGCGGCGCCACGTTGATCGTGCTGCCGGAGCTTTCAAACTGCGGTTATTACTTTGCCAATCGCCAGGATGCCTTCGATCACGCCGAACCCATTCCCAAAGGCAGAAGCGTGCAGGCATGGGTGGAGTTTGCCTGCCGCCATCAGGTGTATCTGGCCGCGGGCTTGAACGAAATCGACGGCATGCAGTTATTCAACACAGCTGTTCTGATAGGCCCGAACGGCTTTATCGGCAAGTACCGCAAGGCTCATCTCTGGAATTTGGAAAAGCTATGGTTCACCCCTGGAGATACGGGCTTTCCAGTCTTCGATACGCCCATCGGCCGAATTGGCCTGTTGATTTGCTGGGACATCTGGTTTCCCGAAGTACCGCGCATTCTCAGCCAGCAAGGGGCCGATATTATTTGCAGCCTGAACAACTGGGTATGGACGCCGCCCCCAGTGTTCGATGAATCCGGCACGTGTATGGCGTCCTATCTGACAATGACGGCCGCTCACGTCAATAACGTGTTTATCGCCGCCGCCAACCGAATCGGTGAAGAACGCGATGCACGTTACTTGGGGTGTTCGTTGATTGCCGGGACCCATGGCTGGCCTATCGGCAAAATCGCGTCAGCCAACCGACAGGAACTCGTGTTCGCCGATATCGACCTCAGCCATGCGCGCAGCGCGCCGATCTGGAATAGCCTCAACGACTTGCAAAGGGATCGGCGCATTGATCTCTACGATCAGACACTCGGTTACACCCGACACCGTGCATTACCGCGATAAGTGGCCCACTCACAACCAGTGCCAAAACCGACTCCAAAACCCGCGCCCCAAATCATTCTTGCAGCCCGCGTATTGCGCCGCATACATCTGCGAACGCGCCTGTACCTTGCTGGCCACCGGCGGCAGCCAGGCTTTGGCCGCATAGGTACGCTGGCGGTAGCCGCCCCAGCCTTCGTGGTAGTTCAGGTATTGGCCGTAGGCGTCGTATTTGTACACGCCGTTGATGGTGTAGGTCTTGTCCATGTACCAGCCGATAAAGTCGATGGCGTCGTCGAAGTCCCGACGGTTGGCGCCGCTGCGGCCGGTGCTCTTGCGGTAGTCGCTCCACACTTCATCCTTGGCCTGGGCATAGCCGGCGGCGGTGGAGACGCGGCCCCAGGGGATGATCCACAGCAGGTATTTGCGCGGGGCCAGGGCGTCCTGACGGAAGCCGGACTCCTGATACATGATCGCCAGCGGCACCTGGATCGGCACGCCCCAGCGTTTTTGCGTGACCTTGGCGGCATCGTACCAGTCATCTTTTTCGCGAAAGATGCCGCAGATGTCGTTGGGTGTGCGTGGCGGCGACGTACCGCACGCCGCCAGCATTGAGGTGAGTAATAACAGCCCGACGATTTTGCCTGCGCTCAAAGTGCACCTTTGCGTAATCCGCGTAAAAAGCCGGCATTTTACGCGTTCAGCAAAGCGGCGTCCTTGCCGCAAACACTTTTAAGCCAAAGGCACTCGGCGAGTGGTCAGCGCCATACGCCCGACAAAGAAGCTCAGGGCTACGCCCAACAGCAACAGGGCCAGGGTGCTCCAGGCTGCGTGGGAGAGCTGTTTAGCCGCCACTTCACCGGCTTCACGGGCTTTCTGTTCGGCCTGCTGCTTCAGCTCGTCAACTTTTTGCATGGCTTGCTGATAAGCCTGGGCATAGTTGTCGACGATCTGGGTCGCTTTCTCTTTGCTCTTGCCGGTACGGGCGGCAACGATGTTGATCAGTGCATCTTTATCCGCAGCGTTCAGCGCCGGTTCACCCGAGGCTTTCACGCGTTCGAACCACTGCTTCAATGCTTCGCCAGCCTGGGCTGGATCGGTGGCCGCAGCGGTAGCCGATTGCTTGCCGTCAGCGGCAGCCTGGTCAGCCTTCTGCTCAACGTTGGCGGGGTCCAATTCAGGCTTGCCGCTTTGCTTGAGCAGTGTGTCCAGTTGGCCTTGCAGGCTGTTCCAATCCAGCTGGATGCCCTGCTCGCTCAACTGCTGCTTAACACTGTTACCAATGCCCGGTGCTGCCGCCGCAATGCCGCTACCGGCAGCCGACAGACCTTTGCCCACGACGTTGCCAGCGGTGCCGACCACACTGGCGGCCAAACCCGCCAACAGCCAGGTGGTGAGCAAGGTGGTGACGGTCCAGGTCAACACACCGTGCAGGCCACCGCGATCCGGCGCTGTGCGGCCAGCCACGAAGGCACCGACGCCGATGGCGATCAGTGTCGACACGAACAGCCAGATCCCGGCGCCCGTACCAAAGCCACTCAGCGGGTTACCTGCTTGCATCGGGTCGACGGCACTCGCCCCGATAGCCGTACCGAGCACACTCAGCACCAAATAGGTCACCAGTGCAATTGCACTACCGGCCAATACCGAGCTCCAGGACACACGAAACAGCGAACGATTGGTTTCATAGACAGTGGTCATACAAAGGTCCTTCACAAGTTATGAGAGCAAGGCACAGTGCCTTGATGGTTGTGAGTGTGGCGAAAGGACATACGTTCAGTCGTGGTCCAAATGCACCAGATGAACTGGTACATTCGCACTTCCCGCGTCGCACTTTCTCTGCACTATCCTCAACCCCGGGTGTCGTACCCCCATGTGCCATCTACCGGGAGAAACCATGAGCCAGGATGTCCTCGCGAAAGAAACCAACTGCCGCCATTTGCAGCAGATCATCTCCGGCTTATCCGACGGTGTGATCCTGGCAGAGGTCGACCAAACCATTCTCTGGGCGAATGAAGCCGCGCTGACCATGCATAGGGTGAGCGAGGTCGAGCAGCTCGGTGCCAATACCAAGCAATACGCCGAGCGTTTCGCCTTGCGCTACCGCAACAACCATCCGTTGCAACTGGACAACTACCCGCTCAGCCGCGTGGCGGCCGGTGAAGAATTCAGCGATGTGGTCGTGGAAGTCACCCCAACGGCCGACGAAGAGCGCAGTTGGGTGCACCGCGTGCGCAGCCTGGTATTGAACGACGCCCACGGCGAGCCGGAGTTGTTGGTGCTGATCCTCAGCGACGCCACCGAGTGGGCCAGCGCCGAGCAGCGCTTCGAGAAAACCTTTAATGCCAACCCGGCGCCCGCGGTGATCTGCCGCCTGAGTGACTTGCGCTACATCAAGGTCAACCAGGGTTTCCTGGAGATGACCGGCTACAACCGAGACCAAGTGATCGGCCGCTCGGTGTATGAACTGGATGTGCTGGAGCATGCCGAGCGCAAGGACCTGGCCGTGCAGCGCCTGGGCGAAGGCGCGACCATCCCGCAGATGCAGGCCGAACTGCGCTTGCCCGAAGGCGGCAGCAAACTGGTGATCGTCGCCGGCCAGCCGTTGGACATGAACGAGGAAGACTGCATGCTGTTTTCCTTCACTGACCTGGAGCCGCGACGCAAGGCGGAAATAGCCCTGCGCCAGAGCGAAGAACGCTTCGCCAAATCGTTCCGCCTGACGCCCGTGCCGACGCTGGTGTGCAGCGCTGCCAACCGGCAGGTGGTGGATATCAACGAAGCATTCATGAACATCACGGGCTACATCAGCGAAGAGCTGATCGGCAAAACCGTCGAAGACATCCACTTTATCGACAGCCCCCAGGCAGGCGCGCAGCTGTTCGCCACCCTGGAAAAAGCCGGCAATCTCGACGGCCAGGACCTCAAGGTGCGCAAGAAGGGTAACGAGGTGATCGACTGCGTGGTCTCCGCCGACACCGTGATTATCGAGGACGTGCCCTGCTACCTGTTGGTCATGATGAACATCACCGAGCGCAAACGCTCGGAACTGGAGTTGGTGGCGGCCATCGAGGAAGTCATGCAGGACGCCTCGTGGTTCAGCCAAACCCTGATCGAGAAACTGGCCAACGCCAAGAGCGTCAACAGCCCCAACTTGCCGAGCGTGAGCTTTACCGATCTGACCGCCCGTGAGCGCGATGTGCTGGGCTTGATCTGCGAAGGCCTGGCCGACAAGGAAATTGCTTCGCGCCTGAAACTGGCACCCAACACGGTGCGTAACCATGTGGCCACGGTGTACTCCAAACTCGGTGTGCACAGCCGCAGCGCGGCGATCGTTTGGGCCCGTGAACGCGGGCTGTTCGCCGGTGAATTGCGAGTAAAAACCAAGCAATAGAGTGCAAATGCACTAGTGCGACCAGTGCAAATTCGCCTTATTGAGTCGCGATGCGCTGCATAACCTTGAAGAGTGGGCACAGGGCTTTAAGTCCCGTGCCATCAGGTTTGATCTCTTTGAGGAATGCACCATGAAAAGCGAACAAGTCAAAGGCGCCATGGAGAAAGTCGCGGGCAAGGCCCAGGGCTTTATCGGCGACCTGACCGGTGATGAGCAATTGCACGCTGAAGGTGTTGCCCGCCAGGCCGCAGGCCAATTGCAGCAAACCTATGGCGACGCGCTGGAGACGGTGAGCGAATTTGCCAAAAACAAACCGCTGGCTACCGTGGCTGTCGGTGCCGGAATCGGTCTGCTTGTGGGTCTGTTGCTGCGTCGTCGGTGAGGAGGCTGAGCCACATGTTCACGCTCTCGCAACTACGTAACTGCATTGAAGAGGCGCTGCTGCCCCTCACCTGCGAATTCACCTTGTGCCGGGACGCTTCGCTGACACTGAAAGTGTTCGATGCCGAAAGTGGCCGGGTTGACCGGGTGGTCACGGGCATCAGCGTCAGCAAGTTGCAGTCGCCACATGCCGTGGAAAAAATGGTTGAAGAACTGCGCTATGAACTGCAGAGCAACACCATGGGCCACCTGACGCTGGACGACCTGCCCCTGTCGCCTACGGCGCAATAACCGCGCACTGCCCAAGTGGCCGCCGCTTCAACGACGCGCCACTCACGTAAAACACCCCACCACCTACGATAAACGCCGCCAGCATGCAGAACATGCCGTGGGCCGGCAGGCTGGCGTTGAAGGTAACGCGACCGGTGTGGTCGGTTACCTTCGCGCCAGCGTCAGCCAACAACAGCGGTCATTTCTTGACGGGCGTGATCTCGAGAATGGTGCCGTTGGTGGTTTTCAGCAGCACAAACCTGTCACCCACCCGAGCCCACTGGCTGTCCGCTTCAGGCTGCTTGAGGCCACGTTTTTTCCAATCGCTGACGGCCGATTCCTTGCGCATCAGCATATCGGGGGCGCGGTCGCCCTCTTTCAAATCACGCGCGTTGATGTTTGAAGGCTTTACGGTTTCTTGGGGCGTATCACCGGCCTGCACGACAAAACTGGCGGTGGACAGGCCGGTGGCGACCAGCAGGCAAGCGGCGAGGATTTTAGACTTCATGGGTGCTCCTTCAATGAATGATGCGTACCCAGGTTCCGACCGCGGGCACACAAAATCATTCAGCATGATATCGAGCACTGTGCTTGTGCCATTCAAGATTGCCGGCAACCCAGGTGTTCAGGCCTGCGAGGTAGCGTTTAAGCAATGGCGGTGCATCAACACTCAAAGCACGTTCGGCAACTTCGTAGTCGAGCATGACCGCGTCATGGATATCAGCAATCAAGTCGATCGCCTCCTGGAGCGAGCATTGGTGTTGAGCTGCCAGTAAATAGGGCAACTTGAACGTACCCACCTCGTTCATATGCTCTTTGTAGGCGGAGTACAAATCATTGACCAGCGTCGTCGCAAGTGACGCCAATACAGTGACGCGATGGACAGCAGGTTGCGAATACATGTTGGCCGGGACCTCGTACCCGCCGATTGGGTCAATCAGCACCAGGCATGGCCAGAAACTATTGACCTGCCTGCTCGCCAGGTACTCGGCGACCGTAGGCTTGGTGCCATACACCCGCCAAGCCCCCTCAGCTGCCATCGCCACGAACATCGCAATACTGACCTGACGGACACGGGCAACCTGCGAAGGTGTGCAAAACTGGATGACTCGCTTCATATACGCCTGCAACCCACGCAACACCGGATCGCCGCTCAATTGTTTCTTCAACTCGGCGTTAAATGGCTCGGGCAGATAGCAAGGGTCCATGGCTGCAATTGCAAACGACAGGCGAGGAGCAACCTGCCTAGGGTCTGAATCCAATGTCCGGTCATCGCAATAGTGGTCGTCCACCGCGAACAGTGCTGCCAGGCATTGCGCCTGTAGCAATAGGCGATCGGGGTCATCGGTATCGGCATGACACACCATGGCATAGCGACCGAAATCCGACGCTCGGATTTTGTCCAGCTTGCCAGGGAAAATGCCAATGTGGCTGATCCACTCCATCAGCCGGTCGTTGACCACCCGTCCCAGCGTTTCGTCGATCCGTACCGGCACAGGACAACGAAGCGCACGAACAACAAAGGGCGCTATCGCTGCGTGTTGAATGTCATCAGCGGGTTTGGTAGGTAACTCTTTCATAGCAAGACGCCTCCGTCTTCACTACTGGGCGTTACTGCTGACCCGACTGCGTGAAATGTATGAGTGGATTGTCAAAAAAACCGTGCGCGAGTTGAATTCTGTCAATCTTAGTTCCTTTTTCAGATAGCACACCCTCGCCGTCCTGATCCACGCCGTGCGTTACGTCGACCTGATCGCCCTGGATCGGCCCAGGCACTTCTACACCGAGCACTAACCGGTGGGCATGCTGGGAAAAGGCCGCTGCGGGCAGCCGGCTGCTTCTACGTCAGGGCGTGCTCAGCGCAAAGGTCCCGAGGTGCCGAAAGCAAGCCCTGCGCTGTACGCCCTACGGTGGGTTACCGAGAACATCTGGCTGCATCAGTGTCAGATGCAAACGGGCGGGCAAAAGGCAGATTGAGAACGGGCTGGGTTGCCTTACCCGGCCCACAAAAAGTCGAGGTTGGTGCCAAACTCAACGAAATTATTCGCCGGTTACCCCGTACCCGAGCGGGTCGCGCATTGCTGTAGCACCTGCGCCAAGGCGAATAAATGCTGCTCCAGCCGCATGCGCATTGCCGATATGAAATAAATCCTGTAATTTTTCATGAAATTTATCGAAATAAATTTCATGAACCAACAACAAGAACTCGACACCCTGGCCGTCCTGATCCACGACCTGCGCAAGCACAAGAAACTCACCCTCGCCCAACTCGCGCAAAAAATCGAGCGCTCGGTGGGTTTCCTGTCTCAGGTGGAACGCGGCCTGTCGCGCCCGACCGTGGCGGACTTGACTGCCATCAGCCACGCCCTCGATGTGCCCACCACCTATTTCTATAGCCTGCCCAAACCCAAGGCGGTGGCCTGGGTCACGCGTCCCAATGAGCGGCGCACGGTGTACTACGCCAATGGCATTACCGACATCCTGGTCTCGCCGAGCATGAACGCGGCCTTTTCGATGCTCGACAGCCTGCTGGCACCCGGCGCCAACAGCGGTGAACAGACCATGAGCGACCGCGCCGAGCAGGCCGGTTTTGTGCTGGAGGGCGAACTGACGCTGTGGGTGGACGGTGAGGCCGATCCGGTCACCCTCGGCCCTGGCGACAGCTTCCACCTCGCCAGTTTCGCCCATTGCCGCTATGCCAACCTGACTGAACTGCCCGCCCGCGTGCTGTGGGTTTACAACTAGGAGCAAGACCCGTGAAAAGCCATTCCTCCACGCTGCTGGCCGAGGTACGGACGTTCCGCCAGAACCACCCTGACGTGCGTTACGTTGACCTGATCGCCCTGGACATTCCCGGGCATTTCTATGGCAAGCGCTACCCGGTGGACATGCTGGAAAAAGTCGCTGCCGGCAGCCCGTTGAAGCTGCCGCAAAATGCTGTGCTGCTGGGGGCGCAGGGCGGGCTGTTCAAGATTGGTGACTATTGCTTTCACGATGGCGACCCGGACGCCAACCGCCGCCTCGTGCCAGGCACGCTCAAGCCGGTGAGCTGGGAGTCACAGCCGCTGGGGCAAATGCTGATTACCTCGGACGGTACCGAAGCGCCGATCGAATTCGAACCCCGCGAAGTCTTGGCCAAGGTCCTGGAGCGCCTGCACCACAAAGGCATCCATCCGGTGGTGGCGTTCGAGTTGGAGTTCTATCTGTTCGATAAAAAGCTGGACAGCGGCCTGCCGCAATTCGCCCGCGACCCGCTGAGCGATGACCCCGATGACCAGCCCAACCTGCATATCGAACGGTTGTCGCGCTTTTCTGAAGTGCTCGACGATATGGCACAAACCGCCAAGGACCAGGGCATCGACATCACCGTCATCACCGCCGAACTCGGCCCCGGCCAGTTTGAAATCAACTTCGGCCACCTTGACGACGGCCTGCGCGCAGCCGACTGGGCCGCCCTGTTCTGCCGCAGTACCCGTGGCGTGGCACTCAAACACGGTTACCGCGCCAGCTTCATGGCCAAGCCTTATCTGCAATACCCTGGCAGCGGCATGCATGTGCACGTGAGCCTGTACGACGGCGCGGGCAACAATGTGCTCGCGGCGCACCAGCAACAACCGCTGCGTCACGCCGTGGCCGGTTGCCTGGAACTGCTGCCGCACTGCATGCCGATTTTCTCGCCCAACCACAATGCCTTCCGCCGCCTGGGCGGTACGGTCAATGCGGCGACCCGCGCCAGTTGGGGCTTTGAGGACCGCGATGCGTGCGTGCGCATTCCCGAGTCCGACCCGCGCAACCTGCGTATTGAACACCGCCTGGCCAGTGCCGATGCCAACCCGTATCTGGTCTTGGCGGCGATCCTCGCAGGGTTGGAGCATGGCCTTGAAGCCAGGCAAGAACCCTTCGCCCCGTTGAACGAGGACCGAAACAGCGGTGCCGACTTCCCCCTGGAAATGCTCGACGCCGTGCGCGCCATGCAACATCAACCCGTGGTGCGCGATAAACTGGGCGGCGAATTTGTCGACGTGTATTGCGAGAACAAACGCCAGGATCATCTGGCCTTTCAACAAGAGATCAACGCGCGGGAATACCGCTGGTTTCTCTGACGCCCTGGAACCCCCGATGACCGAGCAAAGCGCCCCAGCCCTCAAGGAAATCTTCAACGTCGAACGCCTGCAGCACATCGCCCGCGAAATGTCGGCGGTGTACCCGGCGTTCGACGCCAAGGGGTTTCTCAAGCATGCCAAGGCGGGGCTTGCCGAGTTGTCGGTGATGCAGCGCATGGCGCGGGTCAGCGAAAGCCTCCACGCCGTCATCCCCTTGGATTATGCGCAAACCCTCAAGCTGCTTTACGCCCTCGCCCCGCGTCTGAACAGTGGGTTTGTCAGCCTGTTCCTGCCGCACTATGTGGCCAGTTACGGCCAAGACGACTTCACGCGCTCCATGGCCGCGCTCAAATATTTCACTACGTTTGGCTCGGCCGAGTTCGCCATTCGCCACTTTTTGCTGCACGACTTCAAGCGCACGCTGGCCGTACTGCAGGCATGGTCGCTGGACGACAACGAACATGTACGGCGCCTCGCCAGTGAAGGCTCACGCCCGCGCCTGCCCTGGTCCTTTCGCCTCACCGAGGTGCAGGCCAACCCCGAGTTGTGCGCGTCGATCCTCGATAACCTCAAGGCTGACAGCAGCCTGTATGTGCGCAAATCCGTGGCCAACCACCTCAATGACATCACCAAGGATGACCCCGACTGGGTGCTCAGCCTGATCGAAGGCTGGCACCTGGATAACCCGCACACCGCGTGGATCGCCCGCCACGCGCTGCGCAGCCTGATCAAGCAAGGCAACACCCGTGCGCTGACGGTCATCGGCGCCGGGGCCCGCGCCGAGGTGAAGATTCATCACCTGACGGTCACACCGGCAGTGATCACGTTGGGCGAGCGCATCAGCTTCTCTTTCAGCCTGGAGTCCACTGCCGCCACCGCACAAAAACTGGTGGTGGACTACGCCATCGACTACGTAAAAAGCGCGGGGCATAGCGCGGCCAAGGTGTTCAAGCTCAAGGCCTTTTCCTTGGAAGCGGGTGAGCATCACAGCATTCGCCGCGAGCAACCTATCCGCGAGCTGACCACGCGCAAGCACTACCCAGGCAAACACTCGGTACACGTGCTGATCAATGGCGAGAAGCTTGGAACCGCCGAGTTTGAGCTGCTGAAACCCTGACATTTCTTACACAAAAGGCTCTATTCCGGGCCTTTCAGCCAACGTCATTGTCGAACAATCCTAGATTTTTTTGTTGAGACCCATTATCATCTGCGCCTTATTGCTACCCACCGGGTAGTTGTTTCAATGTGTCACCCGAGGCGCCCATGTACCGTTTTTCGTTTCAACGCCCTTTGATTGCGCTCAGTCTGGGGCTGGTCACCCATTCCGTTAGCGCCGCCCTGCAACCCATGGCCGAAGCCCCGCTGGCCGGCGACACCGAGTTGCATTGCCATTTCAACCGCGATGCCAGTACCGACTGCACCACCACCTATCACTACACCATCCTTGCGCCTAACGGCCGCGAAATGCTCTCGCGCATCGACTTCGATTACTCCGAAGGCAACACCTTTGAAGTGATCAGCGCTCAATCCACCCAGCCTGGCGCCAGGCCGATCGCGCTGGATGCCGCGCAAATCGACACCCGCACCGCGCCCAACCCGGACCAGGGCTTTCGCCGCGACAAACAGACCTCCCTGGCCTTCCCGAACCTGCGCGTCGGCACCCAGGTTCGTTACACCGTACGCGAACATCGCGCTGCCAAGCCGCTGATGACCCAGTTTCACTACGCCCTCACGTTCGGCCCGAGCGCGGTCCGTCGCGACCACGTCAAGGCACGCTTTACCGCTGAGCGACCGATCCAGTGGCGCAGCGAACTGTTCGACGATTTCAGCGTGACCCCGTCGGCCGATGGCAAGACCCTGGACGTGGTCCAAAAAACCCCGATCTATCTCAACTACATCAATGAGTCACCCGGCGCCGCACTGATGCGTACCCCGCGCCTGGAAGTGGGCAGCGCCATGGATCGCCAAGCGTACTTCGGTGATTTCGCGCAACGCTATAACCAGATCCTCGGGGCCCAACTACCCGCGCAAAGTGCCGCAGCCGTGGCCGCCGCACGCGGTTTGCCACCGGCTGAACAAGTCGCCGCGCTGATGCAGCACATCAATGATCACTACCGCTACCTGGGCGACTGGCGCGCTACGGAGCGCGGCTATGTGCCGTTCAATCTGGCTGAAATCGAGCAGCATGGTTATGGCGACTGCAAAGACCTGGCAATCCTGCTGACCGCCATGCTCAAGGCCAGTGGCATCAAGGCCGAGACGGCGTGGGTCAGCCGTGGCGAAGTGGTGGATTCCTTGCTGATTCCCGGCACCAACGCGCCGAACCACGCCATCGTGCGTGCGGAAGTGGATGGCCAGGTCTGGTGGCTCGACCCGACCAACCCGGTGTTTGCCCCAGGCCAGACGCTGCCCGATATCCAGGACCGCTGGGTGTTGGTCAACGACGCCCAAGGCCAGGTGCGCGAAGAACATATCCCGCTGGAGCGTCCCGAAACCAGCATGCGTCTGAACAAGCAGGTGCACTACGACCAGCAAGGCAACGGTGCGACTCAAGCCACTATCGTCTTCAGCCGCCTGCCGCTGATGCAAATGAGCGTGTCCGACCGCCAACAGGGCGCCACCGCCACCGACCAGGACCTCTGCGCGCGTTTCGGCAGCGAGATCAGCGACTGCCACATCACCCGCTCACCCACCGCGTTTGTGGTGCACGACGGCTACACCGTCAGCGCAACCTTGAACGACCATCGCGCCCTGGAAAAGCTGGCAAACAACTACGTCTACACCGATGAGTCACTCAAAGGTCTTTGGGATGGTTTTATCAATTACCGCCGCAACGGCCAACAGGCGGACCTCTACATGGGCAACCCGGAGACCCACGACTACAGCTTCGTGCTGACGGGCGGCAAGATGGAAAAAGCGATCCCCGGCTGCCAGGTACGCTCGCCGTGGTATGACCTGGACCTGGAAGGGCAACGCACGGATGACGGGTTGCGCTACCACTATCGCCTGAGCCAGAAAACGCGTTGGCTGACCCATGCTCAAATCACCAGTGATGCGTTTGGCAAGATGATAGAAGACGCGCGGGCCTGTGCCGAACAGGTGCATCAGGTGGTAAAACTCTGAGCCCTGGCTGACACCCAATCAACCTTGAGGGAGCGGGCTTGCTCGCGAACGCGGTGGCGCAGTTAATACATTTACTGACTGACACGCCGCTTTCGCGAGCAAGCTGCGCCCACAGGTTCATCCGGCTTCTTCAACTGGATTCGCCGAGCAGCAAACCTTGCTCGTGTGCGCACAACTCCACCACGTAATCCCACAACACGCGCAGCCGCACGGACTTGTGCAACTCCCGACGCGAACTGATCCAGTAGCTTCGCTCAATCCCCTCCCCCGGCAGCAACGGCACCAGGTCCGGGTCGCCGGCAGCCATGAAGCATGGCAACACGGCAATTCCCAATCCCGAACGCGCAGCCTGATGCTGGGCAATCACGCTGGTGCTGTGGAACACCACCTTGGGGTTGCGGCAAAAGCTGCTGAGGAGTTTGAGTTCCTGGCTGAACAGCAGGTCGTCTACGTAATCGATCCATGCGTGGGCGGCGAGGTCTTCGCGTTTCTCGATCGGCGGGTGACGATCCAGGTAGGCACGGCTGGCGTAAAGCGCGAGGCGGTAGTCAGTGAGTTTGCGCGTGACCAACTGATCGACGCTGGGCCGTTCGAGGTGGATGCTGATTTCCGCTTCGCGGTTGAGGATGCTGACGAAGCGCGGCACGGCCACCAGTTCCACTTCCAGCCCCGGATAACGCTCAAACAGCCCGCCCATGCGGCTGGCGAGGAACATCACGCCTAAACCTTCGGCCACCCCCAGACGAATCTTGCCCAGGGGCGCGGCGCGATGGGTGAGTTCGTCTTCGGCCAGCAGCGCGACGTTTTCCATGGCTTCGGCGTGTTTGAGCAGGGCTTCGCCGGAGGGCGTCAACTCGTAGCCCTGCGCGTGCTGTACAAACAGTGCGGTACCGAGGCTTTTCTCGATCGCCTCGATGTGACGGGCCACGGTGGCATGGGTGGTTTTCAGACGCTGCGCGGCGGTGAGCAAGCGGCCACTGCGTTGCAACTCAAGAAAAAACCGTAAGTCATTCCAGTCGAACATGTCGTCTCCGTTGCGAGAGCCTGAGCCGCACTGTTTAAAAACGCACAGCAGCTGGGTAAAAACTAACATTTTTAAGACGAAAACTAACAACTAGGATGGAGCCAATAAGAAAAACAAGCGAGACCTCAGATGCCCATTGCAGCTGCTGAATACGATTACGTGGTCGTCGGCGCCGGCCCCGCCGGTTGCCTGCTGGCCAACCGACTGTCCGCCAACCCCGCCCACCGCGTGCTGCTGCTTGAAGCCGGTGGCCGCGACAATTACCCCTGGATCCATATCCCCGTCGGCTACCTGTTTTGTATCGGTAACCCACGCACCGACTGGTGCTTCAAGACCGAAGCCCAGGAAGGCCTGCAAGGCCGTGCACTGAGTTACCCACGCGGCAAGGTGCTGGGCGGCTGCTCCTCCATCAACGGTATGATTTATATGCGCGGCCAGGCCCGGGATTACGACGGTTGGGCTGCGCAAGGCAACGCCGGCTGGGCCTGGAAGGACGTACTGCCGCTGTTCAAGCGGAGCGAAAACCATTTTGCCGGTGGCTCGGAATTTCACAGCGACGGCGGTGAGTGGCGCGTCGAGCAGCAGCGCCTGCATTGGCCGATCCTGGATGCCTTTCGCGATGCGGCGGCGCAAAGTGGCATCGCGCCGATCAGCGACTTCAACCAGGGCGATAACGAAGGCTGCGGCTACTTCCAGGTCAACCAGAAAGCCGGGGTACGCTGGAATGCGGCCAAGGCGTTTCTCAAGCCGATCCGCCAGCGGCCGAATCTGACGGTGCTGACCGAAGTGGACGTGGACCGTGTGGTCCTGGAAAACGGCCGCGCATCCGCGGTGGTCGGACGTCAGCACGGCCAGCCGGTGAGCTGGAGAGCGCGCAAGGAAATCGTGCTGTGCGCCGGCTCGGTCGGCTCACCGGGCATCCTGCAGCGCTCGGGGATCGGCCCCTCGAATGTGCTCAAGCCGCTGGGCATCCATGTGCTGCATGAACTGCCTGGCGTGGGCGGCAACCTGCAGGATCACCTGCAGTTGCGGCTGATCTACACGCTGGAAAACGCACGAACCCTGAATCAGATCGCAGGCACCCTGTTGGGCAAGATGGGCATGGGCCTGCGCTACCTGTATGACCGCAGCGGTCCACTGTCGATGGCGCCCAGCCAGCTCGGTGCTTTTGCTCGCTCCGGCCCGGAACAGACCTCGGCCAACCTTCAATACCATGTACAACCGCTGTCCCTGGAGCGCTTCGGCGAGCCGTTGCATGCATTCCCGGCATTCACCGCATCAGTTTGCGACCTGCGCCCGCAGAGCCGTGGCCGTATCGATATCCGCTCGGCAAACCCGGCGGATGCGCCATTGATCCGGCCCAACTACCTCAGCCATCCGGAAGACCTGCGGGTTGCCGCCGACGCGATCCGCCTGACGCGGCGCATTGTCGCCGCACCGGCGTTGAGCGCGTACAAACCGGTGGAATACCTGCCCGGCGACGCGCTGCAAACCGAAGCACAACTGCACGAAGCCGCCGCACGGATCGGCACGACCATCTTCCACCCGGTGGGCACCTGCCGCATGGGCAGCGACACCGACGCCGTGGTCGACGCCCAACTGCGCGTGCACGGCGTGCCCGGCCTGCGCATCGCCGATGCCTCGGTCATGCCCCGCATCACCTCCGGCAACACCTGCTCACCGACACTGATGATCGCGGAGAAAGCCGCGCAATTGATCCTTTCGCCGAACACAAGGAGCCTCGCCCCGCAGAAAGACACGGTTCATGCAATCTGAATAGCGGCGCCGCACCCGGCGCCGACAGTGGAACAACAATAAATAATCACTGTGAGGGATACCCGATGTCAGAACACGCTCAACCCCTGGGCTCCGCGGTCCGCGCGAGCACCGGCAGCGAATCAAGAAAAGTCATTTTCGCCTCGTCCCTGGGGACGGTGTTCGAGTGGTATGACTTTTTCCTGTACGGCGCCCTGGCGGCGGTGATCAGCAAGCAGTTCTTTGCCGGGGTCAACGACACCACAGCGTTTATCTTTGCCCTGATGGCCTTTGCCGCCGGCTTTGTAGTCCGGCCGTTCGGCGCGTTGGTGTTTGGGCGCCTGGGCGACATGATCGGGCGTAAATACACCTTCCTCGTGACCATTATTTTGATGGGCGTGGCGACCTTCTGTGTCGGGCTGTTGCCCACCTACGCCAGCATCGGCATTGCGGCGCCGGTCATTCTGATCGTGCTGCGCATGCTGCAAGGCCTGGCATTGGGCGGCGAGTACGGCGGCGCCGCCACCTATGTGGCTGAACATGCGCCCGCCGGTAAACGCGGCCTGCACACCAGCTGGATTCAATCCACCGCGACCCTCGGCCTGCTGCTGTCGCTGCTGGTGGTGCTGGCCTGCCGTTACTTCACCGGCGACCAGTTCGAGGTGTGGGGCTGGCGTATTCCGTTCCTGTTCTCCATCGTGCTGCTGGGCATTTCCACCTGGATTCGCATGAGCCTGCATGAGTCACCCGCGTTCCTGAAAATGAAAGAGGAAGGCAAGGCCAGCAAGTCGCCGATCCGCGAGTCCTTCGGCAAGTGGGAAAACCTCAAGGTGGTGCTGATCGCGCTGTTCAGCATCAACGGCGGGCAAGCGGTGACCTTCTACGCGGCGCAGTTCTACGTGCTGTTCTTCCTCACGCAATTCCTGAAGATGGACCCGGCGCTGGCCAACATGCTGTTGATCATCAGTGTGGTGATCGGCGCGCCGTTCTTTATCCTGTTTGGCTGGCTGTCGGACAAGGTCGGCCGTAAGCCAGTACTCATGCTCGGCTTGCTGCTGGCCACCGTGCTGTATTTCCCGATCTTCAAGGGGTTGGCGCACTACACCAACCCGGCGATGGACCAGGCCAGCCACCAGGCCCCGATTACCGTACTGGCCGACCCGGCCACCTGCACGTTCCAGTTCGACCCGGTGGGCAAGGCGCGTTTTGACAGCCCGTGCGACAAGGTCAAGACCTTCCTGGTCAAGCAGGGCCTGCCATACAGCAGCGCTGTAGCCCCCGCGGGCAGCCCGGTACAAGTAAGCGTCGGTGACGTGCGCATCGATGGCTTCGACGAAGCCGCCCTGCGCGGCGCGGTGACCCTGGCCGGTTACCCGACGTCGGCGGACATGGCCCAGGTCAACAAGGTGATGGTCGTGGTGCTGATCGTGGCGCTGATCCTGATCGCCGCGATGTGCTACGGCCCGCTGGCGGCGTTGATGGTAGAGCTGTTCCCGACGCGCATCCGCTACACCTCGATGTCCCTGCCCTACCACATCGGTAACGGCTGGTTTGGCGGGTTCCTGCCGACCGTATCGTTTGCCTTGGTGGTGTACACCGGCGATATTTTCTATGGCCTGTGGTACCCGGTGGTCGTGACCGGGGTCAGTTTGATTGTGGGGTTGTTCTGCCTCAAAGAAACGCGGAATGTGGACATCAATAACAACTGATCTAAAAAACGCCGAACATCCCCTGTGGGAGCGGTCTTGCCCGCGATGGCGATTGTTCAGTCACCGTTGTAATGACTGACACATCGCTATCGCGGGCAAGCCCACTCCCACATTTTGGTTTCGCGGTGCTCACACACATTGCTGTACATCCATACAGATAATGGTTGCTCAAATCCTTCTGACTCAGCATCCTGCAAGGCATCAACCCGATGTGACGTGATGACCATGCGGCTGTACCTCTGTGAAAAACCCTCCCAGGCCAAGGATATCGCGGCCGTGCTCGGCGCCAGTCGCCGTGGCGATGGCTGCTGGCTGGGCAATGGCGTCACAGTGACCTGGTGCATCGGCCACCTGCTGGAAACCGCCCCGCCCGATGCCTACGACGCCAAATACAAGCGTTGGGTGCTGGCCGACCTGCCGATCGTTCCGGAAAAATGGAAAATGCGGGTCAAGCCCAAGACCGCCAGCCAGTTCAAAGCGGTCAAGCGTTTGCTGGGGGAAGCGCAGGAACTGGTGATCGCCACCGACGCCGACCGTGAGGGCGAGATGATCGCCCGTGAACTGGTGGAGCATTGCCGTTACCGCGGGCCCATCCAGCGGCTATGGCTGTCGGCGCTCGATGACGCCTCGATTCGCAAGGCCCTGGCCGCGCTCAAGCCGGGCGCCGAGACTTTCAGCCTGTATCACTCGGCCCTCGGCCGCTCCCGCGCCGACTGGCTGATCGGTATGAACATGAGCCGTTTGTTTACCTTGCTCGGGCGCCAATCCGGTTATCAAGGCGTGTTGCCGGTGGGCCGGGTGCAAACCCCGACGTTGCGCCTGGTGGTGGACCGCGACCGCAGCATCGCAGACTTTGTGCCGGTGGCTTATTGGGCCATCGATGTCGACCTGCGCCATGAACGCATGACCTTCACCGCGCAATGGCGCGCCAGCGAGGATGCCTGTGATGATCAGGGCCGCTGCCTCAACCCGCAACGGGCTCGGGAGGCCGCCGAGGCGATCACCACTGCCGGTACTGCGCGCCTGGTGAAACTGCGCACCGAACGCATGCGCGAGGTAGCCCCCCTGCCCTTCGACCTCGGCACATTGCAGGAAATCTGCTCGAAGAAGCTCGGCCTCGGCGCCCAGGAAACCCTGGATATCGCGCAATCCCTTTACGAAACGCACAAGGTCATCACCTACCCGCGCAGTGATTGCGGCTACTTGCCGTTAAGCCAGCACGGCGACGCGCCGAAGATTCTCGCAGCGCTGGGCCGTGCGGATGCGGCGGTGAACGAGCTGATGCCGCATATCGACCCGCAACGCCGTTCGCGAGCCTGGAACGACGCCAAGGTCAGCGCGCACCACGGCATCATCCCGACCGGCGCAGGCAAGGACGTCGGGCAACTCACCGGCAAACATCGCGCGGTCTACACCCTCATTCGTGCGCGTTACCTGGCGCAGTTCCTGCCCAACCATGAATACGATCGTACCCAGGCGGATTTCGACTGCGCCGGCCAGGCGTTGCGCGCAGTCGGCAAGGTCGTCATCGAGCCGGGCTGGAAGCGCGCGCTGCCCGAAGCGCAGGCGCCCGCCAAGGGCCGAGAGGCCGCCGCACCGCAAGCGTTGCCGACGCTGGTGCAGGGCCAGGATTATGCGGTGGCCAAGGTCAACCTCAAGGACCTGTGGACCCAACCGCCCAAGCCGTTCACCGAAGGCGACCTGATCAAAGCGATGAAAAACGTCGCCAAACTGGTGGAAGATCCACTCCTCAAGCAAAAACTCAAGGACACCACCGGGATTGGCACCGAAGCCACGCGCGCCGGGATCATCCAAGGCCTGCTGGACCGTGGTTACCTGGTCAAAAACGGCAAGGCACTCTCCGCGACTGCGGCGGCGTTCAGCCTGATCGACGCGGTGCCACGGGCGATTGCCGACCCCGGCACCACCGCGATCTGGGAACAGGCACTGGACATGGTGCAAAGCGGTGAAATGAGCCTGGAAGAGTTTGTCGCCAAACAGGCCGCCTGGATGAGTAAACAAGTGGCGCGCTGCAATGGCATGCGCATGACCATCAGCGGCCCGGCCAGCCCTGCAGGCCGAGGCGCTACGCCGTGGAAAAAGAAACGCAAGAGCACCCCGCGCAAAACGCCAGCCACCCCCGCCAAGCGAGCGAAAAAACCGATAAATGCTGGATAACGTCGAAAAAATCCGGCGAATGACGTTTTTCGACGGGTTTAACGCCGCTTTGGACCTTGCTCCGTCGTGGGCCGTCTAGGATTCTGTAGGTGACCCGCTGACTTCCCAACAACAACACCGGAGTGGCCGCCATGAAGACCGTTGCACAATTGCTCAAAGCCAAGGACCAGAAGAATCACGACGTCCACACGATCCAATGGGACCACACCGTGTTTGAGGCACTGGTGCGGATGTCCGAGAAAAACGTCGGGGCCTTGCCGGTCGTCAAAGAAGGCACGGTTGTGGGGATCATCAGCGAACGTGATTACGCGCGCAAACTTATACTCAAAGGCTTATCGTCGGTCACCACCAGGGTGGATGAGGTGATGAGTTCACCGGTGATCACCGTCGATACCCATAAAACTGTCGAGGCGTGCATGAACATCATGACCGACAGTCACCTGCGCCACTTGCCCGTGGTCGAAGACGGCAAACTGCTGGGCCTGCTCTCCATCGGTGACCTGGTCAAGGAAGCCATTGCCGAACAGGCTGACCTGATCAAGCAACTGGAGCAATACATCCGCGGCGAATAGGAGACCCCATGCTCGACACGCTGGACTATCAACAGGACCACCTCGATGCGCTGCACCGGGCCATGGCTGAACGGCGCTTTTTGGTGTTGACCGGTGCGGGGATCAGTACGTCGTCGGGTATCCCTGACTATCGCGACAGCGAGGGCGTGCGTCGAGGCAAGGCGCCAATGATGTACCAGGAGTTCCTGGCCACTCCTCAAGCGCGGCGCCGCTACTGGGCGCGAGCGATGCTGGGTTGGCCACGGGTATGCATCGCCCAACCGAACAAGGCGCATCGGGCGCTGGCGACATTGCAACAACGCGAGCGCATCAGCGGGCTGATCACGCAAAACGTCGATGCCTTGCATGACCAGGCCGGCAGCGATGAGGTGATCGAACTGCATGGCAGCCTGCATTGGGTGCTGTGCCTGGATTGCCAACAGCGCAGCGAGCGCGATGTGATCCAGCGGGTCATGGAAGATCAGAACCCGTATCTGGCCGGCGTTGATGCCGTGCAGGCGCCCGATGGCGATACGCTGCTCGATCCAGCCTTTGAAGAGCGCTTCCAGGTCCCTCACTGCCCTTACTGCAACGGCCAACGGTTGAAACCGGATGTGGTGTTTTTTGGCGAGAATGTCGCCCAGGCAACGGCGGCCAAGGCAATGGCTGCGGTGATGCACGCCGAGGGTTTGCTGGTAGTGGGCTCATCGCTGATGGCCTACTCGGCGTTCCGCCTGTGCAAAGCAATGGTGGAACACGGCAAGCCAGTGATTGCCATCAACCTGGGCAAGACCCGTGGGGATGAGCTGTTACAGGTAAAGATCGAGGCCTCATGCGAGCGGTTGCTGCCCTTGCTGGTCGAGCGATTGGGGCAGTAGGACACTGCAGATCAAAAAATGTGGGTTCGGGTGTTGGTTCGACGATCGTGCCCTTCGACCCACCGCACAAAAAATGACGCCCGAGTCACGTTTTCGCGCATTCTCCCGTCCCTGCTGCGATTTATGTAGTGCTCTAAAAAAATCACTACATAACCGTTGACGTAACCTTTTTGTCCTTGCATTATCGAGACGTCTCCCGGATCGGGAGCGTTGGTAACAAGCGTTTTGAACAAGCTCGTCTGACCGCCGAGCTGTTTTTTCCGGATGTGCACTGCCCACAAGGCAGATTGATGAAGTTGACCGGCTCGAAAGAATCGGTACAAGGGGCTCAAACGCTACTTGTCTTCGTTATGAAACCATTGCGTAGCAGTTCATCAGCAAGACTACATGCATCAGGTTCAAGACCCTGCCCGTATTCGGCAGACCGTCACTGACGCCCGGTTTTCGGAACCGGAGACAACTAAGCAGTATTAACGAATCAACTGATAGATCGCCAACTGGTCAAGGGGCTTACACATGAATCTGAACAACCAACCTACTATCGATGAATTGGCTGAGATGTTCGCAGCGCAGAAAGACAAACTCGACGACCATATCCTGTGGATTGGTAAATCGGGTGAAGTCAACATTGACTGCCTGGCGCCCCATACCGAAGAAGCCGAGTTCGACCGTAACCACCATGAACTGGCGGCGCGCCTGAAGATGTACCGCCGCGGCCAGGGTTATGTTGGCAAGAAAGCGGCTGCCGATCGCAACTTTATCGAGCAAGTTTTTCACACACTTAATACCGAATGGCAGCACCTCAAAGGCCAATCGCAGGTTAAAGTGATTGATAGATACTGCTGATAACAGTGCCACTTAATTTTAAGCCCGCTCGTTTATTCGAGCGGGCTTTTTAATACCTGACGTTGCTTAACTTTATAGCCGTGCAGGAAACCTGCCCTTCGCCGCTTCATCGCGAAAAATATCAAACAACACCTGCGCCGCCGCCGACAACTCATGCCCGGGTTTGGTCAGAACACCAATGGGCCGCTCGATCACCGGATCGCCCAACGTAATGCAATGGGCACCCGCCTCCTCCATCTGGCGTGCGCACAATGCCGGTACGGCACTGACGCCCAGGCCGTTAGCAACCATCTTGCCCACCGTGGCCAGTTGATGACTCTCCAGCGCCACCGGCAACTTCATCTGCAAGGCACCCAAGTGTTCCTCCAACATCACCCGCACCGTGGAGGGCCGTTGCAGAGTAATGAACGGTTGCTCCAATAAGGTTTTCCAGTCGATTTCGGCACACTGTGCCAAGGGCGAATCGCCCGGCACCACGGCGATGAACCGGTCCAGGTACAACGGCGTGAATGCCAATGACGAACCTTCGGACGGTTCGAACGCCACGCCCAGTTCCACCTGACGGTCGCGGACCATCTCCAGTACCTGCTCGTTGATCAGGTCATGCACCGTCACATTCACCTGAGGGTAACGTGCGCGGAATATCTTCAGAATCGGCGGCAGCAGGTTGCCCGCAAACGAGGGCATCGCGGCCACGGTGACGCGGCCACGCTGCAGGGTGAAGCGCTGGCGCAGTTCATCCTCGGCGTTGTCCCACTCCGCAATCAGGCGCCGCGCCAGGGGTAACAACGATTCACCTTCAGGCGTCAGCGCGACGTTGCGGGTATTGCGGCTGAACAGGCGGCCACCCAAGCCCTCCTCCAGCCCCTTGATCGTCAGGCTCAAGGCCGATTGGGAAAGGTGCAGGCGCTCGCAGGCAGCGGCGAAACTCAGGCTCTGGGCCACGGCGAGAAAGGCTCGCATCTGTTTAACGGTCATAAAGCTGCTCCGGGCCACACGTCGACTATGCTGTTTTCTAAATCAATCAACCTTAAAAAACAACTTAACAAATCAATGCGTCGGCGCAACACTCGGCTCATTGGCTGGCCCACAAACAATAAAAGAGGTGCATATGGCAGGTTTCGATAAACGCGTGGCGTCCTATGAAGAAGCACTGGCAGGCCTGGAAGACGGCATGACGGTGCTTTCCGGTGGTTTTGGCTTGTGCGGCATTCCGGAAAACCTCATCGCCGAGATCAAACGCAAAGGCACCCGCAACCTGACCGTGGTTTCCAATAATTGCGGCGTCGACGGTTTCGGCCTGGGCGTGCTGCTGGAAGAAAAGCAGATCCGCAAAGTGATCGCGTCCTACGTCGGTGAAAATGCGCTGTTCGAGAAGCAACTGCTCAGCGGCGAAATCGAAGTAGTGCTCACCCCACAAGGCACCCTCGCAGAAAAAATGCGCGCAGGCGGTGCCGGCATCCCGGCGTTCTTCACCGCTACCGGCGTCGGCACCCCGGTGGCCGAAGGCAAGGAAACCCGCGAATTCAACGGTCGCCCGTACCTGATGGAAGAGTCCATCACCGGCGACTTCGCGATTGTCAAAGGCTGGAAAGCCGACCACTTCGGCAACGTCATCTACCGTCACACCGCCCAGAACTTCAACCCGCTGGCCGCCACCGCCGGCAAGATCACCGTGGTCGAAGTTGAAGAAATCGTCGAACCGGGCGAGCTGGACCCGGCGCAGATCCACACCCCTGGCATCTACGTCGACCGGATCATCTGCGGCACCTTCGAGAAGCGCATCGAACAGCGCACCGTCCGCAAATAATCCTCCAGCCCAAATAATAAGGAGACAAGAAATGGCTCTTACCCGCGAACAAATGGCTCAACGCGTCGCCCGCGAAATGCAGGATGGTTTCTACGTCAACCTCGGCATCGGCATTCCGACCCTCGTGGCCAACTACATCCCCGAAGGCATGGAAGTGATGCTGCAATCGGAAAACGGCCTGCTGGGCATGGGTCCGTTTCCGACTGAAGAAACCATCGATGCCGACATGATCAACGCCGGCAAACAAACGGTGACGGCGCGCATTGGCGCGTCGATTTTCTCCTCCGCCGAGTCCTTCGCGATGATTCGCGGCGGCCACGTCGACCTCACCGTGCTCGGCGCGTTTGAAGTCGACGTACACGGCAATATCGCCTCATGGATGATCCCCGGCAAACTGGTCAAAGGCATGGGCGGCGCCATGGACCTGGTGGCCGGCGCGGAAAACATCATCGTCATCATGACCCACGCCTCCAAGGACGGTGAGTCCAAGTTGCTCAGCCAATGCAGCCTGCCGCTGACGGGCGCCAAGTGCATCAAGCGTGTGCTGACCGATCTTGCTTACCTGGAAATCGAAAATGGCGCTTTTGTCCTCAAGGAACGCGCACCTGGCGTCAGCGTTGAAGAGATTGTGAGCAAGACCGCCGGTAAACTGATCGTCCCGGACCACGTTCCAGAAATGCACTTCCAGTGAGGACAGATTCCATGCAAGACGTCGTGATTGTTGCTGCCACCCGCACCGCCGTGGGCAGCTTTCAAGGTTCGCTGGCCAGTATCCCGGCGCCGGAACTGGGCGCGGCCGTGATCCGTCGCCTGCTGGAGCAGACCGGCCTGGACCCGGCTCAGGTGGATGAAGTCATCCTCGGCCAGGTGCTCACCGCCGGCAGCGGCCAGAACCCTGCGCGCCAGGCGTCGATTCTCGCCGGCCTGCCGCATGCTGTGCCGGCCTTGACCCTGAACAAGGTGTGCGGTTCTGGCCTCAAAGCGCTGCACCTGGGCGCCCAGGCGATTCGTTGCGGCGACGCTGAGGTGATCATCGCCGGCGGCATGGAAAACATGAGCCTGGCGCCGTACGTTCTGCCCGCTGCGCGCACCGGCTTGCGCATGGGCCACGCCAAGATGATCGACAGCATGATCACCGACGGCCTGTGGGATGCATTCAACGACTACCACATGGGCATCACCGCCGAGAACCTGGTGGACAAATACGGCATCAGCCGCGAAGCCCAGGACGCCTTCGCCGCAGCCTCCCAGCAGAAAGCCACTGCAGCGATTGAGGCCGGTCGGTTTGTCGATGAAATCACCCCGATCCTGATTCCTCAGCGCAAAGGCGACCCGGTGGCTTTCGCGGTCGATGAACAACCGCGCGCCGGCACCACTGCCGAATCCCTGGCCAAGCTCAAGCCCGCGTTCAAAAAAGACGGCAGCGTCACCGCCGGCAACGCCTCCAGCCTCAATGACGGCGCGGCGGCGGTACTGCTGATGAGCGCGGATAAAGCCAAGGCACTCGGCCTGCCCGTTCTGGCGCGTATTGCCAGCTACGCCAACGCCGGTGTTGACCCCGCCATCATGGGCATCGGCCCGGTCTCGGCCACCCGCCGCTGCCTGGAGAAAGCCGGCTGGAGCCTGGGCGAGCTGGACCTGATCGAAGCTAACGAAGCCTTCGCCGCGCAATCCCTGGCGGTGGGCAAAGAGCTGGAGTGGGATGCGGACAAGGTCAACGTCAACGGTGGCGCTATCGCCATCGGCCACCCGATCGGTGCCTCAGGCTGCCGCGTGCTGGTGACCCTGCTGCATGAAATGATCAAGCGCGATGCCAAGAAAGGCCTCGCGACGCTGTGCATCGGTGGTGGTCAAGGCGTAGCCCTCGCCCTCGAACGCAGCTGATTCAAGAGCAACATGGAAAAGGCCCGGTTCCACGAAAACCGGGCCTTTTCTTTGCGCGGCAGGCCTGAAAAAACACCCAGATGACTTCACTGTCAGTCGGTACGAGGCACCGCAAACACCGCGCTCGCCCGCGCGACGACCTTCTCCCCCACCTGCAAACTCGCCGTGGCGAACGCCATCTGCCGACCCCGTTGATGATGCTCCAACCGCACCACCATCCACTCACCCACCTGCACCGCGCCCAGGTAGTCCAGGGTCATGCTCGCGGTCATTAACGGCAACGCTGGCTCGCTGGAAAACGCCATCGCATACCCCATGCCGATATCCGCCAGAGTCGCTAACACCCCACCGTGCACCGTGCCGCGCCCATTGGCATGGCGGTTGTCGGCGCGCAGGCCGATTTCCAGCTGCCAACCTTCACCGCGGCAATACGCCGGGCCTAACAAGTCGAGCAACAGGCTGCTGCGCGGCAGCGAGACGAACCCTTCGGGCACAGTGTGAGCGATCATGGCGCGTTCTTCCTTGGCATAAGGTTTGAGGTGTACGCCTGGCTCTGCGAGGCTGCCATCACCATCAGCCACGCAAATTCTGCGCGATGCTTTGCGTAAATACGCCAGACCCGCTTTAATCGCGATCCATTTCCCCTGCACCGCCAAAGGAACTGCCATGCGCCATCTGGAAGGCACAACAAAACCGCTGCTTCTGATCTTGCTGGCCGGCCTGGCCCTGGCGGGTTGCTCGCCCAAGGATCACTCCCGCGCCTCCGTGATCAACGGCGAACAAGGCCGGGCCGGTGCGCAGTTGGCCTATGAGCATGAGCTGACGCTGGCGCTGCCTGGCGCCCTGCTTGCACCACGTATGCACGCTACCCGTGAGGCGTGTGAGTCGGCACGTTTCGGCGCCTGCAATATTCTGGGCATCACCGAGGATGACCATGGCGGCACGCTCATCCTGCGCATCGCGCCTAGCGGCGTGGAGCCGATGGTCACACTGGCCGCTGAAGGCGGGAAACTCGGCCAGCGCATCACCAGTGCCGAAGACCTGGCCGACGCGGTGGCCGATGTGCGCCGTCGCCAGGATCGCCTGCAAGCCCAACAGCAACGCCTCGACGAACTGGCCAAGCGCAAGGACATCAGCGTCAGCGACCTGATCGCCCTGAGCAAGGAACAGGCCGCTGTCGAAAACGAACTGCAGGAACTGGCACAGGTCGCCGCGGGCCAGCAACGTCGCCTTGATACCAACCGTGTGACCCTGAACTTCCGCTCTTCCGACGGTGCGCATCAACAGTCACGCTTCAGCCGAATGTTCAGCAACCTGGGTGACAACCTGGTAAACGGCACGGCGGACGCCCTGGAACGCGCCAGTTATGTGCTGCCGTTTTTGATCCTGGCGTTCCCGGTGGTGTGGTTGTGGGTCTGGCTGTGGCGCCGGTTCGTTAAACGCCGCCCATGATCAGCGCTTCATACAGCGCTGATAGCGCTCATCCACCCGCTTGGCAAACCACGCCGTGGTCAGGTTGCGGGTGATCTTCGGGCTCTTGAGCACGATGCCCGGCAGGATCGCCCGTGGCATCGGCTTGCCTGCCGCCTTATCCGCTAGAGCAAACACACGCTGGTAGAGGGTGGTCTGCTCAAAGTCCAATTGCTCGCCCTGCTCCAGTTGGCTGCGGATGCTGGGGTTGCGCATGTCCAACTTCGAACCCAGTGAGCGCACCGCCAGCTCTGTGGTACCCGGCAGCAGCGACCCATAACGAATCAAATCCCCGTCCAACGCCAGCTCGGTGCCGCTGGCACGGCTGACGGCAGCCTGAAACGCAGCGTTACGGCTGGCATACCAGCCCGCGTTGAAATCGGCGAAGCGGTACAACGGCTGGTCGTAGTTCACCGGGTAACCGAGCAGATGGGTGATACCAAAATACATCCCACCACGACGGGTGAAGACTTCGCGTCGAATCGTGCCATCCACGGTGTAGGGATAATCACGGGCGTGTTATTGCGCAAAGTCGATGCTGACCTGCATGGGGCCGGCGGTATGCACCGGGTTGAAACCGTCAAACAAGGTATTGCCCAAGGGCACACTGCTGATGAAATCATCAAAGATGCCGCTGAGGTCCTTCTCTGTACGTGCGCCAGTGAGACGATCGGCGTAAGTCTTGCCGCTGGGCGAGCGCAATTGCAGCGCGGCACGCACCACAAACGCCGGGACATGGACCTTGCCGGCACGGCGCAGAATTTCGTCCTGGGCGATCTTGCCCATGTTCGGTACGGGTGGGTCGACCTGGTAGGTGGACTCTTGCTCGGTCACCGCCAGCACAGCGCAGATATGCTCGGTGCTGGGGTAGATTTTCTGGGTGTCGAAAGCGGTGTAAATGTCCTGGGCCCAGCCACTGCGGTCCGGTACCGAGGCTGGCAACAGGCGCACGATCTGCGCCTTTACCTCGGCTTCGCTGCGCTCAGGCTGCTGCGGGCCACGTGGGGTGGAGCAGCCGGCCAGCACCAGCAACGTAGTGAGGCACAGGATCAGACGGCTTGAATACATGGGGCTTCCTTGAATAACGACGGGCCGGGCAATGCGGATATCGACAGGTAAGTCTAACCGGGGTTCGCCAACCTGGTGCACTCGCCAGTTATCACCGAACGTGACAGCATCCGTCATCAGCCATTCGCACACGGAGTTGGATGCCATGCTCAGTCTGAATGTCCTCGTCACCTGCCTGATCGTCTTACTGATCCCCGGCACTGGGGTGATTTTTACCGTCTCTACCGGCCTGACCTCCGGCAAACGCGCCAGCATATTTGCCGCGCTGGGCTGCACCGCCGGGATCATCCCGCACTTGTTGGCGTCGATACTGGGCCTGTCCGCCCTGCTCCACACCAGCGCCTTGGCCTTCGAAGCATTGAAATTCGCCGGCGCGGCCTACCTGCTGTACCTGGCCTATGCCACCTGGCGTGACCGCTCGGCCTTTGCAATGAACGACACGCCGACAGTTGCGACCGCGCGCAGCCTGATCCTGCGTGGCTTCTTGCTGAACATTCTTAACCCCAAGCTGACAATTTTCTTCCTGGCCTTCCTGCCTCAATTCGTAACGCCAGGCGGCACCGCGCCGGCCTTGCAGATGCTGGTACTGAGCGGCGTGTTCATGGCGATGACGCTTGCAGTGTTTGTACTGTATGGCCTGTTGGCGAATGTGTTTCGTCGTGCAGTGGTCGAGTCGCCACGTGTGCAGAACTGGCTGCGACGCAGTTTTGCCACGGCCTTTGCCGGGCTGGGGTTGAACCTGGCGTTTGCGCAGCGCTGAGAACGCGTTGAATCATGTCAATGGATCACCGACAAGGACTACTGAAACTTCCCACGTAACAGCCGGACAAGCTCTACAGATCTCTCCTTAAAACCTCTGCAAAGTCCTTCGCCTGATCACACAGTGCGAGGGATTGCAGATGGTTTTCTTTGTTAAAGCCCAGGGTTTTGGGGCTGTCGCTTGAACACGGCCATTGGCAGGCTGGCCCTGACCCCAATGGATGCCAAGACGGTCGATGTTGAAACCGTCTTGCGCGACTTTAGAGAGTGCCTGAACACCTTTGACGACTGGGCTGCGAGCTTCTGGAGCTTTTCGGCGCTGGATGTCGAGCAGGTGTTCAAGGTCGGCGACGAGGTGGCGCTGGTCGCGCCCATCCACCGCGCCATTTTTCCCAGCAGCACTGTTGCTACCTGCCAGGCCAACGGCACGTTGACCCTGGTGCACATGTTCCAGAGCACGCGGTTTGTGCCGATCGGCAACACGCCGGTGGTGCTGCAACGTGTCGATCCCAACGGCGGGCCGCTGGGCGAGCCAATCCACAAGACCATCGGCCCCAGCGGCATTCTCGAAATCACCGACTGCGACCGCAACCAGCCGTACCGAATCAGCTTCTATCCCAACGTTTCCACAGATCACGTCAAGGCGCTGTACGCGTCTTATCAGTCGGTGATCGGGGCGTTGGAGGCGCGCCTGCGCAGCGAGTGGAACGGCACGTTCCAAGCGCAGTGGAAAGACTACACGAACGCTACTCCGCTGGATCGGCGCCGGGTGCTGGAAGCGGCGTTTCTCAGTGGCATGGGCAAAGCGCTTTACGGGCTGTGGGACAACATCACGCAACTGTTTGACTTGCTGGCGGACATCCAGCCCAACAGCGAGAAATTGCTGCAATACATCTCCCAAACCGAACTTGATGAACTGCTGAAGCTCGGCAACGACGCGATTGCCAACGGCCTGCTGATACTCAGCGATGAGCCGTTGTTGTTCATTTATGTGTCGGCGATGGTCAGTTGGATGCGAATGCTGCCGCCGCAAGAAATGAACGAACTGATGGGGGAAATCACCGGCGAGGTGTTGATCAACCTGCTGCTGATCTGGGCGACTGCGGGAATGGGTGTGGCGGTACGCCTGGGTACGCAGGTGCTGGGGCACATCAAGTCTGGGCGGGCGCGGGATCTGCTGGAGTTGTTGGCGACCAAGCTGGTGATGCCCAGGTTGGAGCTGCATGCCGAGGCGGTGAAGCCACTGCTGATTGGTAGCGCGGCGACGCCGATCAAGACGGTGCCGGTTGCGCCGTTGAAGGCGGGGGAGCAGTTGGTTTCCAACCCGGTG
>NZ_LXJP01000038.1:0-70364 GCF_001728855.1 Pseudomonas sp. AP19 | reverse complement strand
CCAAAAAAAAGCCCAATGAAAGCGGCGCTTTCATCGGGCGGCGGTTTGATCGTCCGGGGGCGATCAAGGCATCCGGTCAGAAGTCCCAGCGGGTGCTGAACATCACGTTACGCGGCTCACCGTAGGCGGCCGAGTTATAGAAGCCCACGTTGGTGTAGTAGGACTTGTCGAAGATGTTGTTGAAGTTGACGGTCGCCGAAAGGTTCTTGGTGACTTGGTAGCGCGTCATCAGGTCCACCAGCCAGTAGGATTCCTGGGTGATGTCCTGGTTTTTGTTGAGCGGCGAGTTCCAGATCTCGTACCAGCCCTTGCTCTGCCAGCGCAGGCCGCCACCGATGGTGAACTTGTCCAGGTTGCCCTTGAGCTTGTAGGTGGTGTTCAGGTTGACCTGATGCTCCGGCTCGAAGGTGGAGATCTTCTTGTTGTCTTCGTCGCGCACGATCTTGTGGGTGTAGCCACCTTGTACTTGCCAGCCTGGGCTCAATTCCCCGGAGATTTCCGCTTCATAGCCTTTGGTGACGGCTTTGGAGCTTTTGAACGCATAGTTTTGCGGGGTGGGCGTCTGGTTGTTGTACGCATCGTCCGAGATCGGCCGGTTAGTCTCATGCACCTCGAAGTAGGCGATGCTGGTGTTCAGGCGGCCGTCAAGGAATTCGCCTTTGAGACCGAACTCGTAGTTTTGCCCTTCGTCCGGGTTCAGCAGCTTTTCGTTGCGGTCTTTATAGGTGCTTTCTTGAGGTTGGAAAATATCGGTGTAGCTGGTGTACAGCGAGAAATTGTCGTTGAGGTCGTAGATCACGCCCGCATACGGGATGAACCGGCCGGTTTCCTTGTACGAGGGGTTGATACCGGTGACGTGGTAGTTGGCAACGCGCCCACCGAGGATCACGTTGAGGTCATCCATCACGTTCAAGCGCGTGGTCACGTAGTAGCCGGTCTGGCGGATCGTGTCGTCGGTGTACTGTTGGGGCGGACCGTAGATTGGCCGCGCGATCTTGCCATTCCAGTTGTAGAAGTCGACTTTGTTGCCCTGCGGCCAGTCAGGCGACCAATAGCCCTTGCCCTGCCAGCGCGAGGTACCGATCGAGCCGCCTACCACCAGTTCATGGTCGCGGCCAAACAGGCTGAAAGGCCCGGTGGCATACAGGTCGGCGGAGGTGCTTTTGGTCTCGCCGGTGTACTTCTGCCCGTTGATCGACGCGCTGCCATCGGTCTGGGGTTCAACGAACTGAATCGAACCGAGGTCGGCATGGTAACTGTTGATCTTATGGTCGAGTTGGAACTTGGTCACCCAGCCGTCGCCCAGGTCATGTTCCAGCATGGCAAAGGCGGTACGGGTATTTTGCTCCCAGGAACTCCAGTCAGCGCCGTTGTTGTAGGAGCGCGGCATCTTGTTGATGCTGCCGTTGGAGTTCACCAGCGGGAAGGCACCGGACCAGCTGGAGCCTTTCGGAATGTTGTCCTGGTAGTCGAAGCCGACGGTCAGCATCGTGTCCGGGGACAGGTCGAATTCGGTGATGCCGTAGTAGGTTTCGGTCTTGCGTGAATAGTGGTCCATGAAGGACTTTTTGTCCTGGTACGCGGCAACCGCGCGACCACGCACATTGCCGCTCTCGGTCAGTGGGCCGCTGACATCCACTTCGCTGCGGTAGTTGTCCCAGGAGCCTGCGCCCAACTGGACATGGCCCTTGAACTCCGAGGTGGGCTTCTTGCGAATCAGGTTGATGGTCGCACCCAATGAGCCCGCACCGTTGAGCAGGCCGGTGGCGCCCTTGAGTATTTCGACACGGTCATAGATTGCCATGTCGCTCAGGGTGTTGCCCGCCGAATACCCGACGTTGCGCACGGTCGAGGGAATGCCGTCGTACTGGAAGCTGTTGACCGAGAAACCACGGGAATAATAGTTGGTGCGGTCGGTGTCATACGCCGACACGGTGATGCCCGGCGTGTGGCGCATCACGTCATCGACGTTATTCAAGGCGAAGTCTTCGATGTGCTGACGGGTGATGACAGTGATCGATTGTGGCGTTTGCCGAGGCGTCAGGGTCAGCCGTGTGGCGGTGGCAATGGTGCCCGGCGTGTAGGAACCGGAGTCCTCGGTGATGTTGCCCAGCGCGTTGCCGGTCACTTGGGTCGGGCTCAGTTCCAGCCCTGCGGTTGCGCCGGCAGCGGTCACGGTCAGCGAGTTGCCACTGAGGCTGTGCGTGGTCTCAGTCCCACCCAGCAAGGTATCAATTGCCCGCTGTGGCTCCATTTTGCCCTTCACCGCACGACTGTTCTTGCCCTGCACATCGCTTGGGCTGTACAGCACTTGCACGTTGGTCTGACGACCGAATTCCTGCAGCGCGCTCCCCAGCGCCTGTGACGGAATATCCAGCTCGATCTCCTGCGCCTGCGCATAGCCTGCCACCGGCAACGATATCGCCAGGGCCAGGGCGTTCGGAAGCAGATTGATGTTCAGGGCCCGGCGCATGGATAGCGCTTTGCTCAGAGGGCTGAGACCGAGTCTTGCTGGCATGGATGCTTTCTCTTCTATGTGTAAGTGGGCAAGTCATAGGTGTTTATTGAGGCTGGTTCTCATTAACACTAGTGAGACGTTCCTACTTGGATAAACCGGAAAAGAAATTTCAGGCAGGCTCCCATTCGTGCACAACCTGGCCGGCGCGCAGGCGTACCAATTGGTCGGCGATATCGAAATAGCGGTCGTCGTGGCTGATCACGATGATGGTTTTGCCCAGGCGCTTGAGGTCGGGCAGCAGCTCGGTGTAGAAAATCCGGCGAAAGGCCGGGTCCTGGTCGGCCGCCCATTCGTCAAACACCAGCACCGGGCGTTCTTCGAGCCACGCGTTGACCAACGCCAGGCGCTTGCGTTGGCCGGTGGACAGGTCGGTGGTGCTGAATACGCCATCCTTGACGCTGACCTTGTGCGCGATCTCCAGGCGTTCGAGGTATTTGGCGGCGCTGTCCAATGACGAAGTGGCGCTGCCCTGCACCAGGTCATCGAACAGGTAATAGTCGGAAAAAATCGTCGTGAACAGTTGGCGATAATCATCGCGCTCAGGGTCGGTCACGGCCTCGCCGTTGAGGCGGATCTCGCCGGCCTGCGGTGAGTACAGGCCTAGCAACAGTTTGATCAGCGTGGTCTTGCCGCTGCCGTTTTCGCCGACGATAAACACGATATCGCCTTGTTTGATGCTCAGGTTGATCGGCCCCAGGTGGAACGGTTCGCTGCCTTCTACTGCCGGCGGGCGGTAGCTCACGCCGCGCAGTTCCAGGCTGTTGACCACGGGTGTGGGGGCTTCGCTGTCATCCATCAGCAGGTGCGGTTCGGGGGAGGAGAAGCGCTGTGACAATTCGCTGATACGGCCAAAGGCGATCTTCGCCTTGCCCACCACCGGCAGGTAGCCCAGCAGGTGTTCCAGCGGGCCTTTCATGTACAGCAGCACCAGCACGAAACCGGTGATCACGGTCGGGTCCGGGTTCGGGTTATAGGCCTGCATCGCCAGGGCCAGGCCGATCACCACGAAGAACAGCATCGAGCCAAAGGTCTTGGCCAGGATATAAATGTTGACCGAGCGCACCTGGATGTCGCTGATGCGGTCGGCGGTTTCCTGGATGCGATGGGTGTTCATGCGAAAACGCCGTGGCCGGTGCATGCGCAGTTCCTTGGCGCCGGAAGCGATCGCGTTGTAATAACGCTGCAGTTCATCCTCATGGCTGCGCGCCAGGTCGAAACCCTGGATGCCTTTGCCGCCGGCGATGAACTGCACGGCACTGCCGATAATGATCGCCACCACCATCATCAGGAACATCGGCACCGACAGATAGGCCAGGTAACCCAGGCAGCCGAGGGTGACGGTCGCGGCGATGGCCAACGGCGTGAAGGCAAAGGAAAAGTCGCTGATGGTGTCGACATCATGGGTCAGCACCGGGATCAGGCGGTGCGAGCGATACTGCTCGATCTGCCCGATGGGCGCCGACAGCACTTTTTCACCCAGGTCTTTGCGCAGGGCGGCGATGATGCGTTGGCCGACGTAGTTGGTGCCGATGTCTGAAATGATCGAACTGACCAGGGCCAGTACACACAGCACCGCAAAGGTCAGCACCACGCCCTGGGTCATGCCATTGGCCGAATGCAGGGCGTTATTGATGGTGGCCAGCAGCAGGGTGATGGCCAGGCCGCCGACCATGCCGAGGGCGACAGAGACGGTCACGATGCTGCGAAACGGCCTGAGCAAGGCGAGCAGACCTTTGAAGGCGCTGCGTTTGGGGTCGGTCATAAATACTTCCCGGAGAGTGAAAAGAGGGGCTGGGCACACAGACCCTTACCCATGACAAACGAAGCGTCAGCGCGAGTATTTAGCGCCGCACGCCCGACGGCTGCGGCCAGGCATAAATTGCCGCCGGGCTGGTTCGTTCTTGTGCTGTAGGCGCACGTGTATTGGCGCTGTGCGCAGTCCATTCAGCGAGAGCGAAAAATGACCAAAAAGAACCTGGTGTATGTGTGGTCCCTGAGAAATGCCGCGGCCGACAAGGCAGGGCAGCCGGTGGCTTACAAAGACCATGAGCGCTACATGAAATCGGTGTTGGAGTTTCTGGTGGGGTCGCTGAACGACACGCCGCTGGGCGCGGCGTATAACCTGGTCGGCGTGGTCTACGACGATGACGAACACAACCCACGGGACCAGCAGTTGGTCAGCGATTACGGCTTTGCCTATCAGCCGGGCCGCCAGTGGCTGTACCCGGCGGACTTGCGGGTGCAAGGGCAGCTGGTCAACGACCTGTTGCTGAGCGTGCCGTCCACCTACCGCCGCCTGCCTCGCGGTAGCGCCGAACACATCGCCGGCAAGCAGGATTTCGAGCGCCGCTTGCACGACACGCTGGTGGAGTTGAAGGCTGACATCGTGGTGTTGGATGGTTTGTTGGTGATCCTGGATGAACTGGTGCGGCCGGGCGCCCCGTTTGCGCGGCGCATCATGAACATTCACCCGGGGATTACCCGTCTCGAATCGCCTTACGAGCGCCGTGGGGCCTATGCCACCTGGAATGCCTTGTACGGTGCGCGTGGGCAAACCGTGGTGGATTGGGCGACCAAGGCAACCACGCCGTCGCAGCCGCTGTATCTCACCGGGGCGTCGTTCCACTACGTGGACAACGGCATCGATTCGGGTGAAGTGTTCCACGACGTGCTCAAAACCGAGATTTCGCCGCAAGACACCATCCTTGAATTGCGCTGGAACAACTTCAACAACAGCCTGTTCCCGGCGTTGCATGAAGGCTTGGAATTGCTGGCCAGGCAGGCTTGATTCAGCCGAGCTGTAGCTGAGGTATGCAGGGCAAAATGTGGGCGCGGGCTTGCTCGCGAAAGCGCTGTGTCAGTCGCCGGATGTATCGACTGATTCACCGCCTTCGCGAGCAAGCCCGCGCCCACATTTGAGGGGTGTCGGTCTTAGAGATCGCGCACTACGCGAAAACCAATCCAGTCACCGCGCGTCTGCGGGTAGATGTTGTTGCGGTTGCCCGAGCGCGAAAATACCGGCGCCTCGCCCCAGTCATTGCCGCGGATCTGGTAGCTCTCGCAGTTCGGCTCCACCCAGGCGCTGCCGTCGGTGGGCGCGCCGATGTAGTTGGGGTGTTCACAGTCGGCCACACGCTCATACACATTGCCATGCATGTCATACATGCCAAATGCATTCGGCGGGTAACTGCCGACCGGCGAGGAATAGCTGTAGCCATCCGCCGGCCCGTAAGTATTGGCGTGTTCGGCGATGCTGTAGCCCTTGCCTGCATCGAAAGGAAACGGGAACGGTCCGCTTGTGCCGGCGCGGGCGGCGTATTCGCGCTGGGCTTCACTGACCATGTGATACTGCTGCCCAGTCTTTTTCGACAGCCAGGCGACGTAGTTCTTCACGTCGTCCATGTCCATGCATACGGCCGGTTGGCGCGGCCCTTGCGGGTAGCGCGGCTTGCTGGCAATGCATTCGCGGCCGGGGCGAGTGTCGCCATCGGCGATCTTGACCCCGCTCTGGCGGATATAGCTGTCCCATTCGCCGGCGGTGATCTGAAAGCGGCTCATGGCGAAAGGTTTGGCGAAGGTCACGGCGTGCATCGGACCTTCGTCGGGCTCGCGACCGACTTCGTCTTCGGGGGTGCCCATGGTGAACGTGCCGGCCGGCAGCACGACCATTTCCGGGCAGTCCTTGCAGTCTTTGAACACCTTGCCGGGCTGCGGCGTAGCGGCCTGGGCCAGATTCGGCAGTGCCGCCGCGCACAGGGCGGTCAACGCCAGGGCTGTCAGGGGGTTGAGTCGGGATGGATTCATGTGGGCATCTCGTTCAAAGGAAAAAAGTCGCTGTCACAACCGTTGGCTCAGCAAGGTCATGAAGTGCTGGATCTCGTCCGAGCTGTTAAGCAGGCCAGGCGAGGTGCGAATCACTGGGCCGACATCGCGGTCGACCGCATCGACCACCACGCGCTTTTTCATCAGGTAGGCGGCCACGGCATCGCTGTCCTGGCCCTTGACGCGGAAGAACGTAAAGCCGGCTGACAGGTCGGTGCTGCGCGGCGTGACCAGTTCGATCTGCGGGTGGGCCAGCAGTAGGTTTTTCAGCTCGGTGTTCAGTTCGTGAATACGCGCCTGCACGGGTGCCTTGCCCAATGTCAGGTGCAGCTTGAAGGCCTCGTCCGCCGCCCAGCGATGCTCGAACGCGTGGTAGCCACCGGGGGTCATGGTGGTGGCGAAATTGGTGTCTTCGGAGAAGGTCGGCACCATCGGTGTCACGTAGTTGTTCTCGGCATCGCGTGCGCAGACCAACCCGGTGCCGCGGGGCCCGAACATCCATTTATGGGTGCCGGCGATAAAGAAATCGCAGTGCATGGCCGGAAAATCCAGGTTCTCCACGCCAAAGCCATGCACGCCATCGACCACATAGAGAATGCGGTCCTTGTCGTCACGGTTGCGGTTGAGGGCTTCCACCAGCCTGCCGATCTCGCCGATGGGCAGCTTCACGCCGCTGCCGGATTGCACCCAGGTCATGCCCAGCACGCGGGTATTGGGGCGAATGGCGCGCTCGATATTGCCAAGCACTTCGTCTACGGACACCTGGTGGGCATTTTCGAACAAGCGAATTCGGCGCACCTGCGTACCTTGCCGGGCAACGCGAAAATCCAGCACGCTCTGCGTGGCGTAGTGCTCGTGCTCGGTGGTGAGGATTTCCTGGTCAGGCCGCAGCTTGATCCCGCCGTAGATCATTGCGAGGCCTTCCGAGGTACTGCCGGTGAGCGCGATCTGTGGCGGTGTGGCGTTCAGGTAGCGCCCGGCCCACTCGCGGACCTGGCCTTCGCGTTTCCAGGTTTCCTCAAGGCCCCAGTCCATCGCCAGGCCCGGGTTGCGGTCGATCTGCTGGCGGTAGCGATCAATGGCTTCGCGCACGGGCTTGGGGTGTGACGTCACCAGAAAGTTGGAAAAGTGCAGGTAGTCCGGGTCCTGGGTGAACAGCTGTTTGAACCCTGCCCATGAGTCGTTGCGGGCAGGCGCAGGGGCGGCTGCCGTGGCGTGCGGGAGCAGGGCTGCGCCCAGCGGCAGGCTGGCGGCAAGTACGCCAGCCTGCTTGAGAAAAGTGCGGCGGTCGGTCATGGGCTTACTTCAAGGCTGATTAGCGGTTGGCCAAGGGCTTGGCGGCTTTTTGTACCTGGTCCCATACGCGCAGGAAGTTGCCTCCCCACAGCTTGGCAATGTCGGCTTCGGAGTAGCCACGCTGGATCAGCTCGGCGGTGACGTTGCGCACCTCGCCGACGTTTTCCCAACCCTGGATGCCGCCGCCGTCGTTGAAGTCCGACGAGATGCCGACATGATCGATTCCGATTTTGCGCACGGTGTAGTCGATGGCATCGCCCCAATCCTTGAGGGAGGCCTTGGGTTCTTCGTCGAGAATCGCGTACAGCGCGCTGGCGTACTGGCCGAACTTTTGCTCGGACCAGGCGGCAATGATCGCGTCGCCGGGCATCAAGGCCATGGCCAGGTTAGGCAGTGGGGGCAAATCGAAGCGCGCGCGCAGGGCGTTGAGTTTGGCCTGGGTCGGTTGGCTCAAGGGGCGCAAATAGGCCGGGAAGCCCACCACCTGCACCACGCCGCCGCTGTTCTTGATCAGTTGCAACTCCTTGTCGCTGAGGTTGCGCGGAATATCCACCGAGGCGCGTGGCGCCGAGTGGGACGCTACCATTGGTGTGCGGCTTAGTTGCGCCACTTGCTCAACGGCCTTGGTCGACATTTGCGACACGTCGATGATCACGCCCAAGTCATTCAGGCGATGCACCGCTTGCTGGCCGATCGCCGACAGCCCTTCGAGGGCGTCGGTCGAGTCATTGAAAAACGGCAGCGGGCGCGACGAATCGGACCAGGCGTTGTTGCCGATATAGCTGAAGCCGAACATGCGCATGCCGCGTGCCGTCCACAGGTCCAACTGGTTGAGGTCGTTGCCCAGCGGGTAGGCATTGAGCATGTTGATAAAGATCGCAAACTTGCCCTCGCCATGCAGGCGCCGGAAATCGTCCGGGGTGTAGGCGATGCCCACTTGATTGGGAAAGTCGCGCACCATGCCGGAGATGATCTTGTAGCGCACCTCCTGCTCGTGACGGGCTTCTTCGACAAAGCCATCGCTGGGTTTGTGTGGCGCATTGGGGCCGTTCCAGATTTCCGGCCAGCCGAAAATCGTCAAGGCCGCGCCCGACAAGCGTCCGCGTGCGGCCTTGGCGAGGTCGAACTGGCCGCTGCCATCTTTGTCGGCTTCATTGCCGGCCGTGCCGAAATCCAGCGGCACCGTGATATGGCTGTCAAACGACAGCAGACGGTCCTGCATTTCATTGGCCTGCTTGATCACCTCCAGCGGGTAGCCGGCATTGCCGCGCAACCAGTGGTCCCAAACCAGAAAGCCGGCTCCGGCGCCGATGGCCAGTGCCAGCGGCAGGCCGATATACAGCGCCTTTTTCGAACGTGGTTTTGTCATTGCCATCTCAGTCAGTTGAGGCCTTTGCTATCAGGGAAGAACGAGCGCTGGCGGGGGAAATTTAGGCCCGGGCGAGGCGCCGGTAAATTTGTCGCGGCCGCCAACGTTCTAGCTCTGATCAAGCCGTTTTCTAAGGTAAACAATGACCATCTCTCGACGTGGCTTCATCGCAGGCCTGGCGCTGACAGGCGCTGCGGTGCCGGCGGCCTTTTATGCCCATCGCGAGCTGACGCGTGAAGAAGAATTCCCCATCACGGCGGGCGAGGCCACGGTGGAGTTGGCCGACACTGCCGGCCAACATTTGGCGAACAGCCTGCGCGGCGTCTGGAGCCTGCGCCTGGAAGGCCATGACGCCGGCCTCAAGGGCTTGCCGCTGCAAGGCCTGGAATTGTTGCTCGACATCGCCCCGCGCGGGCGGGGTTTGCGCGGTTACCTGGACACCGCGCAAAACTTGCGTGCCGACGGTGAGCCGCGTTACCGCGTATTGGGTGACCTGCTGACAGGCGAGGGCGCATTGCTCTATTGGCGCCTGATCGACCGCGAGGCGGCCAATGGCGCGCCCGCCTATGAGTTCAAGATGAGCCTCGACGAAGTTTGGGCCGACTTCGCCAACGCCGGCAGCGGGACCCTCAGTGGGCAGATCCTCGACCTCAATCGCCCGCTGGCCCTGACCGAACGCGACAGCCGCTTTATCGCCCACAAGCAGCTGTTTCCCGAGGCTCGCGAGCGTATCGGGCTCAACCCGACCTTGTTGGCCTGGCTGATTTCCCCCGAACACCGGCTGTTTCACCAGCTGTGGCACGCCTCCCGGGACCAGTGGCACAAGCTGTCCGATGAAAAGCGTGACGCCCTGCGCGGCATCGGCTGGCAACCCGGGCCGCGCGGCCAGGAGCGCGACGCGCGCGGCAAACGCAAAGACCGTAATGGTTCGGGCATCGACTTCTTTTTCATGCACCGTCATATGCTCGGCACGGCGCGTTCAATGCAGGACCTGCCGTCGTGGCCGCAATTCCCCGCGCCGCAACCGGCCCTGGAGCGCGATCGCCTGGGTTTTGTGCGGTACTTCGATAATCATGACGGCTTTGCACTACCGCCCACCTGGTCGGCGCCGGATGACAACGATTACACCCAGTGGGTCAGCGATATCAAGGCGGCCGAGACCTACCACAGCAACTTCCAGGTGTGGGAATCCCACTACCGCGACCCGCGCTACCTGGCCAGGCTGACCTTGGGCCAGTTGGGGTCGGAAATGGAGCTGGGCCTGCACGATTGGTTGCACATGCGCTGGGCCTCGGTGCCCCGCGACCCGTCCAACGGCGCACCGGTGCCGTTCGCCCGTGACCCGGCGGACTTTGCCGCGCGTTGGTATGCGCCCGAGAACGATTTCCTCGGCGACCCGTTTTCATCCCATGTAAACCCGGTGTTCTGGCACTTCCACGGTTGGATCGATGACCGAATCGAAGACTGGTTCCGCGCCCATGAGCGGTTTAATCCGGGCGAGGTCAGCCGGCTTGAGGTCAACGGTGTGGCCTGGTTTGCACCGGGGCGCTGGGTGGAAGTGGGAGACCCCTGGCTGGGGCCGGACACCCATGGCTGCAGTACCACGCCGGGTGTACAGAGGGGGCGGTCGATGGAAATGGACCCGGAAACCATGAAGCTGGCGCTACGGATTACATTTGCGGCTGAAGAAGAGGGGCTGCAGGCGTTGTTCAAGCGCGTGCCGAAGCGGCCCTGGTATGCGCGGCACTTGAAGGTCAAGTGAGCCCTGGAACGTTTGGCCAAAGGTCCGCCACCAGGAACAAACGTTCGGCTTCCTCCCAGTCCTCGCCGTTCTGAACCAGCCTTACCAGCAGTTGCGCCGGCGCCATTGGCTCGAGTTCGGCCAGCCAGCCGTGCATCTGCTCCTCGCGCCACACTTCACTGGCCGGGTAATGCGCCGGCGCCAGCCAGGCATGCCGGGGCAGCGGTTGCCAACGCCCCGGCGGGCTAACGCTGACGAAGTCCCGCCAGTCACGCTGATGCAACCAGCGCCCGCGCAGATGCTGCGGGTGAGCGCCGTGGGGCGGTTCGGCCTGGCCCGGCCACGGATAGAGCAAATACCCGCCCAGCCACAAATGTGCATCGAACTGCTGAATATCCAGTGCGGCCAAGGCTGCGCGGCTTTCCGGGCGTGCCGAGATCGGCAGTTGATGCTGGGCAAGGTGCGCCAGCTTGCGGTCCAGCCGGTCATGGCAACCGGGGCCGAGCCATTGCGCGGTGTCATGGCCGTCGCCGTCTTGCGGGCCCAGGTAGAGTTTGATCGCCAGTTCCAGGTGGTGCACGCCTTCGCGGTCGCGCAGCAGCATATCCAGCTCACCCAAGGTATGCCCGGCGCGGCGGATCGGCAGGTTGGCGGCCAGCAACTCCACGCCCGGCGCATGCTGCACGGCGAATTGCCACAGGCGCTCGTAATACAGGCCCAGGCGGCGGGTGCGTGACAAGCTCAGCCAATGCTGCAAGGTGCTGCTGTCTTGATCGAGTGTGCGTAACCAGCGTTCGAGACGATCGGGCGCCTGCACCCAGTCGCTGCCGGCCAGCGGATGGCGTTGTGGCCAAGGCGTTTGCGCAAGCATCGGGGGCGCGAGCATCACCCACGCCAAATCGCGCACCTCGGGGTGCCGCAACTGGCGGGGCAGGTTGAGCAACTCTGGGAACACAGTCATGGTCCGAGCATAGCCTTTTAAGCACGGTACGGGTGGCTGAGAAACATTGTCATCAAGGCCGGTGGCGACAAAGGATTTTGCCTGACGCAGCCTTTCGCCCATAATCGTTCTTTTTGCCACACCCCACATCCCGCAGGAGCCCCATGGAGCAATTTCGCAATATCGGCATTATCGGTCGCCTGGGCAGTACCCAGGTGCTGGACACCGTCCGCCGGCTGAAAAAGTTCCTGTTGGAACGCCACCTGCATGTGATCCTCGAAGACACCATCGCTGAAATCCTCCCGGGCCATGGCTTGCAAACCTCGTCGCGCAAGATGCTCGGCGAAGTCTGTGACATGGTGATTGTGGTGGGCGGCGACGGCAGCCTGCTCGGCGCGGCCCGGGCCCTGGCGCGGCATAACGTGCCGGTGCTGGGGATCAACCGTGGCAGCCTGGGGTTTCTCACGGATATCCGCCCGGATGACCTGGAAGTCGAAGTCGCCAAGGTGCTCGACGGCCATTACCTGGTGGAAAACCGCTTCCTGTTGCAGGCCGAAGTGCGCCGCCACGGTGAAGCCATCGGCCAGGGCGACGCCCTCAATGACGTGGTGCTGCACCCGGGCAAGTCCACGCGGATGATCGAGTTCGAGTTGTATATCGACGGCCAGTTCGTCTGCAGCCAGAAGGCCGACGGCCTGATCGTCGCCACGCCGACCGGTTCGACGGCCTACGCGTTGTCGGCCGGTGGCCCGATCATGCATCCCAAGCTGGATGCCATTGTGATCGTGCCGATGTACCCCCATATGTTGTCCAGCAGGCCGATTGTGGTCGATGGCAACAGTGAGCTGAAAATCGTGGTGTCCAAAGACATGCAGATCTACCCGCAAGTCTCCTGCGACGGGCAGAACCATTTCACCTGCGCCCCCGGTGACACCATCACCGTGAGCAAAAAGGCACAGAAGTTGCGGTTGATCCACCCGCTGGACCACAACTACTACGAAGTGTGCCGGACCAAGTTGGGCTGGGGCAGCCGCTTGGGGGGTGGAGGCGACTGATGCTTGATCCCGCGCGTAGCTACGACCTGATTGGTGACGTGCACGGTTGCGCTCATACCCTTGAGCACTTGCTCGACCAATTGGGTTACCACAAGCAGGGCGGCACCTGGCGCCATCCGTCGCGCATGGCGGTGTTCCTCGGCGATATCATCGACCGTGGCCCACGCATTCGCGAGGCGCTGCATATTGTGCATGACATGGCCGAAGCCGGTCAGGCGCTGTGCATCATGGGCAACCACGAGTTCAACGCGCTGGGCTGGAGCACACCGGCGCCACCGGGCAGTGGCAAGCAGTTCGTGCGCGAGCACAACCCACGCCATGCGCGCTTGATCCATGAAACCCTGACCCAGTTCGAGCACCACCCGGCTGACTGGCATGACTTCCTCGGCTGGTTCTATGACATGCCGTTGTTTGTCGACGCCGGGCGTTTCCGTGTGGTGCATGCCTGCTGGGATGACGGCTTTATCCAGCCGCTGCGCGCCACCTTCCCGGATGGCTGCATCGACCAGCATTTCCTGCAGGCCGCTGCCGTACCGGGCAGTTTTGCCTGCAACGCGTTCGACCGCCTGTTGCGCGGCACCGATATGCGCCTGCCGGATGGCCTGACGCTCACCGGTGGTGATGGCCTGACGCGCTCGTTCTTTCGCACCAAGTTCTGGGAAGACGACCCGAAAACCTACGGCGACATCGTGTTCCAACCCGATGCGCTGCCGGAGCCGGTGGCGCGTACGCCACTGTCGTCCTCGCAGAAAAACTCCCTGCTGCGCTACGGCGTCGATGAACCGTTGTTGTTCGTCGGCCATTACTGGCGCAGCGGCAAACCGGCGCCGATTCGCCCGAACCTGGCCTGCCTGGACTACAGCGCGGTGCTGTACGGCAAGTTGGTGGCCTACCGACTGGACCAGGAAACCCAACTGGATCCGCGTAAATTCGTATGGGTCGACGTTGAGCGGCCCGAGGTGATTTCATGAGTACCGTGGCTGTATTGCGTTTGCCACTGAGCGTCGACCTGGGCGGCTTCGTCAAACTGCTGCAACGCATGCAAGTGCCGCATCGCGTCAGCGAGGAAGCGGGGGAGCAGGTGTTGTGGGTGCCCGAGACCATCAGCGACGACGTGCGCGTGTTGTACCAGCGCTTTCCCGCCGGTGACCCGGACCAGCAACTGGATATTCCCGAGCAGGCGCCTGTGGCGCGTGCTGGCTTAGTCCAGCAATTGCGCATGAGCCCGGTCACGGCGCTGGTGCTGCTGGCCAGCCTGATCGTCGGCGCGGTGACGCTGCTGGGCGAAAACCTGCAAGCCATGAGCTGGCTGACCTTCCTGCCGTTTCACGTCTCGGGCGAGTACATCCAGTTCACGCCGTTCGCCGAGACGATGGCTTCGGGGCAGTGGTGGCGGCTGGTGACTCCGATGCTGATCCACTTCGGCATTCTGCACCTGGCCATGAATGGCATGTGGTACTGGGAGTTGGGCCGGCGCATCGAAGTGCGCCAGGGCAGTATCAACCTGCTCGGCCTGACGTTGTTGTTCAGCCTGGTCTCCAACTACGCTCAATACGCCTATGGCGGCCCCGGCCTGTTTGGCGGCCTGTCCGGCGTGTTGTATGGCTTGCTCGGGCATTGCTGGATTTTTCAATTATTGTCGCCTAACCCGGCCTATCGCCTGCCTCGTGGGGTATTGGTGATGATGCTGGTCTGGCTGGTGCTGTGCCTGTCGGGGCTGGTCTCGATGATCGGCTTCGGCGAAATCGCCAACGCTGCCCACGTTGGCGGCCTGGTTATCGGTTGCCTGACAGGTTTGCTGGGTGGGCTTTACAGCCGCCGCAAAGCGTCTATTTGATAAGGAAGAGCCTCATGTCCTCTTTTGCTGAAATGATCGAAAACATCACCCCGGATATCTACGAGAGCCTCAAGCTCGCCGTGGAAATCGGCAAATGGTCCGATGGTCGCAAGCTCACCGCCGAGCAACGCGAGCTGTCCCTGCAAGCGGTGATTGCCTGGGAAATCCAGAACCTGCCGGAAGAGCAGCGCACCGGCTACATGGGCCCGCAGGAATGCGCGTCCAAATCGGCGCCGGTGCCGAACATTCTGTTCAAGTCGGATGCGATCCATTGATTGAAATCGGTCGCGGTGCAGTCAGCAAAATGTCGGCGCAACTCGGTGAGCCGACCGTTCAATACGCGTTTCGTCTGGGCGACACCGAGGTGCCGGTCAACCCGTTGATCGGCACCCACGTGCGCCTGGAATACCTGGGTGCCATTCATTGCAGCCATTGCGGCCGCAAGACCAAAACCAGTTTCAGCCAGGGTTACTGCTACCCGTGCATGACCAAGCTGGCCCAGTGTGACCTGTGCATCATGAGCCCCGAACGTTGCCATTACGACGCCGGCACTTGCCGTGATCCCGGCTGGGGCGAAACATTCTGCATGACCGACCATGTGGTGTACCTGGCCAATTCGTCGGGGATCAAGGTCGGCATCACCCGGGCCACCCAACTGCCGACGCGCTGGCTCGACCAGGGCGCCAGCCAGGCGCTGCCGATCATGCGCGTCGCGACCCGCCAGCAGTCCGGCTTTGTCGAAGACCTGTTCCGCAGCCAAGTGGCCGACAAAACCAACTGGCGCGCCTTGCTCAAGGGCGATGCGCAATCGGTGGACCTCAAGCAGGTGCGCGACCAGCTGTTTGCCTCTTGCGCTGAAGGCCTGCTGAGTTTGCAGGAACGCTTTGGCCTGCAGGCCATCCAACCGGTGACCGACATCGAACCGATCGAGATCCGTTACCCGGTCGAGCAATACCCGGCCAAGATCGTCAGCTTCAACCTGGACAAGAACCCGATTGCCGAAGGCACGCTGTTGGGGATCAAGGGCCAATACCTGATCTTCGATACCGGCGTTATCAACATTCGTAAGTACACGGCCTATCAGCTCGCCGTGCATCAGTAAAAGGATGCCACCCATGCGCACCGAACAACCGAAGATGATTTACCTGAAGGACTATCAGGCGCCGGACTACCTGATCGAAGAGACGCACCTGACCTTCGAGTTGTTCGAGGACCACAGCCTGGTCCACGCGCAGTTGGTGATGCGCCGCAACCCTGAGCGCGGTGCCGGCCTGCCGCCGCTGGTACTCGATGGCCAACAGCTTGAGCTGCTGACCGTCAACCTGGGCGACCAGGAGCTGACCGAGGCAGACTACCAGCTGACCGACAGCCACCTGACCCTGCACCCGACCCGTGAAACCTTCACGGTCGACACCAGCGTGCGCATCCATCCGGAAACCAACACCGCCCTCGAAGGCCTGTACAAATCCGGCAGCATGTTCTGCACCCAGTGCGAGGCCGAGGGCTTTCGCAAGATTACCTATTACCTCGACCGCCCGGACGTGATGAGCACCTTCACCACCACGGTGATCGCCGAGCAACACCGTTACCCGGTGCTGCTCTCCAACGGCAACCCGATTGCCAGCGGACCCGGTGAAGACGGTCGTCACTGGGCGACCTGGGAAGACCCGTTCAAGAAGCCGGCGTACCTGTTCGCGCTGGTGGCCGGTGACCTGTGGTGTGTTGAAGACACGTTCACCACCATGACCCACCGCGAGGTGGCGCTGCGCATTTATGTCGAGCCGGAAAATATCGACAAATGCCAGCACGCCATGACCAGCCTGAAAAAATCCATGCGCTGGGACGAAGAAACCTACGGCCGTGAGTACGACCTCGACATCTTCATGATCGTGGCGGTCAACGACTTCAACATGGGCGCCATGGAGAACAAGGGCCTTAATATCTTCAACTCCAGCGCCGTGCTGGCCCGCGCCGAAACCGCCACCGATGCCGCGCACCAGCGGGTCGAGGCGATCGTTGCCCACGAATACTTCCACAACTGGTCGGGCAACCGCGTGACCTGCCGCGACTGGTTCCAGCTGTCGCTGAAAGAAGGCTTCACCGTGTTCCGGGATTCGGGTTTCTCCGCCGACATGAACTCGGCCACGGTCAAGCGCATCCAGGACGTGGCGTACCTGCGTACGCACCAGTTCGCCGAAGACGCCGGCCCCATGGCCCACGCCGTGCGCCCGGACAGCTTTATTGAAATCTCCAACTTCTACACCCTGACGGTGTACGAAAAGGGCTCGGAAGTGGTCTGCATGATCCACACCTTGCTCGGTGCAGAAGGCTTCCGTAAAGGCAGCGACCTGTACTTCGAACGCCACGACGGCCAGGCCGTGACCTGCGATGATTTCATCAAGGCCATGGAAGACGCGAACGGCGCCGACCTGACTCAGTTCAAACGCTGGTACAGCCAGGCCGGAACCCCGCGTCTGGCGGTGAGCGAGTCCTACGACGCGGCGGCTAAAACCTACAGCCTGACCTTCCGCCAGAGCTGCCCGGAAACCCCGGACAAGGTGCAGAAACTGCCGTTCGTGATTCCGGTCGAGCTGGGCTTGCTGGATGCGAAGGGCGCCGGCATTGCCTTGCGCCTGGCCGGTGAAGCCGCGGCTGGCGGTACGTCCCGGGTTATTTCGGTGACTGAAGCCGAGCAGACCTTCACCTTTGTAGAGATCGCCGAACAGCCGCTGCCCTCGCTGCTGCGTGGCTTCTCGGCGCCGGTGAAGCTGAGCTTCCCGTACAACCGCGATCAACTGATGTTCCTGATGCAGCACGACAGCGATGGCTTCAACCGCTGGGATGCCGGCCAGCAACTGTCGGTGCAGGTGTTGCAGGAACTGATCGCCCAGCATCAGGCCGGCCAGCCGTTGAAGCCGGATCAACGCCTGATCGACGCCTTGCGCGCCGTGCTCAGCGATGAGCGCCTGGATCAGGCGATGGTCGCCGAAATGCTGTCGTTGCCAAGCGAAGCCTACTTGACGGAAATCAGCGAAGTGGCGGATGTCGAAGCCATCCACACTGCCCGTGAGTTTGCCCGTAAGCAGTTGGCTGACAACCTGTTCGAAGGCCTGTGGCTGCGCTACCAGGCCAATCGCGAGCTGTCCCGGCAGACGCCGTATGTTGCGGCGGCCGAGCATTTTGCTCGTCGCGCCTTGCAGAACATTGCGCTGTCGTACCTGATGCTCAGCGGCAAGTCTGAAGTAGTGGCCGCGACCCTGGAGCAGTTCGACGCCTGCGACAACATGACCGAACGCCTGACCGCGCTGGCGGTGCTGGTGAACTCACCGTTCGAGGCAGAAAAAGCCCAGGCATTGGCGGTGTTTGCCGAGAACTTCAAAGACAACCCGTTGGTCATGGACCAATGGTTCAGCGTACAGGCCGGCAGCACCTTGCCGGGCGGGCTGGCGCGGGTCAAAGCGCTGATGGAACACCCGGCCTTCAACCTCAAGAACCCGAACAAGGTGCGCGCGCTGGTGGGGGCGTTTGCCGGGCAAAACCTGATCAACTTCCACGCGGCGGATGGCTCGGGCTATCGTTTCCTGGCGGACCTGGTGATCCAATTGAACGCCTTTAACCCGCAGATCGCTTCGCGCCAATTGGCGCCACTGACCCGCTGGCGTAAATACGACAGCGCACGCCAGGCGCTGATGAAGGCGGAGCTGGAGCGCATTCGTGCGTCCGGTGAGCTGTCGAGTGACGTGTTCGAGGTGGTCAGCAAGAGCCTTGCGTAAGTTCTGCCTATAAAAAAACGGCCTGTTCAGGCCGTTTTTTTTCGTCTCGGATAATCGCCGGTCATCGTGGTGCTCACGCTGTGTTGCCTGGCCCAGCGGTAGGGGCGCGGCCATTCATTTCATCAGCAGTGCGTGTTTGCTGCTGACATTTTCTGACAGGGTGCTCTGCTAAGCTGCGGCACTGTTTCTTTTACGGCGGGATCGACGTGTCACGTACCACTCGTTTACTGACCTTGTTGCAGGCCCTGCGCGGTAAAAAACGCCCGGTAACCGCTGCCGTATTGGCCGCTCAATTGGAGGTGTCCGAGCGCACGCTGTACCGTGATATTGCTGAATTGACTGCACTGGGCGCGCCGATTTTCGGCGAAGCAGGGGTTGGGTATGTGTTACGCAGCGGCCTGTTTCTGCCGCCATTGATGCTCAATGCCGAGGAAACCGAAGCGATCGTGCTGGGGTTGCGCTACGTGGACCAGCGTGGCGATGACGTGCTGAGCCGTGCGGCCGCCAATGCTTTGGCGAAGATTGCCGACGTGCTCGACCCTGCCGCGCAGGAAGCCCTGCGTAATCCGACGCTGCTGCCTGGGCCGCCCGGGTTTGGCTACCCGGAGAACCGCGTGCCGCTTAACGTGTTTCGCGAGGCGATTCGGCAGCAAGCCAAACTGCATATGGAGTACGCGGACGCCAGCCAGACCCAGAGCCAGCGGCTGATCTGGCCACTGGCCCTGGGCTTTCTCAATGAGGTGCGGGTGATCGTGGCGTGGTGCGAGTTGCGCGGTGCTTATCGCACCTTTCGCACCGACCGGGTGGCCGCCGCCGAGGTCCAGGAGACGCGTTATCCGGGGCGGCGCAGCGACCTGTTACGGGCGTGGCGCAAGGTGATGGAACAGAATGAATCGGCGCCCTTTACTCCTGACAAAAACTGACACAGCTCTGGCTTAGCATGACGCCATAAATTGCTAAAAAAGGAGCTGTGCCATGTCCCTGCCTGAATTGGCCCCCGCCATTGCGGCGTATATCACTGCGGCCAATACCCGTGATACCTCGGCCATTACCGACTGTTTCGCCGAGGATGCCAACGTCTTCGATGAAGGGCAGCATCAAGTCGGTACGGCCGCCATCGCCCGTTGGATGGAAGACACCGGGCGGCGTTATCAGCCCAGGGTCGAGGTGATCAAGGTGCAGCATCGCACCGGCAAGGTGTTGGTCAGCAACGTGGTGTCCGGGAATTTTCCGGGCAGTCCGCTGGAGTTGCGCTACACCTTTCGCCTGAACGCGCAGGGCAAGATTTCACGGCTGGATATCTCTGTGTAAGTCATACTGGCACGCATGACTTTTGAATCGCCGCTCACGGCCTACCAACACGCCATCGCCCAGCAGGGGTTTGTGCCTGACGACGCTCAGCGCCGTGCGGTGCAAGCCTTGCAAACCTGCCATGAAGCCTTGCACGAAGGGCGCTCGCCGATTCCCGGGGTTTACCTCTGGGGGCCGGTCGGTCGGGGTAAAACCTGGTTGATGGACCAGTTCTATCAAAGCCTGCGAGTGCCTGCGCGGCGCCAGCATTTTCATCATTTCATGGGGTGGGTGCATCAGCGTCTGTTCCAGCTCAGCGGCATCCACGACCCCTTGCAGTCCTTGGCGCGGGAGCTCAGCCGGGAAGTGCGTGTGCTGTGTTTCGACGAGTTGTTCGTCAATGACATCGGTGACGCGATCATTCTCGGCCGCCTGTTCCAGGTGATGTTCGAAGAAGGAGTGGTGATGGTCTGCACCTCGAATCAGCCTCCCGACCAGCTGTACGCCGGTGGTTTCAATCGCGAGCGTTTCCTGCCGGGTATCGAGGCGATCATGCAGCACATGCAGGTGGTGGCGGTAGACGGCGGTGAAGACCACCGTTTGCACCCCGGTGTGGGGCTGCAGCGCTATTGGGTGGACCAGCCGCACGCGCTCGCCACGGTGTTCACACAATTGACCGAAGGGCAGGCGCTGGGCAGCGGGCCGATCAGTGTTGGTTTCCGCTCGATTGTGACGGTGCAGTACAGCGACACGGTGCTCTGGTGTCGCTACGTGGAGCTGTGCGAGCAACCGCTGGCCGCGATGGACTTCATGTTGCTGTGCGATCGCTTCAAGGCGATCCTGCTCGGTGACGTCCCCAACCTGAGCGCACAAAAACGCCCGGGCCGGATTGCCCGTGGCACTGAGGATGCTGCGCAGCGCGTGGTGGCCGGTGATCGCGAGTTGCCTGAGCTGTCGGTGCACGATGACAGTGTGCGGCGCTTTATCGCCCTGGTCGACGAATGCTACGACCGTAAGGTGCCGTTGTTCATTGAGGCCCGCGTACCGCTGGAGCGTCTCTACACCGAAGGCTACCTGGAGTTTCCGTTCCGCCGCACCCTCAGCCGCTTGCAGGAGATGCAGTTGCAGCGCTTTGGTGCATCGGGCAACGCCTAAAAGACGGATGACAGCGTTTTATGTGCACAACCTGCGTACTTTCTGTCAGGTATTTGTCGTAAATCGCCTTCATCTGCGGCCGAGTCCATGCTTACAATCGTCGCTTCAAAGGGAACCGATTCCCTTGTTGTCGTGATTGAGGAAGGAAATGGACACCCCAGACATCCTGGTACTGCAAGCCAGTTACACCAACCCCGTGCACGCCGAGGCCATCGGCCTGGTGCTCAACCATTATGCTGAAGACCCCATGGGTGGCGGCCATACGTTGCCTGCTGACCTGTTGCAGCAACTGCCGGCCGAACTCGCCAAGCGCCCCCACGCGTTCAGCGTACTGGCGTTTGTCGGTGGTGAACCGGCGGGGCTGGTCAATTGTTTTGAAGGGTTCTCGACGTTCGCCTGCCGTCCGTTGATCAACGTGCACGACGTGGTGGTGATGAATCAGTTTCGTGGCCTGGGCTTGAGCCAGAAGATGTTGCAAAAGGTCGAAGAGATCTCACGTCAGCGGGGTTGCTGCAAGATCACCCTGGAAGTGCTTGAAGGCAATGATGTAGCGCAAGCGGCATACCGCAAGTTCGGTTTTGATGATTCGATTTTTGATCCCGCCCATGGGCGTATGCTGTTCTGGAGTAAGCCGCTTTAATAAATCAAATGCAAAAAAAAGGCGCCATTAAATGGCGCCAAGTTAGCCTTTGCCAAAGGAGCGGGATGGCACAGGGTCATGCGGATTAACTAACGATTAAATCAGCTATTGGGGCGTTGCTCTGCACTGGTTTGATCGGCAGTGCCAGTCTTAACATTCTTGCCGTCGGCCAGCGCAGTTTGATCCGTTGTGCCGTGCGTCTTCTGCTGCATAAACGTGAAGTTGTTATAGAACTCCTTCGAGCGCTCTGCGCCGCCTTCTGCAAAGGCGGCTGCGGAGGTCAGGGTCATCAAGCTGGCGAGCATCAAGGTGGAGAGTTTCATGGCAGTATTCCCATTAAGAGTAAGAAGTGTCTGATCGCTTCGTGATCCGATTCGTGAAGCGACTATGGCGCTCGCTTATTAAGTGGGAATTAACGTGGTGCGGCCCCGAAGTTAACGTTTTTGTTAACTTCGGGCTCGGTGTTATAGCCGCCAGTCCAGCGCCAGCGTGAGGGAGCGCGGTTCTCCCCAATACACGCCGTTATAAAAGCCGACGCGTTCGTAATATTTTTTATCAAATAGATTATTGACGTTGATTGAGGCCGAAACATGTTCGTCGAACTGGTAGCGCGACATCAGGTTGACGACGGTGTAGGCCTGTTGCGTGATTTTGGCGCTTTCGGTCATCAGGTCGCCGTTATCGTCTCGCGCACCTGTCGGGCGCCGGGCAACGTCGTAGGCATCGCTTTGCCAGTTCACCGCGCCACCCACCGTCAAGCCACGCCACTGTCCCGGCGGGCGATAGGCCGTCGAGACCTTCAACAGATTGAGTGGCTGGTTGCGGTTGGCGCGCTGCTTCTCGCCATTGCGCGAGTGGGTATAGGTGTAGCCTGCGGTAAGGTTCCAGTCCGGCATGACTTCGCCCGATACCTCCACCTCAAAGCCTTGCACCTTATTGCCTTTACCGCCTGATTTGTAGAATTGCTCGCGTGTGATTGGATCCGGCGGTGCGCTGTTATCGAGCTCGGCGACGTTATCCTGAGTGCTCCAGAAATAAGCGCTGGCCAGGTTGAGACGCTCGTTGAGCAGACTGCCCTTGAGGCCGATCTCATAGTTGCTGCCCACCACCGGCTCCAGGTACTTCTTGCTGGCGTCGCGTTCTTCCTGTGGGTTGAAAATATCGGTGTAGCTGGCATACACGGTGTATTCGGGTGTTAGGTCGTAGAGCACGCCGGCATACGGCGTCCACATGTCGTTGTGGGTCTGGCTGGTTTTACTGGCGTTGATCAGCTGATTATTGCTGTTGTAGTCAGGCGAGACCGTTTCGCTTTCCCAGCTGCCATAGCGGCTTCCCAGCACGGCGTGCAGTCGGTCGGTGAGGCTCAGGCGGGTGGCGAGGTAGCCCGCCTTCTGTTTTTTACGGCTGTGCTCGCCCTTCAGGCCGGTGGTGCGGTCGGGGAATTTAACGATGCCGCCCATGTGTTGCCACTGGTTGATGTGTTCGTAGCCCGCAGGCGTTGTGTAGCGCTGGAATGGCGAAGTGTCGCGCTGTTCGGACTCGCCGTACCCGACCATCAGCTCATGTTCGCGTCCAAACAATGAATAAGCGCCAGCGAGATTGAAATCCACCACGTCCATTTTCGACGTGCCGACCATCTGGTTGGTCCAGGCACTCATGCCGCTGCCATCCGGATTGGGGAAGCCGGCACCGCCGTAATACACCTTGCCATCAGTGTCGCTCTGTCGATGGGTGTAGGCGGCTTTCAGGCGCCAGTCGGGGGACAGTTTGTGGTCGATGGAGGCGAAGGTGGTCTTGTCTTTCAGCGGCCAGGAGCTCCAGTCGGTGGCCATGTTTGCCGAGCGCGAGAGCCGCGCCTTGCTGCCGTCGCTGTTCCAATAGGGCAGGGTGCCCCAGGAGGTGCCTTGCACATGTTTGTTCTGATAGTCGAAACCTGCGGAAATCACGGTGTCGTCCGTCAGGTCGCCTTCGAGAATGCCGTAGCCCACTTCCCGTTGCAGCGCGTAGTTATCGCGATAGGACTGGCTGTCACGGTAAGCCAGTACGGTGCGCCCGCGCAGGCGTCCATCGAACGCCAGGGGGCCGCCCACATCGACGTAGCTGTAGTAGTTGTCATGGCTGGCAGCGCTGACGCCGGTCCGGGCTTGCCAGTCGGCAGTAGGCCGTTTGCGGATCATGTTGACCGTGGCCGAAGGGTCGCCCGCGCCGGTGGTCAGGCCTGTGGCGCCGCGTACGACCTCGATGCGGTCGTAAATGATGGTGTCGGCATCTGACTTCATCCGCCCGAAGGTGCTGAGCATGCCGTCAACCTGGAAGTTGTTGATCGAATAGCCACGGGATGAGTAACCCGCCCGATCCGAGTCCAGGTGCTGCACCGTTACCCCTGTGGTCTGGCGCAGGGCGTCGGTCAGCGTATTGAGGTTGAAGTCATCCAGCTGCTGGCGGGTGATCACCGAGATGGATTGCGGGGTTTCCTTGATGGACAGGTTCAGGCGAGTGGCAGTGCTCATCGAGCCGGTGGTGTAGGCCTGGGTGTGCTCGGTAGTGGCACCCAGGCCTTCGGCGGTGACGCGGGTGCTGCCCAGCTCCAGCACGGTGTGTTCGGGGTCGGTTTCGGCCAGCAGTTCCGGGCTCAGCACCACGCTGAACAGGCCAACGGTGAAGGTCATGGAGCGGGTAAAAGGTGCAAGCATTGCGGCAGACTCCTTGTCTTTGTGGCCTTCTCGATAAGAGAAGGCCTTGGCTCAAAGACGAAAGGAGGCGTGGAACTTTAGGCTTAAACGAGAATGATTGTTATCTTTTTGCCGCGGAGCCTGTGATCACTTAACCACCACCTCGGTGGTATCAGTGCTCTTCGGCTTGAGCAGGCTGAAATCAATCAGGCCCTTTTTCTGGCCGATGTAGGGATCGCCAATCATCAGCGGACGCGGCTTGAAGCTGTCGCTGACCAGGCTTTTGCTGCGGTCCCATTCATCAAAACTCAACCCCGCCAAATCAGCCCAGGTGTGAATCAGCTGTGAGCTGCTGGAGGCGCGCTGTAAGTCGCCGGCGAAGCTCCAGTCATGGGTTTCGCGCCATTTCGGTGAGGCGTAGGCCATGAACGGAATGGTGTACATCGGCGCGGTGGGTTTGCCTTCGTTACGTCCCAGGGTGCTATGGCCCGCCGAGTCGTAGACGTCTTCGCCATGGTCCGAAAGGTACAACAGGAAGCCGTTGGGGTCGGTCTTGGCGTAATCCTTGATCAGGCTCGACACCACGAAGTCGTTGTACAACACCGCGTTGTCGTAGCTGTTGTAGATCGGCAGCTGGGCGTCGCTGATGCCGGCCGGTACGCCCTGGCGATCAGTGAATTTCTCAAAGGTCGGCGGGTAGCGGTACTGGTAGCTCATGTGGGTGCCGAGCAAATGCACCACGATGAATTTGCGCTCGGCGGGGTCGGCCATGGCCTTGGCGAACGGCGCGAGTACGTCGCCGTCGTATTGGCGGGCGTTCTGGTTGCGGTTGTTATTAAGGTACACCTGCTCGTCGGCCTGTTCGGAGAAGGTCGTGAGCATGGTGTTGCGCTTGGTCATGGTCTGCTGGTTGGTGATCCAGTAGGTCTTGTAGCCGGCCTGTTTCATCACGCTGACAATCGACGGCGTCTTGAGGTACAGGTCCGGGTTCTCTTCATCAGCGAACGTCAGCACTTGTTGAAGCGCTTCAATCGTGTACGGGCGTGGGGTGATGACGTTGTTGAACACCGCCAGTTGGTCGCGCAGCTTGTCCAGCTCCGGTGTGGTGTTGCGCGGGTAGCCATAAAGGCTCATGCGCTGGCGGTTGGTGGATTCACCGATCACCAGCACCAGGGTAGCCGGCTGCCCGGCCATGGTGTCCTTGAGGTTCTTCAAGGGCGGGATCTTGCTGGCGCTGGTCAGCATGCCTTGCATGTTGTTGAGCTGTTCGGTGTAGCGGCGGTAAGCGACGATCATCTGCCATGGCACGGCGGGCTCGACACGGGACTCGAAGCCGTCGATGGCCAGTTCCATGGTCGGGTTGGTCGCAATCTGTTTAACCAGCGGGTAACCGACCACCGCCAGCACGATGGCGGTCGCCGCCAGCATCGCTTGGCCTCGTGGCAGGTAAACCGGGCGCAGGCGCGTCCACAGGAAAACCGCCATGGCGGTATGGGCGAGAAACGCCAGCACAATCCACCAGGCGAAGTATTGGGTCGCGTATTCACCCGCTTCAGAAGTGTTCGACTCGAACATGATGAAGATGACGCTTTGGGAAAATTCCTGCTGGTAGATGAAGAAATAACCCAGGCTGGCCATGGAGCAGGCCCACAGCACGATGCCGATCAAGGCGGCAAGCAGGCGCGTACGTCGCGGGAAGAGCAGCATCGGCGCGAGCCAGAACGCACTCAGGAAGAAGGCTTGACGAAAACCGCTGAAACCGGAGGTGCCGGTCAGCTGGATCAGGAGTTGGGTGATTCCCGAGAAATACCAGAAAAACAGAAACAGCCAGCCGAGACCGGCCCAATCAAAGCCTTTCGCAGACGTGGTGCTGCGTTTGAACATCGCCATCCAGTAATCCAACCCGATAATTTTTGCAGTTGACGCGCAAGGACGCACGCAACAGAGGCCACCCATGCATGGGGTGGCCCTTCTTCGCGGGAGTATCGAGAGGGATATGTGAAAACTTTGTGAGAATTTTGTGGACGTTATCTTACATTCTGTTCAGCGGGGGTTCAGCAAAGGGCTGATCGGGCGGCTGACGTCTGATCCAGCTGGGCTTGCAGGTGTGAGCGCAGGCGCAGGACTTCCTGCTGCAGTTGATCGCGCTCATCTTTCAATTGGCGCAATTCATCGCGACGGACGCTGACGTAAAGGGTCTGTGGCGGGCGGGTCATCTGTGCTGTGCTCATTGCTTACCTCGCAAATAGCCGGTAGATCGCGGTGCCGGAACGCATGAGTCGCGCTGCTCGGCAACAGTCAGCGCAATTCTGAATTCTTTTCTGGGGCAATGGAACTTTTTTATTTTTGGTGGTCGCTGTGACTTTTTGGGCGGTGATGCTGAAACGCTGGCATTTTTTTGTGATGAAACTACACGGATCCGCTCTGGACTAACCCTCAATAGGCTCATTGCGCTATAAACTATGTCACACATTTATTTAGTAGTTAGGAGCATCAGCACATGCAACTGGGGATTATCGGACTAGGCCGCATGGGCGGTAACATTGCGCGGCGCCTGATGCTCAATGGGCATACCACCGTTGTATACGACCGTAACGAAGCATTCGTCAAAGGCTTGAGCGAGGAGGGCGCCACCGGCGTTGCCGACTTGAAGGCGTTGGTCGCCGGGCTGCAAAAGCCACGCGCCGTGTGGGTGATGTTGCCGGCAGGCGCCCCCACCGAAGACACGATTAATCAATTGAGTGAGCTGCTTGAAGACGGTGACGTGATCATCGATGGCGGCAATACCATGTACAAAGATGACATCCGTCGCGCTCAAGCGTTGTCGGTGAAAGGTCTGCATTACGTCGATGTCGGCACCTCCGGTGGCGTCTGGGGGCTGGAGCGCGGCTATTGCATGATGATCGGTGGTGACGCCGAAACCGTGCAGCGTCTCGATCCGATCTTCGCCAGCCTGGCACCGGGCCTGGGCAACATCCCTCGCACCAAAGACCGTTCTGCCTCCGCCGACAGCCGCGCCGAGCAGGGTTACATTCATGCCGGCCCAGCTGGTTCCGGGCACTTTGTGAAGATGATTCACAACGGCATTGAGTACGGGATGATGCAGGCCTTTGCCGAAGGCTTCGACATCCTCAAGACTAAAAACTCCGACAACCTCCCGGAGCACGAGCGCTTCGACCTCAACGTTGCCGATATCGCCGAAGTGTGGCGCCGTGGCAGCGTGGTGTCGTCGTGGCTGTTGGACCTGACCGCTGACGCGCTGGCCACTGACCCGAAACTCGACGGTTACTCCGGCTCCGTGGCCGACAGTGGCGAAGGCCGCTGGACCATCGAAGCGGCGATGGAGCAAGCGGTGCCGGTACCGGTGCTGTCGACCTCGCTGTTCGCACGGTTCCGTTCCCGCCAGCAGAGCACCTACGGTGACAAAATGCTCTCTGCCATGCGCTTCGGCTTTGGCGGCCATGTGGAGACTTCCAAAAAATGACGGCTAACGGCAAGAAACTCAAGGCCGAACCTGCACCCCCAACCACACTGTTCCTGTTTGGCGCCCATGGCGACCTGGTCAAGCGCCTGCTCATGCCGGCGCTGTACAACCTGAGCCGCGACGGGCTGCTCGGCGACGGCCTGCGCATTGTCGGCGTTGACCACAACGCCATCAGCGACGCGGACTTTGCCAAGAAGCTCGAGGATTTCATTCGCACCGAGGCCGCGAGCAAGGTCAAGGGCAAGGGTGAAAATGCCCTTGACCCCGAACTGTGGGCCCAGTTGGCCAAAGGCATCAGCTACGTCGAGGGCGATTTCCTCGACGACAGCACCTATGCCGACATCGCCAACAAGATCGCCGACAGCGGCACCGGCAACGCGGTGTTTTACCTGGCCACTGCACCGCGTTTCTTCAGTGAAGTGGTGCAGCGCCTGGGCAGCGCCGGTCTGCTCGAGGAAAGCGATGAGGCCTTCCGCCGCGTGGTGATCGAGAAACCGTTCGGCTCCGACCTGGCAACCGCTGAAGCGCTGAACGCCTGCCTGCTCAAGGTGATGAGCGAGAAGCAGATCTATCGCATCGACCATTACCTGGGCAAGGAAACGGTGCAGAACATTTTGATCAGCCGTTTCTCCAACGTGCTGTTCGAAGCGTTCTGGAACAACCATTACATCGACCACGTGCAAATCACCGCGGCGGAAACCGTCGGTGTGGAAACCCGGGGTAATTTCTTCGAAAAAACCGGCACCCTGCGGGACATGGTGCCCAACCATCTGTTCCAGTTGCTGGCGATGGTGGCCATGGAGCCGCCCGCGGCGTTTGGCGCCGATGCAGTGCGCGGTGAAAAGGCCAAGGTCGTCGGTGCCATTCGCCCGTGGTCTTTGGAAGATGCCCGCGCCAACTCGGTACGCGGCCAGTACACCGCTGGCGCAATCGCTGGCAAGCAACTGCCCGGTTACCGCGAAGAAGCCAATGTCGCGCCCGACAGCAGCACCGAGACGTTCGTTGCGCTCAAGGTGATGATCGACAACTGGCGCTGGGTCGGCGTGCCGTTTTACCTGCGAACCGGCAAGCGCATGAGCATTCGCGACACGGAAATCGTGATCTGCTTCAAGCACGCACCGTATGCGCAGTTCCGCGACACCGACGTGGATGAGCTCAAGCCCACCTACCTGAAAATCCAGATCCAGCCGAATGAAGGCATGTGGTTCGACCTGTTGGCGAAAAAGCCTGGGCCGACCCTGGAGATGGCTAATATCGAGTTGGGTTTCGACTACAAGGACTTCTTCGAAATGCAGCCATCGACCGGGTATGAAACCCTGATCTATGACTGCATGACCGGTGACCAGACCTTGTTCCAGCGCGCCGACAACATCGAAAATGGCTGGCGTGCGGTGCAGCCGTTCCTTGATGCCTGGAAGGAAGACAATGGTATCCAGACCTACAAGGCCGGTGAAGACGGCCCGGCAGCGGCCGACGCCTTACTGGCCCGAGATGGCCGCACCTGGCATAGCCTCGGATGAGTGACGCAGCGATTCATCCCATCCGTTTTATCCTCAGCGATGTGGACGGTACGTTGTTGTATCCGGACCACAGCCTGAGCCAGCGCACGGCGGATGCCATTCGCGCCTTGCGCGACGCCGGGGTGTTTTTCAGCCTGGCCAGTGGGCGGCCGCCCAAGGCCATGCGGCACCTGATCGAAACCTTCGGCATTGATGTTCCGGTCGCCGGCTTTAATGGCGGCACGCTGATCAACCCGGATGGCAGCATCCTGGTTGCTCATCATCTGCCGATGGAGGCGGCGCTGGTGACCCTGGCGCTGTTTTCAGCAGAGCCGGACGTAGAGGTTTGGGTGTTTGCCGACGGTGATTGGCTGCGCCGTGACCGATCCGGGCCGATGGAGCAGCGTGAAGCCAATGGCCTCGGCTATGGGCCAGTGGTGGTGGAGAGTTTTGAGCCGTACCTGGATCGGGTCGACAAGATCGTCGCTGCCAGCAATAACACGCAGTTGCTGGTGACGCTCGAAGCTCAGTTGCAGCCCAAGGTGCACGGCTTGGCTCAGGTGTCACGCTCGCAGCCGGTGTACCTGGACGTAACCGCCATGCTGGCCAACAAAGGCGAGGCCTTGAAGACCCTGGCTGCCCACCTTGGCGTGCCCATGGAGCAGACGGCGGCCATCGGCGACGGTGGCAATGACCCGGCAATGTTTCAGGTTGCCGGCTTGTCGATTGCCATGGGGCAGGCGGAAGAGGCGGTCAAGCGCCAGGCCAATGTAGTGACCGGCAGTAATATCGACAACGGTGCCGCAGAAGCGATCGAACGGTTTATTCTCGCGGCACAGTAAGCGTCCACTGTACGCTGACTGAATGTGCGCTCATTGTGGTGTGGTCATGCAATGAGCGCACGTTGCAGTCTCGATTTACTTCGGCATTGCCCACGACGTTAACTGATGGCCGTTTTTGTCGAGTTCAGCACGGGCTTGCAACAACAAGTCTTCCAATTGCGCCGGGTCGGTATAAGTGCTCGACGTCAGGTGTTTGCTGCCGATACGGGTATTGGTACGGTCGATGACGCTCAGGCTGAGGGCGCCATTGCCATCGTGCCAGGCCACGCACTGAAAGGGTTGGAAAGCACGGTCTGCGATCAAAAGAGCTTCGTTGATGCGGAGCGGGGCGTTCATGTGGGTCTTCTCTCTAAATGCCCAATCAAGTGAATGCCGTCGGTTGGGCGAGCCAGGCGGCGAGTTACTTGTACTGATGCACGATGGCGGGGTACGGGTCACATCTTAGAACAACAAATTTCGACCTTTCGTGATTGACGTCATGTAAGCGACTGTTTTAACAGCCCAATCAACGTTCTCTTGGGTTGCAACTTTTTACCTGCAACCGCCGTGAGGTGGCTTTTTGCCAACACTTATAGCGAAACGGTACAAGAACAGCGTCAATATCTTGCTAGTGTTAGCGGCAGGTTTCACAAACCTTTGTTTATAAATAACTTTAACAATTTTGGCGCCAAGGAATAGTCATGGTTGTTACACCTGTTCAGCGACGCCTTTTGGTGGTTGACCCCTGCGATGACTGTCACGGCCTGTTGCCTGGCCTGCGCGCCGCCGGGTGGGAGGTGGACAGCTGCGCCCTGAGCGCCGTGGGTGATCGGTCGTGTGATGTGGGGCTGTTGCGTTTACAGCCCTTTCACCTGGAGCGTCCCGAAGCGGTCAAGGAACTGATCAGCCGCAGTGGCACCGAATGGATCGCCGTGCTCAGTCAGGATGTTTTGCGCCTGCAAAATGTCGGTGATTTTGTCTGTGAGTGGTTTTTTGACTTCCACACCTTGCCGTTTGATGTCGCGCGCGTGCAGGTCACCCTCGGGCGTGCGTTCGGTATGGCGCGCCTGCGGGGCAAAGGCCACACGCTGATTGATGCGCAGGAACATGAGTTGCTGGGTGACAGCCGACCGATCCGCGAGTTGCGCAAATTACTGGCCAAACTCGCGCCAACGGAGTCTCCCGTTTTGATTCGGGGCGAAAGCGGCACCGGCAAAGAGTTGGTGGCCAAGACGCTGCATCGTCAATCCCAGCGCCATGCCAAGCCGTTTGTCGCAATCAACTGCGGCGCGATTCCCGAGCACCTCATCCAGTCCGAACTGTTCGGCCATGAAAAAGGCGCGTTCACCGGTGCTCATCAGCGTAAGGTCGGGCGGATCGAGGCGGCCCACGGTGGCACCTTGTTTCTCGATGAAATTGGCGATTTGCCGATGGAATTGCAAGCCAATCTGTTGCGTTTTCTCCAGGAAAAACAGATCGAACGCGTTGGCGGCAGCCAGCCCATTGCAGTGGATGTGCGGGTGTTGGCAGCCACCCACGTTGATCTGGAAGCCGCGGTTGCAAAGGGCTCGTTTCGAGAAGACTTGTATTACCGGCTCAATGTCCTGCAGGTGGTGACTGCGCCCCTGCGTGAGCGACATGGCGACGTGGCCATGCTGGCCAATCACTTCTCGCGCTTCTACAGTCAGGAAACCGGGCGTCGGCCACGCAGTTTCAGCGAGGAGGCCCTCGTTGCAATGGGGCAACACCCGTGGCCGGGGAATGTGCGCGAGTTGGCCAACCGCGTGCGCCGTGGCCTGGTACTGGCAGAAGGGCGCCAGATCGAAGCCGTTGATCTGGGACTCCAAGACGAACCAGCAATCGTGCCGCCGATGGCTACACTGGAAGATTATAAGCACCGCGCCGAACGTCAGGCGTTGTGTGATGTGCTCAACCGGCACAGCGATAACCTGAGCATCGCGGCCCGCATGCTGGGCGTGTCCCGGCCGACGTTCTACCGGTTGCTGCACAAACACCAGATCCGCTAGGGCGGGTAAACCGAAAAGCCCCGCAACGACCCTTATCGTTGCGGGGCTTTTCCTTGCGGGCCTTAAAAGTAGTACGGGAATTTCAAGCTGAACGTAAAGTCCGGCGCGTCATCCGTCATGCCGAGGGACAGGTTCGGTACGATCGTCAGGTTTTCCGACGCGGCAATGGTCATGCCCACGTTGAAATAACCGGCGTTGGCGTCGCTGGATACCACCGATTGCCAGTCTTGGCCGGTCTGCTTGATCCTGCTCTTACGCTGCACCAGGTCCGACACGGAAAACGACATGCTCATTTTCTCGTTAAGCGCAAAAGCTACCCCTACGCCGAGTTGAAAGCTGTCGCCCAGGCTGATTTTGCCGGGGACTTTCTGATTGACGTTGGGGCTGATATCGCCGAACGACTCCTCGAAGTTATGGGTATACGACAGCGAACCGAACAGCACCGCCGGATCGAAGGTTTTCACTAGGGAGATGCCTGGCGTCACCGACCACACCCCGTTACCCGTCGGCAGGCTTTCCGGCACGGCCAGGTTATTGTTATTGGCTTGCTCGATCAGCTTGATGCCGTAGGGCTCCTGGCCAGTGGGGGCCTTGACGCGCACCGAAACCACAGCGTCCGGCAGGTTGGCAGTCTCATCGAGGAATTTGTAGGCAATCCCGAAGTTGACGTCGCCGATGGTCGGGTCTCGAGTGACGGAGGCTTCCGACATCGCGTTGGCGTCGCCGTTGACACCCCCCGACTGGTACGTCGATTCGCGGTAGACCACCGGTACGTTCAGGTCGAACTGCCAGCGATTGTCCAGGTTGTAGCGCCCGGTCAGGTCCAGCGTCCAACTGTCGGATTTGATCCGGTCCAGGTTGATATTCCCGAGGAAGATCGAGTCCAGTGCCAAAAAGCCGTTGAGCGATAACTGCCGGGCGTCGTAGCGGGCATAGGTGACGCCGGTCTCAAAGCTGAACTTGCCGTTGCCGAAAAAGCCGCTGGCCTCGTTATAGAGGTTGCTGACACTTTGTGCCGGCGCCGAGTCGTCCTTGAGACTTTGCCCGTAGGAACTGCCGCCGCCCGCGCCACCTGACGCCGCCGCAGCGCCCACTCCAGGCGTATGACCTGCCACGGTAGTGCCGCCTTTCTGGAAGTCGGCGGGGGACTTGGCCAAGCGTTTAGGCGCGGGCGTTGCGGGTTGGTCTTCTACTTGCCGTACACGTTGTTCCAGCACCGCCAGTGCTTTTTGCTGCACTTCATAGCGTTGCTTGAGCTCCAGAAGTTGCTGTTTTAAGGTTTCGATGTCGGCGTCCGGCGCGGCGTAGAGCATGGATGCCGGCAATAGCGTACTCAAACAAATCACGGTACGTAACGATAACGATCGATGCATGAAATAAGCCGTCCCTTTCTAATGCGTAAGTGCCGAGGCTCAGCGTAGTTCAATAACCTGAAGGGCGTAGGCCTTTGAGTTGATCGAGGTTAAGGTTCTGGGTGATGTTGTTTAATCCGTTGTTACCCAGCACCACGTTGAGTTGGGTCATATTGTTTACAAAGTTGCTGTTGCCTTGAATGACCGTGCCTTGCAGGACGTTGCCGCCGCCAATTTGCTGCACCACATTGCCCTGGTTGTTATTGCCCTGAAGTGCCATTTGCAGCCCGCCGTTCTTGGCCGATACCGTGACCTGGCCGGCCGCGGTGCCACCGCTGATGGTTTGGCCTGCCATTAGCGCTTGCCCTGATTGCACGTAGTTGGCGGGGGCCAAACCGTTTTGGGTGACGTTGATGTCCACGCCGTTGCTGGCGGTGTTGCCGTCGCCAGCGGCGCGTACGCTTTGCGTCACGCCCTGTCCCGTTCCGAGGCCGGAGCCGCCGATGACCGTGCCGGTGCCTTGAGGTTGCTTGACGATGCCGTTGCCGTCATTGCCGGTGACTTGCACATAAAACTGAGGGGTCACGGTGGACGAATTGACTTGCATATTGGCGGTGCCAGTGACGGTCGCACCGGCGGCATTGGTCCAGGTGCTGCTCATGACGATGCCAAAGCTGATAATCCGGCCCGGCATCACATAGCGTCCGCGCAGCTCGGCCATTTCCGAGTCTTTGAGTTCGATCGGCTTGAACGCCGAGGTCGCATAAGCAGGTGCAGAGGCTGCCAGGCACATCACCGTCAGCCAACGGAAAGTGTTCATCGTGTGCTCCTGGAGCGTCCTGCTCCTTATTGCGCCTCTAAAAGAAGTCGCTCTGGATAAAACCGAAGTCCATCAGTTCACTGTCGCGTACCGGGCTGAACTCGTTCAGTTGGTTCTTGGCGGTCAGTGGGGTGGGCGGGGTGAGCAGGGCGTTGGCCTTGTCATAGCCCTCACCGATGACGGCGAACACGATGCCGTTCCAACCCTTGACGAAATCGTCCTTGGCGTAACGCTTGTTGCCCAGCACGGGGTCGCCGATATAGGCCCAGTCCTTGTCAGCGCGTTGCAACACCACGAAGTGCTTGTAGCCGCGAATGTCCAACAGCACCACAACCGGCACTTTTACGGTGGTCAGTACCTCAGGTGTAATCCGGTAGCCCTTGGCGCGCATGTGGATGCTTTCCAGGTAGCGCTTCATGTCGAGCATGGAGAAACCTTGGGTGCGCACCAGATTCTGGTCAGCGTTGACCAGCATGCCCTTGATGACATGGTCTTCATCCACGTCCATCCAATAGGCTTGGCGCAGGATGGTCGCCAGTGCGGCGGCGCCACAGCTGAAATCGGTTTTCTGTTCCACCAGGTTGGCGAACTTGCGTTCACGGATGCTCTCGACTTTCTTGTAGACCACCGCGCCATTGGGCATGACCACTGCCATTTGCGCTGCCCAGGCAGGGCCGGTGAGTGCTAGCAGTAAAAGAAGGGCTGCGAAGCGCATGATCGTACGACCTGTTGGACGCTGGAATAAAAAGGGCCCTGTTGCCAGGGCCCGATCTGGATCAGAAGCGAGTGATTGCTACGTTGTTCTGACCTTGGTTGCCGCTGCCCGACAGAACGTTGGAGTTCGACACCCCAGAGCTGAAGTTCATCGAGTTGTTCACGCTGGCATTGTTGACCACGGGTTTGGTGCTCCAGCCGTGGCCGCTGCTCAGGTTGAGGGTCAGGTTGCCCGACACGTCCTGCACGCCGGTAACGGCTGCGGAGCCGCTGGAGCCATTGCCGGAGGCAATTGCAACACTGCTGCTGCCTTGGTTGGAGGTGCCTGCTTCGGAGTTCAGTTGAATGATGCCCGAAGCGTGGTTGCCGCTGTCGTTCAGAGAAGCATTGTTTTTAGTACCGCTGTTGAGCACCTTGTTACCGGTGTTCGATTGTGCGGTGCCGGTGCTGGCGAACACGAAGTCTGCGTCGCCGGAAACGATGGCCACATCGTTTTTGCCTTGGTTGTTGTCGCCGCTCAGCACGTTGCCGTTGGCCACGCCACTGATGTTGTTGTAGGAACCATTGGCCGACGCGTTGTTTTTGGTTTTTTCATTGGTGACCACGTTGCCGTGGTTGGATTGACCATCCAGCGTGGTCGCAGACGCGGTGGTAGGCGCTGGCTGTGGATAATGGTTGGGTTGACCCGCTTGAGCAGCAACAGCCATGAGCGCAGCGAGAGCGAAAGCCAGTGGTTTAAGAGCCATTGTAGTTTTCATGGTGTATCTCCTTGCTTCTATTAGTTGGTTAAGTGTTGGTGCGGTCCAGCGATCGACTCAGCTCCATCAGTTGAGTCGTAAGTTCAGGGTGTTAGCCACTCGGTTCCCCACCCCGGCGCTCTGGTTGACCTGTACCACTCCACGGCTGCCGGTGAAGGCCTGGTCGCTGGTAACGACCTGGCGGCTGCCAGTGGTAGGGGTCAACGCTGAGTCGGTTGCAAGCGCAACGGTCTGTTGCGACATGACGCTGTCGTCGATGCTTTGCGGGCCAGCACTCACGCTGATTCGCACGGCATTGATCATCTGGTTCTGGGCCCCGGCGGACTGGTTGACACTCAGTGCACCGTTGCCTTTGCTGAAAGAATTGCCCTGGATCGCGGCGTTGGCGTTCAGGGAGCGGTCGGCTGCTGCGCCGCTGATTTTTTGTGTGACGGAGAGGTTTGCCTGCGCGTTGTGGCCGACTGCGATGGCGAGGTTGTTGCTCAGTTGTTGCTGGTCGCCGGCTGCCTGGTTGGTCGAGACCACACCGTCGTATTGGTTGCCGGAGTGGGTGATGGTTGCGTTGTTGTTGCTGTCGGCCATCGCCGCTGTGCAACTGAGCGCCGCAATAAGCATCCAGGAGTGGTTCATTTCATTGCCCCCCCGACCATGCCGCTGATGTTGTTCAGTGGGGCGAGGCCGCTGGATATCGCCCCATTGACCGTGCCGGAGATTCCGCTACCACTGTTGTGGCCGGCCGCGCTGCCGGCCCCCAGGCCAGTACTGCTGCCGAAGTTGTTCAGGCCAGTGATGTCGCCATTGGGCATGATGCTGCGTGTAATGCTTGAGCCACTGCTGATACCAGCGATGTCGTTGTCGCTGAGTTCATTGCTGGTGGCGTGCAGGATTTGCGCTGATGGGTTGGCATTCACGGTGGTGGGGTAGGGGTCTTTACCGCGTGAGCGGCCGATTGCATAAGGTTGGACCTGACGCTGGACCACGATCACACCATCACCGTCCGCAAAAGCCGGAAGGCTTGCGCTGGCACTCAGTACACAACTGATCAGCAGGAGGCTCAATGAGCTCGGATTATGTGTGTCCACGGCAGTGTTCCTTATTCTTAGCGCTGACCCTAAACAGCGCTGTAAGGGAGAGAGCAGAACGCGTGCCGCTTTTTATTTGTTGTGGGTATTCAGCGGGTTGTAATTAAACCGAGACCCTGGGATGGCTGGGGTGTTTCACCGTTGAGACAGTGTCCGCATGGCCGCCTATGCGCAGCCCCGCCTCAAGGCTGTCTCAGCGATGTAACAGTCGGCATGACAAAACGATGAATCCGCCCGGGGCGGGCGGTTCAGGCGAGAGAGGTGTTTCAAAAATGGACACTATGGGCGCGAACAGACCTGCAGGTGCAGGCGTAAGACTTAGCCTTTGGGTGTTTTGCGCGGGATCGAATTAAGTACGGGGTTGCCGTCCTGGTTCTGCGTCAGATAAACCGGCAAAACCTTGGGCAGGGAAGGGACGAGGTTGTTGACCTCATTGAGGTTGTAGATGCCGCCGATGCGAATCGCTCCGGTACTGGCGTCTGCCAGCATCACCGGTTTGTTCAGGTAGCGGTTGATCAGTGGCAATGCGTCGCTCAACGCCAGGTTGTCGAGCACCAGCTTGCCCTGGCGCCATGCCAGGCTTGCGTCGTTGGGGTGGATGGCGACGACTTGCGGGGCCGCCTCACCGTGGTGATAGCTGGCCTGCATGCCCGGGCTCAGCGCAACGCTGGCGTGGGCCTGGTCGCTGGACACCTGCACCGAGCCTTCAAGCAACATCACCCGTACCTGGTCTTCATACTTCCAGACGTTGAATTGGGTGCCTGTGACCCGCACCTGCCCCTCGCCAGCCCGCACAATAAACGGGTGCCTGCTGTCATGGGCAACGTTGAAAAATGCCTCGCCCTTTTTCAAGGTGACCCGGCGTTGGTCCTTGTAGTTGCTGAACACCAGCTCGGTGCCCAGGTTCAACTCGACCTGGCTGCCATCGCCGAGCGTCACCTTGCGTTGCTCATGGCTGGCTTCGACACGTTCATAGGCATTGGGCACCCAACCCGCTTCCCAACCGGTGAAGGCGGCAAGCGGCAAAGCGCCGAGGCAGACCGCGGCAGCCACCGCGTAAGTGCGAAAGCGACGACGCGGCGTGGGCGGCAGCACAACCGGCGCCGGTTCATGGCGCGGCAAGTGATCGGCGACATCCCAGATTTCCAGCATGGCCGCGTATTCAAAGGCGTGCAGTGGATGAGCATCGTGCCATTGCACAAAAGCCTGACGCTCGGCCGCCGTGCAATCACTGGCATGCAGTCGCATGCACCAATGCGCGGCGGCGTCGGTGATGGCGTCATATTCGGCTTCTGAAAGGGGCTTGTCGCTCATGGGCTCATCCTGATTTCGCCCATTCTAACCTCTGGAGGCAGACGGCGAGAACCGCAGTCATGGCGATTGCACATCAATTGGAACTTATTCTCGTTTGTAACCCTCAGAAAATACAGGACACGAGTCCGTCATCCCCCAATGGAGAACGAACATGCTCAAGAAAACCGTAGTCGCCCTGTGTGCAACCACCGCCCTGTTGAGTGCCGGCGCGGCCCTTGCCGATAAGCCGGGGGCCGGCTGGATTCCGATCGAAAAGGCCATTGAGACTGCCAAGACCAAAGCCGCGTATGTCGAGGTCTATAGCGCCGAAGCCGATGACAATGGCTACTGGGAAGTCAAAGGGCGCAAATCCGATGGCAGCGTCTACGAAGCACGTATCGACGGTGTGTCCGGCAACATCCTGCGTGACCAGAAAGACTGACGTCACCTGCGGGGGCCGCTCAGGCCCCCGGCTCCAAAACACGGCCCAGCTGCGTTATCAGGTAGGTGACTGAGTCGGCGTTAGCCAAGATGGTGTCAATGCGTTTGTCGGGGTTGCTCATGAACACCTGCCGAGCGTCGTCGAGGTTATTCGCACCGGTGATGCTAAGCACTTTACGTTTGACGTGATGGGTGTCGGTGTCATGCCCGTAGTCTTCCCACGATGCGGTCAAATCATCCCAGGTCTTGAACAGCATGGTTGCCGGCGTCAACGTCGACAATGCAGTCCTGCGTATGTCCTCCAGGTCGGTTTTCAGCGCTTGAGCACCAGGCCTGCGTGTATTCAACAGATCAGGGAACGGTCGCATGCTGTCAAGGTAGGCAATGTCGGCAGTCTTGGTCTTCAAATGTGTCAACTCGTGTATCAGGACGCTGGCTCTGGCGTGGGCGGAGATATCGAAGGGCGCGTTCAGGCGATTCTGGTAAGCATCCAGATTCGGATCAAAGAAACGATCGAGCAGATACAGCTTATGTTCTCTGTCTCCGTCGAGCACAAAGGCGTAGGTGGCGGCCGGATTCAAGCGGCTGGTGCCGCTGACAAACCGCCTGGAATCGGGGCCGGTCAAGCTGGGGTCGCTTAACTCATCCAGTATCCCGTCAACTATCCTCTCGATCCTTTGTACTTGATCAGGGGTCAGGCTGATGACACCGAACATCTCACCGAAAAAAAGGCCGACCTGGCTATCAGGGTCGAGGGAATTTGAAAACTGAGCGATGTTGCGCTTGCAAGTGACGGCGTAGTAAGTCGCCACGTTCAGCGCCTCATTGATGACTTGGGCTTTCCAACTGGAGAGCGCAGCAATGTCGCGGATACCCGTCGCTTGGATATTGATCGCCTCCCGTTCGCTGGCGCGTGCTCTCATGCGCGACAGGGTTTTGCCGAAGCGTGGGTTGTGACGACTCAGATCTAATACCCATTCGCCGCGTGAGTTGAGCCCTACATAGGGCCCCGACAGATCGTCGTTGGCCAGGCGCCAGCGTTGGGCGGTTTTCTTGACTGAATACACTTTGCCGTCCAGCGGGACGTAATTCTTCAAGGTTTTCTGGTCTTTATAAACATCGGTGACGGTGCTTTTTTCAAGGTCTTTCAAGGCTACATCGTGGCCCTCGAAAGGCTGCATCCGCGTACGTGAGGCAGCGGTGATATCCAGGCTGGCGAGTGTGGTGGCGGCGGGTAACGTTTCACTCGACAGTTCGGCCTCTGGCACCTCTTGTGCCGTCGGCGGCGGGCGCTCGGAGCCCTCAAGTTCACTGCGCAGGCCGGCCATTTCAGCCACCCCGCAAATAAAATCTTTCATGGCCGCCTTCCAATGGTGCAGCTGCAGCGCTTCGGCGGAGCGCTTGAACAGCGTGTAGCTACGCCAAACCACCAGCGGATAGGCAAGCTTTCCCGCCATGAACTGCACGGCGGTGCCAATGTCCTTGCGCAGCAGGCTGATGACGCTGTCCCATAGCGGCTTGGCGCCTTTCTTGAATTGGCAGGCAACCGCCTTGAGCAGGAACTGCTTGGTTTCATCGAACAGGTAATGCAGGGCGTTGCCTGCGACGGCAGACAAGCCGAGACGGATCTCAAATGGGCGATGATGGTTGTTTTGCAGCAGGTTGCGATAAGTTGCCTGATGTGGTGCTTCCACGTGTGTGAGGACCCAGTCCTGAAGCGCTCCCGGTCTTGCTAATTCATCCAGCAGCGATTGCTCGTTCGAGTATTCCTTGAGTGCATGGTTTTCGTAGAAGGGCGCGTACAGCACCACCGTGCCAGACGCGCCTGCGTCCGAGCTTATCAGGTACATTCCGAGCACGTTGACAGTGCTGGCACCCTCGGTCGCCATCAGCCCCAAAGGGCTGATCATGGCTGACGCACCCGCGAGCGATGCGCGTGCCAGAGCGTCAGGCATGTCGAATACCTGTTGGACCAGACTCAGTGCCTGCGCAGAAAGACGCTCGCGCAGTTTTTGCTCGTGGGCGTATTGCAAGGTTTGCCACGGCAGTTGCCGGCAGAACCGGCGCCTGCGTGTGCGGCCCTCATCAGTTTGGGTGTTCAAGTGGTCTTGCAACCGCGTCTGGTAAGCGGTTTTCAGGTCCAGCTGCCGGACCATTTGCACCACGGTACTTGCATCCAGTGAGCTCGGCAGGGACGTGGCGGTGCGTGAGCGTGGGCGGATGCTTGCGGCCTCCAGGTCTGGCCAGTGCCGCAAGGCAAAGTCGGTCAGGGTGAAATCATGGATGCCAAGCGCCTGGTGAACAGGAATCAGAATGTCATCGGGGTTGAGGGCCTGGCCGGGAAAGCGTGCCAGCAATAACGCCTGAAGCGTTGTGAACGCGTGTTCGCGCACGGGCGTGATGCCATGCAGATAGTCTTCCTCATCCGGCGCACTGTCGTGGTATTGCTGGAGCAGCTCCGCCTGATGGCGTTGGTCCTCGGGCGGGGCCATGCCCAACCAGACCGGCAGCGCCTGCTGGTTAATCACGGCGCGGGCGATCGCGCTGGCCCTTGCAAGGTTGGTCGGCGCGGCATGTTCTATGACGGTATCCAGGCGGTCCTGCAAGGCCCGGGCGGGCAACTTCATGGCGAGCAGCTGATCGACGCCGTCCATGACATAGTCGCTGTGGGTTTGCAGGCGATTATTCAGCACATTTTCGTCAATGCGTTGCAGTGCGCCCCATCGATAAACCTGATGAGGAATGCGCACGGAGGGTGGCAGGTTTTCCAGCAGGCTCAAGCGCTTGATCGGATGTTCCAGGCGTCGCGTTATGGCTTCGCGCAAGGCGTTAACCGAGGCAAAGGCCTCATGTCCGCGCCGGGGCGTCCAGAGCAGCGCCCTGCCGGAGCGCTGTGGGTCTAGACCGCCGCGCTCAGTCAGTACAAACAGGTTCGCGAGGGGCTGGAGTGTCGCCGACGTGCCGATGCCAAGCGCCAAGGCGTAGGCATCCGGGATAAAACCGTGAATGCCATGCCGGGTCAGGCGTGTAAGGCTTTCAGGCGTGAGCACGGTGTCCAGCACGGCGTGATCCAGGGCACTCAGGGTTTTACCCAGCAACCTCAGTTCGGCCTCACTGCGCAGCCCGAGCAGCATCGAGTGAGCCTGTTTGTCGCGGGTATTACGGTAAAACAGGCGCGGGAGTTCTCGCATTGAGTGGCTGGAAAACACCTTGAGTACTTTATCCATAATCGAATTGAAGGTTTTCAGCGTCATGCTGTGCAGTTGATTGGCACTGCCCTGGTCACGCTTGCCGTAAAACCAGGTTCTGGACGAAGTCGCGAGAGGTCCGGTGTCAAGGCTCAGGCGCTCGATAAAGTGTTCAACCATGCTCAGGGAAGACACGGGCAGGCGGTCTTCACGCTCTTGGGCGCGAGTGGCGTAGGTGTTTATAAAGACCGCCTCTGCGCTGAGGTCCTGTTGCTGTAAGAGCAGTTCCGCGTTCAAGGCGTGGGTGACCATGCTGCGTAATGTCGGGTGCTTTTTGCGCTCCATGGCCAGGGCATCCGCGGTAACCCTCAGGCGTTGCAGTTGCAGTTTGGCGCGCTCTGCCTGCACCGTCGAAGGGCGGTCATTGCCGCTGGTGACAGGGTGGAGGGTCCAGCGACCATCGGCATCCAAGGCTGCCAATCGATCGTCGAGCATGGCGCGTATATCCAGTGCGCTATCGAGCAGGGCCGCCAGGTCGACCTGCCCATCACTGAGCCGGAACAGCCCCAGGGCGTGGTTCATATTGCTGATTTGCTTGAGCGCAATGTCGTCGATCAGGTCGGAAAAAACGTCGCCCGTTACGGGGCGCGAAGCAATGTTTACCTGGTCCATGCCAATAAACGTGTTGCGCTCATCCAGGGACAGGAAGTTGAGTAGCTCGTCCTCATGCCCAGCGGCCTTGAGCATGCTCAATAACGTATCTTTCAAGTCATCCAGGTCTTCGAGCACCTGCAGCCCGCGAGATTGCGTGTAGAGGTAGGCGCGGCTTTCGCTGATCATCAGTGTGCTGGCCAGCTCTACGTAGTGCTGGTAGGGCGCGTAGATGCGCACTTTTTCCACACTCAGGGTCGCCGAGTAGGCGCCGCGAGCGCTCTGGTCGCTAAGGAATAATGCCTGGAGCCGATGGCTTTCGTCGGCGCTGATAACCTTTTGCTGGCGCTTGAGCAGTACCTCGATGCGAAACTTCTCTGCCATGACGTGCGCGAAAAGATCCCGGCGTGAAGTCCCGTTGTCGATGTCCTCGTTCCAGTAAGTTTGCAGCAGGCTCTCCAGCAGTTTGGATAGGATGCTGGAGGCCTGTTCGGTCAGCGTTTCCCAGTGCTGATGATCTTGCTCCAACTGGGCCAGGGTGAAGGCGGTGGTGACATGTTTGGGGTTAACGAACTCGCGGGTTTGCGCCTTGGGCCAGGCGTGTCGCACATAGAACTGTAAGAGCGCTTCGCTTAATGGCACGGAGCCGACCCAGCGTCGATCAGTGTTCGGCGGGGTGTTGATAAAGCAGTTCACCTGCGTATCGCGTTGATCCAGGCCTGGAAAAAAAGCCCGCGCCATGATCCCGAGCACTGTGTCGAGCATGCTCGCCAGGGTGGGCGTTTTTTGCAGGTGCTCAAACATGGTGTGTACGTTGGCTTGCTGACACGCCTGCAGGAGCCGCTCCTGGTCTTCCATCACGGCGCCTTCGATGATCTCGGTGGTCAAGGTCATGGCCGTGCCAACGGGCAGTGCGTTGCGCTGGGCAATCGAGACGAACTTCAGCAAGTCCACGCGCTGCAGCGGGTCGGCCAACGCCGCGCTGACGTCGGCGAGCAGCGAGGCATGGCTGTCAGCGACCTGAATGCCGCCATAGGGCGTGTAGAGCAGAGCCTTGGCACCGTCCGGGCTCGGACTCATCAGGAAAGCGCCGGCGATGGGAACCGGGGGTTGCCCCGAGACGTGGATCAGCAACCTTTCGACACGCATGGGATGGCTTTGCAGGCGGGTATCCTGTCGGGCCGTATCATTGGCGTAGTACAGCGTATGCAGCCAATCAAGGTCCTTGACGGTGAGCCCCAGCGCACGCTCCCGCTCGCTGGGTGTTTTGCGGCTAAGGGGCAGCAGGAACTCGTCAAAGAAATACGCTGGGGTAACGCGCACCATGGTCTGTCTCCTTTGTGGACGGGAGATCACAGGGTAAGTACGCGTCAGCGCCGAGCGGGGGTACATAATCAGCCCCGCACAAGTTGACAGCAGGCGGCGTGCGTGGTGTTTAATCAACCGCCTGAATGTTCATTCGTTGCCCCTTCCAATCATAAAAACGGAGCTTCAAATGTCTGCGCAGTCTCCGACAGTTGCCACGGCATCCACCTCAATCGGCTTCTCTGAGCTGGTGGCATTGCTACAACGGATTTTTATCAGGCATGGCACATCCCCGCAGGTGGCTGCCATCCTGGCGCACAACTGCGCCAGTGCTGAACGTGACGGTGCCCACAGTCATGGCATTTTCCGCATCCCTGGGTACCTGAGCACGCTGGCCAGCGGCTGGGTTGACGGCCAAGCCGTGCCGGTGGTCACGGACGTCGCGTCCGGTTGCGTGCGGGTCGACGCCTGCAACGGCTTCGCCCAACCGGCGCTGGCAGCGGCCCGTTCACAGCTGGTAGCCAAGGCCCGCAGCGCCGGCATCGCATTGCTGGCTATTCACAACTCCCATCATTTCGCCGCGTTGTGGCCGGATGTCGAACCCTTCGCCGAAGAAGGGCTGGTGGCGCTGAGCGTGGTCAATAGCATGACCTGCGTGGTGCCCCATGGCGCCGATCGGCCGCTGTTCGGCACCAACCCGATTGCGTTTGCCGCACCCCGGGCGGACGGCGCGCCTATCGTGTTTGACCTCGCCACCAGTGCCATCGCCCACGGTGACGTGCAGATTGCCGCACGCAAGGGCGAGCGCCTTGCGCCGGGTATGGGCGTCGACAGCCTGGGCCAGCCGACCCAGGACCCCAAGGCCATTCTCGAGGGCGGAGCGTTGTTGCCGTTTGGCGGCCATAAAGGTTCGGCGCTGTCGATGATGGTCGAGTTGTTGGCGGCGGCACTCACCGGGGGCAACTTCTCGTTTGAATTCAATTGGTCGGATCACCCGGGCGCGCGCACGCCCTGGACCGGACAGTTACTGATCCTGATCGACCCGAGCAAAACCGCCGGGCAACACTTCGCCGAGCGCAGCCAGGAGCTGGTGCGGCAGATGCATGCGGCGGGATTACGGCGGTTACCAGGGGATCGACGTCATCGCACACGGGCGAAGTCGCAGGAAACAGGTATTGAGCTTGACGCGAAGGACCTTCGGCAGTTGCAGGCATTAGCCGAGGGTTAAAAAAGGGGGCCGCTGCCTCAGGCAGCAGCCCCCGTCACTCAGTTGCGGCGACCGAGCAGCAGGCCGACCACCAGGCCAAAGCCTGCGGAAATCGCCACGGTCTGCCATGGATGGCCGCCGATGTAGGTTTCGGTGGCATCGACCACAGGCTTGCTGCGCTCGCGCACGTTGGACACCGAGTCCAGCGCTTGCTTGAGCTTGATGGCAACCTGCTCGCGCAAGGTTTCGCCTTCTTCGCCCACCAGGGCGGCGCTGCTCTTGAGCAGTTTGTCCGATTCTTCGATCAGCGCCGTCAGTTCACTGAAGGCTTGATCCTTGATTTGGTCTTCGACAGCTTGGGCGGCAGTTTTGCGGGCCATTGTGTGACTCCTTGCAGGTGAATGTGACAGTGAACAATGGAGTGTCGGGTGGCGGCAAAAGTTGCAGTTTTTTTGCCGGTAGCGTGGTCCCGAGCAAAATCCGAATCTGGAAGTTTCGACCTACCGTGTAAGATGTCACCTATTTGTGCAGCAGGTAATTCAACATGAGCTTCAATCTGGCCAACAAAACCCTCGCCGAACGCGCCGAGCTGGAAGATGAAAAGTCCCGCCTCTACGACCTGTGGCAAACCAACCTGGGCAAGGCCAAAGGCGAAGCGGCACGCTTGTTCGGCGAGCGCGCCAAGCGCAAGGGCAAGTGGGCTGAGTGGGTGCGTGCGGAACTCGACGGCATGTCGCCGCCGGAGTTTTCCAACATGGTACGCAGCGAAGTCAACAAGCTGATGGCTGCGGCCAAGTAAAGCACGCCACAATCGCCTCACGGACTTTAAGCAGCACCGGATCAAGCTGGGACTGGGTGCGCCAGCCCAGTTCCACCGGGTAGCGCGGCAATGCCAGCGGGCAGGGCAGCACGCGCAAACCGGTCATCTGCGCAATGGCCTCGGCGGCATGCCCGGGAATCGTCGCCAGCGCCTGGCTGCCCTTGAGCAAGTACGGCAGCGCGGCAAAATGGCTGGTGGATGCGCACACTTGGCGGCTCAGCCCTTGCGCCGCCAAACCTTCGTCGGTAATCCCGATAAACCCGCCCGACGACACCAGCACATGCTCGCGCGTGACGAATTCTTCCAAGGTGATGCCGTGCTGGCCTGGCGTCAGGCTTTGCGGGTCTATCAGGCAGCGGTAATCCCCGTCTCCCAGCACGTGCCGGCTCAGCCGGCGCTCGGCAAAGCCGCCAGCGGTAATCGCCAGGTCCAGGGTGCGGTCGAGCAGGGCGGCGGCGACGATTTGGCTATGGGTCTGGCGGAAAATCACCCGCAGTTTCGGCGCGCGTTGCGCTATTTCCGCCATCAGCCGACGGCCATGGGCGATCTCGAAATCATCGGACAAACCCAGCACCACCGACCGGCCCTGGTAGTTGGGATGGGTCGGATGGGTCATCGCCAGGCTCTGCCGACAGCGGTCCAGGGCCTCGCTGATGACCGGCTTCAGCTGATTGGCCCGCAAGGTTGGCGCCAAGCCCCGGCCGGTGCGCACGAACAGCTGATCGCCATACATTTCGCGTAGGCGCCGCAACCCCGCACTGATCGCCGACTGGGTAACACCCAGGCGCAATGCCGCGCGGCTGGCGCTCGACTCGTCGTGCAGGGCTTCGAAGGTTTTCAGCAGGTTCAGGTCAACCTGGGCGATATTCATCTGGTTCATATCATTCAGCACTGAAGTAGGCTTTATTCATGATCCAGGCTGGCCGGAGAATGGGCAACCCCCTTATTCGGAGAGTTCGTCATGCCTGTTTCTACCGTGGCTGCTTTGCAAATTGGCGCCCTGCCGGGTGGCAAGGCGCAAACCCTGGCGCAAATCCTGACCTATGAGCAAGAAATCCTGCGCAGTGGCGCGCAATTGGTGGTGATGCCCGAGGCCTTGCTCGGCGGCTACCCCAAGGGCGAAAGCTTCGGCACGCAGTTGGGTTACCGCCTGCCGGAAGGCCGCGAAGCGTTTGCGCGGTATTTTGCCAATGCCATCGACGTGCCGGGCATCGAAACCGAAGTACTGGCCGGGTTGTCGGCCCGTACCGGCGCGAGCCTGGTACTCGGTGTGATTGAGCGCAGTGGCAGCACGCTGTATTGCACACTGTTGTATTTCGAGCCGTCGGGCGGTTTGGTCGCCAAGCACCGCAAGCTGATGCCCACCGGCACCGAACGGCTGATCTGGGGCAAGGGCGATGGCTCGACCTTGCCGGTGATCGATGCAGCGGTAGGCCGCATTGGCGGCGCAGTCTGCTGGGAAAACATGATGCCGTTGCTGCGCACGGCGATGTACGCCAAGGGCGTGGAGGTGTGGTGCGCGCCTACGGTGGATGAGCGCGAGATGTGGCAAGTGAGCATGCGCCATATTGCCCACGAAGGCCGCTGCTTTGTGGTGAGTGCCTGCCAAGTGCAGGCTTCGCCCGAGGCGTTGGGGGTGGAGGTTGCCAACTGGCCGTCAGACCGCGCCTTGATCGCGGGCGGCAGCGTGATCATCGGGCCGATGGGCGACATCCTGGCCGGGCCGTTGCTGGGCGGGGCGGGGTTATTGACCGCGCAGATCAACACCGATGACCTGGTGCGCGCACGGTACGACTATGACGTGGTGGGGCATTATGCGCGGCCGGACATATTTGAGCTGGTAGTGGATGAGCGTGCCAAACCGGGCGTGCGCTTCATCACCGACTAAAACCCGTCGAGCACGCTGGGCGCAGGCAAGCCCGCGCCCAGCGTAAATTTCAGCGTGCGCGCGCGTGGGCTTCAAGCCATTCCTCGCGGGTCATCTCCCATAACTCGCGTGGCAAAGTCCCTTCTACAAACGCCCCGTAATCCGTGCGGATCAAGCGCATGCCGGTGCGCTCGGAAATCCGCCGTGACCCTCGGTTAGGCCCAGCCTTGGGCACGCGCAGCAGCGGGCGTTTGAGGGTATCGAACCAGTATTCGGTCACCGCCGCACTGGCTTCGCTCATCAAGCCCAGGCCGTGCCATTGCGGGCCGAGCCAAAAGCCACGGTTGTTGTCGTGTTCGTCCATCAGGCTGATAGTACCGATCAGTTGCTCAGGCGCGCTGTTGAGGCGGATCGACCAGTGCCACTCCTTGCCACGGGCCATGGCGGGCAGGGCGTGCTGTTGCAGATAAGTACGCGCGCCGTCGGCCGGGTAGGGCCAGGGCACCAAGGCATTGAGGTAGCGCACCACGGCCCAATGCGGGAATTGCTGCTGGATACCGTCGGCGTCGTCCAGGGTGAGTGGGCGCAGGATCAGCCGTTCAGTGAGCAATGTCGGTTGCATGGCCTTTACCAGGTCGCCGTGTTTGGCAGGTCCAACGTGCCGCGCTCCACAAAGCGCAGGGTGCCGAACAGCCCACCGGCCAGTTTGCCACGCAGTACGTACGGCAAGTTGTTCAAGCTCTGGGTCTGGCTCAGCCCCAGCGTTTGGCGTAATACCGAAAATGCGGAAACGCTGACTGGCACCATCAGCACCGCTTCGGAAAAGCGTGCAATGGAACCGGATTGATCACTCACCCCCGACGCCAGCGGCCGACCATTGACGTCCAGGTCCAAGGCTACGCCGCTGTAGTCGATTGCCGTTTCATTGGGGTTCTGCACCCGTAGCTTCACGGCGAAGCGTACTTCCAGGTCCTGGCTTTGCAGCGGCTCGATGCCGACCACCGTAATGTTGAGCGGGTCGCGGTTGGGGAACAGCGCGCAGGCGCTCAAGGTAAGCAGCAGTAGCGATAGAACCATGAGCTTGCGCATTAACAGATGCTCCTATTTCGTGACGTCCGGATCCTGCATGACCTTGAGGGTAGAGGACTCCGGATCAAATTCATCTTCTTCCAGCTCTAAGAACTCTTCCGGCAGGAAAATGTTCAGCACGATTGCACAGAACGCCCCCACGGTGATCGGCGATTCGAAGATGTTGTGCAGCGCCTTGGGCAAGTCGCGCAATACCTCCGGCACGGCGGCGACCCCCAGGCCCATGCCCAGGGAAATCGCCACGATCAGCACATTGCGCCGATGCAGCCCGGCTTCGGCAAGAATCTTGATCCCGGCCACGGCAACGGTGCCGAACATGATCAGGGTGGCGCCGCCGAGTACCGGTTTGGGCATCAGTTGCAGCACGGCGCCGATCATCGGGAACAGCCCCAGCAGCACCAGCAGGCCGGCGATAAAGTACGCCACGTAGCGACTGGCCACGCCGGTCAGCTGAATCACGCCATTGTTTTGCGCGAAGGTCACCATCGGCAGGCTGTTGAACGTCGCGGCCATCGCCGAGTTGAGGCCGTCGGCCAGCAGGCCCGACTTGATTCGCTTGATGTAGAGCGGGCCTTTGACCGGTTGCTGGGAAATCATCGAGTTGGCCGTCAAGTCACCGGCGGCTTCCAATGGCGAAATCAGAAAAATCACCGCCACCGGTATAAACGCCACCCAGTCGAACGAGAACCCGTACTTGAACGGCACCGGCACGCTGATTAACGGCACCTGCGGCAGCGCCGCCATATCGACACGTCCCATCCACCAGGCCACCACGAAGCCCAGGGTCAGGCCGATCACGATCGAACCCAGGCGCAGGAACGGGTTACTGAAGCGGTTGAGCACCACGATGGTCAGCAGCACCAGCGCCGCCAGCCCCATATTGCTTGCCGCGCCCAGATCGCTGGAACCGAAGCCCCCCGCCATGTCGGTGACCGCCACCTTGATCAACGACAAACCCATCAAGGTGATGATGGTGCCCGTCACTACCGGGGTGATCAGTTTGCGCAGCTTGCCGATGAACTGGCTGAGCACCACTTCGATAAAGGCTGCGAAAAAGCAGATGCCAAAGATCGTCGAGAGGATTTCATCAGTACCGCCGCCTCGGGCCTTGACCATGAACCCGGCACTCAAAATAACGCTGATAAACGAAAAACTGGTGCCCTGCAGGCACAGCAGGCCGGAACCGATCGGCCCGAACGTGCGCGCTTGCACAAACGTCCCGAGCCCGGACACGAACAGCGCCATGCTCACCAGGTACGGCACCTCGCTTTCCAGCCCCAGCACGCCGCCGACGATCAACGTGGGGGTGATGATGCCGACGAAACTCGCGAGCACATGTTGCAGCGCAGCAAAAATCGCTGCGGTGAAGTGCGGGCGGTCTTCCAGGCCGTAGATCAGGTCGGATTTATAGCGGGGGCGGGGCGCTTGAGCGTCAGACAAAATGCGGGCTCGGGTCAGAAAAGGGACGCGAAGGATGCCAGAAAGTGTTGGCTGTCAGAAGTGTGAAAAAATATTTCGAAATGTGCCCATTAATTTCTCAAGTCCGCCGATAGCCTGAATAGGCCCACACATCAATGACAACAGTGGCGCTTAGTGGTCCGAGTGGTGCGTTGACACCCGCGGATCGTGTCGCCGCAGGGATGCGCGCAAACACCCCTTTTTGAGAGCACCCCTATGTCCCTTCGTAATCTGAATATTGCCCCTCGCGCGTTTCTCGGTTTTGCGTTCATTGCGTTGCTGGTAGTAATCCTTGGCGTGTTTGCCGTCAACCGCATGACGACAATCCGCCAGGCATCCGTGGACATGGGGGCCAACCAACTACCCAGTGTGAAATACCTCGGTAACCTCACAGAAAACGTTCTGCGCCTGCGCATTCTGTCCTTTCGGGTACTGATCAACCGCGAACCTGCGGCGCTCGAGGAAGCCAAGACGCGCATCGGCGTATTGATGGATAAGGTCAAGCAGGCTCAAAGCGCGTATTCGGTGATGCCGGCGGGTCCCGAGGAGGCGGCCTTGTACAAAACCTTCGCCGCGACCCTTGAGAGTTACTTCGCGGCTCAGGCCGAGATGCTGTCACTGTCCCAGCAAAACAACGTCGAGGCGATGCGCACCCTGATCAACACGCGTATCAAGAACGGTACCGACTTGATGGGCGAGCAACTCAACCAACTGATCGCGTTCAACGGCGCCGATGCCGACCAGGCCGGGCGTAATGCTGAGGCCAGTTACCAGCAAGGCGTGACCGGGATCATCATCGTTTCAGTCGCGGCGGCGTTGTTGACCGTGTTGCTGGCCTGGCTGTTGACGCGCAGCATTGTTACGCCGCTGCGCAAAGCGGTGGAAGTGGCGCAAACCATTGCCGGTGGCAACTTGACCAGCGTTATTGAAGACGATGGCAAGGACGAGCCGGCACGCTTGCTCAGTGCCCTGTCGGCCATGCAAACCAACCTGCGCCAAACCATCCAGCACATCGCCGGTTCCGCCACCCAGCTTGCCTCGGCAGCGGAAGAACTCAGCGCGGTCACCGAGGAAGCCTCCAAAGGCCTGCAACAGCAGAACAACGAAATCGACCAGGCCGCCACCGCCGTCAACGAAATGACCGCTGCCGTGGAAGAGGTGGCGCGCAACGCGGTGTCCACCTCCGAAGCCTCCAGCCAATCCAACCTGGCAGCGCGTGAAGGGCGTGATCGCGTGGTGGAAACCGTCGGCGCGATTCAAACCATGACTCAGGATGTACAAAACACCTCGGTCATGATCGAAGGCTTGGCCACTCAGGGCCGCGACATTGGCAAGGTCCTCGACGTGATACGCGCAATTGCCGAACAGACCAACCTGCTCGCGCTCAACGCAGCGATTGAGGCGGCCCGCGCCGGTGAAGCCGGCCGTGGGTTTGCGGTGGTGGCCGATGAAGTCCGCGCCTTGGCTCATCGCACCGCGCAGTCGACCCAGGAAATCGAAAAAATGGTCGCCGGTATCCAGAGCGGCACCGGTGACGCGGTACAGTCGATGCAGCAGAGCAACCAGCGCACCCACGCCACCCTGGAAATGGCCCGCGCCGCCGGTGTGGCGCTGGAGCAGATCACCCAATCCATCAGCCTGATCAATGAGCGCAACCTGGTGATCGCCAGCGCCTCGGAAGAGCAGGCGCAGGTGTCCCGTGAAGTCGACCGCAACCTGGTGAACATCCGCGACCTGGCGACTCAATCGGCGGCGGGCGCTAACCAGACCAGCGCGGCCAGCCACGAGCTGTCGCGCCTGGCGGTGGATTTGAACGGGATGGTCGCGCGTTTCGTGATCTGAGCCGAACGCGTGGGGAGCGCGCTGCTCCCCCGCATTTACACCTCGCTCACGTTGACCCAACGCGCCTCGCGCGCGGCCAGGCGAATCGCCGTCGCCAGCCGCTCGACCTCCCACGCCTGGTCAAAGTCGGTGCCATCAACGCCCTGACCCGCCAGCGCCATGTTCAATTCGTGTACTTCCAGCGTCTTCAACTCGTTGTAGCCCAATTGATGCCCGGCCGCCGGGCTGAACGCGGCATAGCCGGGCAGGGCGGGGCCCGCCAGCAACCGCTGGAAACCGTCCTGGCCGACACGGCACACTCGCAGCTCGTTCAAGCGCTCCTGATCGAACGCAAGGGTGCCTTTCGTACCGCTGATTTCGAAACTCAAGTGGTTTTTGTAGCCATGCTTGAGCCAACTGCTGCTCACGGTGCCACGGGCGCCGTTGGCAAAGCGCAGCAGCGCATGCACCTGGTCATCCACGGCAATCGCGCGGTTCGTCGGGCTGCCGGCGGTGGCGGGGCGTTGCGCGTGGACGGTGTGGGTGTCGGCGCACACGCTGAGCACATCGCCCACCAGGTAGCGCGCCATCGACAGCAGGTGGCTACCGAGGTCCGCCAGCGCACCACCGGCATGGTCCACTTCACACCGCCACGACCAGGGCGAGGCCGGGTCGGCCATGAAGTCTTCGCTGAACTCGCCCTGGAAGCTGATGATCTCGCCCAGCTCGCCATCGGCAATCATCTGCCTTGCCAGGCTGATCATCGGGTTGTGCTGATAGTTGTAGCCGACGCGCGTGACCACTCCGGCGGCACGGGCGGCGCGGCGCATCGCGTCGGCCTGCTCCAGGCTGACCGCCAGCGGCTTTTCGCAATACACCGCCTTGCCCGCCGCAATCGCGGCCATGGCCATGGGGTAATGCAGATGGTTGGGGGTGGTGATGGCCACCACGTCAACGCTGGGGTCGTTGATCAGCGCCTGCCAATCGCCATGGGCCTGGGCAAACCCCCACGCCGTCGCGCAACGCTGAGCGCGCGCGGTGTCGGCATCGGCCAGGGCCGCTAACGTGAGGCGTACCGGCAGTTCGAATACCGCCCGCGCATTATTGAACGCTAACGCATGGGCGCGCCCCATGAAGCCTGTGCCGATCAGGCCGATTCCGAGTTCACGCATAGCCGTGGTCCTTTGAATTATTGTTTTCAAGAACACCATTAATGGAATAAAAATTCACTAAATTCAATAGATGGAATAAAAATTCATTAATCAGCCTGGGGAATGCAGCGATATTCAGGCCACGACCAAACGCCGTCAGTTAACAAAAGATAACGTAGCGCCGATTGTCAGACGATTCGAAAGCCCGATAGGATGGCCCTTGCTTCCACCAGGCGCTCTAGAGTGCAGGTTTCAGAGCCCGGGAAGGCGAGACCACCTAACAATAATAAATGGGGAGAAAGGTCTATGAGTGAGCCTGTCATGGGTTGGGCTGTTTGCTGCCCGCGCGCCGCACGCAGGGTTGCGATGCTGGCCACAGCGCTCTCGCTGTTTGGAGTGTTATCGACTCCCACGTTCGCTGCCGGCGATACCCGTACGCAGCCGGTATTTGCGATTGAATCCCCCAAGGCCAGCAAAGGCCTGATGATCGATGTGGTCCATGCCGGCAAACGTCTGGTGGCGGTCGGTGATCGTGGGCACATCCTCTATTCCGATGACCAGGGCAGCACCTGGACCCAGGCCAAAGTCCCCACCCGGCAACTGCTCACGGCAGTGTATTTCGTCGACGATAAACGCGGCTGGGCGGTCGGCCATGATGCGCAGATTCTGGCAAGCGTCGACGGCGGCGCTAGCTGGACCCAGCAATTTCAGGACCTCAAGCGCGAAGCACCGTTGCTCGACGTGTGGTTCAAGGATGCCGAACACGGTATTGCCGTGGGCGCCTACGGTGCGTTGATTGAAACCACCGACGCTGGCAAACACTGGGAAGACGTCAGCGACCGTCTCGATAACGAAGACCAGTTCCACCTCAACGCCATCGCCCACATCAAGGACGCCGGGCTGTTTATCGTCGGCGAGCAGGGCAGCATGTTCCGCTCCAGCGACGACGGCCAGACCTGGGAGAAGCTCGAAGGCCCCTACGAGGGCTCGCTGTTCGGGGTGATCAGCACCGCCCAGCCGCAAACCCTGTTGGTCTATGGCCTGCGCGGCAACCTGTATCGCTCCACGGATTTCGGCATCACCTGGGAGCAAGTCCAATTGAATGCGGCGCGTGGCGCCCTGGAGTTCGGTTTGTCGGGCGCGAGTTTGCTCGATGACGGCTCGCTGGTCGTGGTCGGCAATGGCGGCAGCGTGGTGGTCAGTCACGATGATGGCCAGACCTTCAGCGTATTCAATCGCCCGGACCGCATCTCATTGTCGGCAGTCACTGCTGCAGGCAATGGCAACCTGATTCTGGTCGGGCAGGGCGGTGTACGCGTTGCTACGCCGGCCGGCGCTGAACTCGAAAAACAATAAGAAGGCGGGTAAAGAATGAGCAGTCATCACAACGATAAAGCGACCTTGCTTGAGCGCCTGATCTTCAACAATCGCCCGGCAGTCATCGTCATCTGCCTGCTGGTGAGTATTTTCCTGTTCTGGCAGGCGACGCTGATTCGCCCGTCGACCAGCTTTGAAAAGATGATCCCCCTCAAGCATCCCTTCATCGAAAAGATGATGGAGCACCGTAACGATCTGGCCAACCTGGGCAATACCGTGCGCATCTCGGTGGAGGCCAAGGACGGCGACATCTTCACCAAGGAGTACATGGAGACCCTGCGCCAGATCAACGACGAGGTGTTCTACATCTCCGGCGTTGACCGCTCGGGTCTAAAGTCGCTGTGGAGCCCCAGCGTACGCTGGACCGAAGTCACCGAAGAAGGCTTTGCCGGCGGTGAAGTGATCCCGCAAAGCTACAACGGCTCGCCGCAAAGCCTCGACCAGTTGCGCAACAATGTGCTCAAGTCCGGCCAGGTCGGGCGCCTGGTGGCCAACGACTTCAAGTCGAGCATCGTCGACATTCCGTTGCTGGAGTCCTACCCGGACCCGCAGGACCAGGGCAAATTGCTGGCCCTGGACTACCGCAAGTTCTCCCATGAACTCGAAGACAAGATCCGCGACAAGTTCGAAGCGCAGAACCCCAACGTCAAAATCCACATCGTCGGGTTTGCCAAGAAGGTCGGCGACCTGATTGATGGCCTGGTCATGGTGGTGATGTTCTTTGGTATCGCGTTCGTCATCACCCTGATTCTGCTGCTGTGGTTCACCAACTGCCTGCGCAGCACCGTCGCGGTGTTGAGCACGACGCTGGTGGCGGTGGTCTGGCAACTGGGGCTGATGCACTTTTTCGGTTTCGGCCTCGACCCATATTCGATGCTGGTGCCGTTCCTGATTTTCGCCATCGGTATTTCCCATGGCGTGCAGAAGATCAACGGTATTGCGCTGCAATCCAGTGAGGCGGACAACGCGCTGACCGCTGCGCGCCGCACGTTCCGGCAACTGTTCCTGCCGGGGATGATCGCGATTCTCGCCGACGCCGTGGGCTTTATCACACTGCTGATCATCGACATCGGTGTCATCCGCGAGCTGGCCATCGGCGCCTCCATCGGCGTGGCGGTGATCGTGTTCACCAACCTGATCCTGCTGCCGGTGGCGATCTCCTACGTCGGTATCAGCAAGCGTGCCATCGCCAAGAGCAAAAAGGACGCGCACCGCGAACACCCGTTCTGGCGCCTGCTGTCCAAATTCGCCAGCCCCAAGGTCGCGCCGGTGTCTGTGTTGCTCGCGTTGATCGCCTTCGGTGGCGGCCTCTGGTACAGCCAGAACCTCAAGATCGGCGATCTGGACCAGGGTGCACCGGAACTGCGCCCGGACTCGCGCTATAACAAGGACAACAATTTCATCATCAGCAACTACTCCACCAGCTCCGACGTGCTGGTGGTGATGGTCAAGACCAAGGCCGAAGGCTGTTCGCGCTATGAAGCCATGGCGCCCATCGACCAACTGATGTGGAAGATGCAGAACACTGAAGGCGTGCAGTCGGCGATCTCGCTGGTGACCGTGTCCAAGCAAATGATCAAGGGGATGAACGAGGGCAACCTCAAATGGGAAACCTTGTCGCGCAACCCTGACGTCCTGAACAACTCCATCGCCCGTGCCGATGGCTTGTACAACAACAATTGCTCGCTGGCGCCGGTGCTGGTGTTCCTCAACGACCACAAGGCCGAAACCCTCGACCGCGCGGTGCACGCCGTGCAGGACTTCGCCAAGGAGAACAACAAGGATGGCCTGGAATTTATCCTCGCCGCCGGTAACGCCGGGATCGAAGCCGCCACCAACGAAGTCATCAAAGAGTCGGAGCTGACCATTCTGATCCTGGTCTACCTGTGCGTGGCCACGATGTGCATGATCACTTTCCGATCTTGGGCCGCCACCCTGTGCATCGTGTTGCCGCTGGTGCTGACCTCGGTGCTGGGCAACGCGCTGATGGCGTTCATGGGCATCGGCGTCAAGGTCGCGACCTTGCCGGTGGTGGCGCTGGGCGTGGGGATTGGCGTGGATTACGGCATCTACATCTACAGCCGTCTGGAAAGCTTCCTGCGTGCCGGCCTGCCGTTGCAAGAGGCTTACTACCAAACGCTCAAGTCCACCGGCAAAGCCGTGCTGTTCACCGGCCTGTGCCTGGCAATCGGCGTGTGCACCTGGATCTTCTCGGCCATCAAGTTCCAGGCCGACATGGGCCTGATGCTCACCTTCATGCTGCTGTGGAACATGTTCGGTGCGCTATGGCTGTTGCCGGCGCTCGCACGGTTCCTGATCAAGCCTGAAAAACTGGCCGGGCAGAAAGGCAACTCGTTGTTTGCGCATTAAGTGCCATTAATCAAAAGCCGCACAGTGTGCGGCTTTTTTTTTGCAGTGCTCAGCCTGTCAGTTTTACAGCTTCAGAAACAGCTTCTGATCCAACGGGGCGTTGATATCGGCGTTGATTATTTGCGCGACGACGCCGTTGCTTTTGGCTTCGGCAATCAAGTCTTTTTTGGTTTTGTAGCGTTGCGACGGGATTTTCAGATGCGCTGCTCTGTGATCATCCCGTGGCCAACCTTTCTGCGGGTAGTGGAAGTGGGCGTACCACACCACGTCGATCTTGCCTTTTTTACGCACCGCGTATTCGGTGAATACGTCGCCAGCTTTTGTGGGCACGTCCCGCCGTACCAGGTTGATATCGACAAACCCATGACGCCACAGGAAGTCGACATTTTCCGCTGTCGGCGGCTGAACCAGATAGCCATCTGCGGTGTGTTGTCGGGCCTTTTGCAGCATTTCATCTGCAGCGGTTCGCCAGCGCGCCACCAACTCGGCGGTTTCCGGCCTGCCACCATGGTTGGCCTCGGCCTGCCGTGCGGTCTCCTTGAGTTGGTTAGCCACGGTCTCCAGCATCTCGTACCAATCCAGAGGGGAGACGGTGTCGCGTCGCTGGGGGTCGTCAAGTTTCTTTTTCTGGAAAAGAATCGATTGCTCGCGTCGCGTCGCGGCATCTATCGACTTTTGCGCATCGCTCTTATAGCTCGCCAAGGGCTTCGGCGAAGCGGCGGGAGACGTTTGCGTGGGCTGGCCGCGGATGATTTTCACCCATCCGCGCTCCTTGGCGTGTTCACTGTAGCTTGCGATAGGTTGACCGCTTTGTGGGTCCAACACATCAATGATGTCGACGGTTCGGCCCGGCTCGGGCGCGCGTAATGTACCAATCAAGGTCTCTTTATGTTCGGTCTTGAACACGCGCTGGTTCTGCGGTTTGGCCCTTTGGTCACTGCGCGCGGGCGCAGCCGGAATCAGAAACTGCTCCTCTTTGACGACCTGTGCCAATTCGGCCTGTGCATCGGCGATGAATTCACTCAGTAAAGCAGTGAACCGCTGGTGGTAGTCCGCCCGAAAGAGCTGTGGATACTCTTCCTGCAAGACGAGGCTGTCGCTCAGGACCTGTTTGTATTTGGTGATAATGGTGTTTAGCGTCGCGTTCCGCTCGCCCAAGGTGAAGTCGTTGTATTGGCGTAGATCCTGGAGTGCTGAAGCTTCGGCTTTCAGATTGTCCTTTAAGAATCGCTCCATCTGACGGCGCGCGGCATCCTCTGGGAAGCGCGCACCCCATGTCGAGGTCAGTTGATGGAGAAACGATAGGTTGTTCAATTTCGTTGTAAGTTCATTGAGCGCGACAGTCGTGGTGTATCGCCTCTTGATGTAGCCCAACGCTTCCTTGTTGCCAAAAGGTGAATCGCTCTTCCACTCAGCCAACAGCGCGCCGACTGCCTGCCTCGACCGCAACAGTTGTTTATTGTTTTCATAGATTATTTTGTACGCTTCAGTCAATTGTTCGTAGGCTGGCTGTATGCCGCTATTGGCATGTGCTTCCAGCTCTGAGATTGAGGCGCCACGCACGCCGTACTGACGGGTGTCGTTAAACAGGCGAACGTAAAAGTTTTCTATTGCCGTCAAGGTGTGCAGCGTATTTTCGTACTCCACTGAACGGTTGTGCTTGAACTCCGATAGATCGTCTATCCCGCCCAACTTCCTCGGCGCAATGGTTTCAACAGTGGTTTTGCTGGCGGCCACGAGTGATTGCGTCAGGGGTTTGAGACGCTCAAGTTGTTGAGCAATCCTGTCCTTCAGCGCGTCGGTAATCTGCCGTTGCTGTGCATAAGGTTCGGCAAATCGAACGGCTGATGCCTCGGTGCTTGCCAGGTTGTAAAGGGTCTTGAGTTTCTTTCGGGCGCTTTCGTACTCGGTGAGGTCGGCCTCGATGTTTGCCATTGCAGTGTCATGTGTTTTTGAAACTTTCTTGCGCTCTTTCAGGTTGCGCCGATAGTCGGTCTCCGCCAGGCGCTTGGCTTGCATACTGTTCGCGAGTGAATCCAGTGGCCTGGCAGATTTTGGCATGCCGCCTCTGAGTTTGGGCGCCAGGTCAAAATGCCACTTACCCTGCGCGTCGCGTGTGATGGGCGGCGCTGTACGTGCCTTGTTGTGTTCATCGATGACGTAGGCGCCATCCAGGTCGTTTGCCACGCGGAACCAGTGATGGTCGATGTTGGCATAAAGCCGGTCATGAATGGTGTACAGGCCTTTTCTGGTGCCTTCGCCGATGGGCGATCCGGGATCCGTTGGCGCCGCTACTTTGAACGAGTCTATGTGCGCAAGCAGGCTTGGCGTTAACCCGCGTGGGCTCGATAATCGCACGTCAATGGCCGTGTTTTCGCCGCCAAAGCTGCCGGAGGCGGGCGCTGCCGGGGCCTGCCGGATGATGGCTTGGCGGGCAACGGGCTCATCGTCGTGACGGGGGCGTGGCCCGGCGCTGTCGGAATGGGCGTCTTGCTTGAATGGTTCAAAAGTGCGCGCGGGCTCGCCGGGCTCGGAGGCGGACGCGTGGCCCAGTGTCATGCCCAGGTTGACGAGCAGGTCGACCACCGCCGAAGACGGGTCCGGGTCGTTTGGTGTGGAAAGCCGCTTGATATCTTCTTCGCTGTTGGCCAGTTGCAGCAGCCAGCCCGCCATCGCCCCCGGCCCACGTAGCACCGGCAGCAGTGTGTTGAATAACAGCCAGCCAAGTTCCTTGTGCGAAGCCCAGCGGCTTTCCGCGTCGGAGGTGGATTGGCCTTCTGCCAGGGTGACCAGGCTGTCGGCATTGGTATGGAACCAGTGTTTCATCAGGTCGCCGTTGAGCACGTCCTGGCGTAGCGTGGTGGCGGTCGCATAACCGTCGACGGCAAGTGCGGTGGGGGTGGGCGTGGTGGGCGGGTCGAACTCATTGAATACCGAGTAGCGTGAAATATTGGGCGTTTGGAAGCCGCCGTTGCCATAGACTGCTCGGGCTTTGTCATCTTTCAGCCACGCCAGAATACTCTCCTGCAACGCGCCTGGCGTACGGATGGCCTCCAGCAGCGCGTCGCGGCTGGGGAACTCAAGCAGCGCCGGTTTCAGTAGGGGGCGATAGAGAATGTGCGGGCCGTTGGTAGCGGCCAGCGGCTCAATCAGGAACATGTTTACGGCGACATCCGGTGTGGCCCCCGGCTTGCGCACAAAGGCCAGGGGCCGAACGGTAATCGCTTGGCCGTCCACCTGCTTGCTGCCTACGCCCGGGTGGGTAACCGCTTCGATAAAGCGATAACCCAGGTCGGTAATGCCAGCCTCGCCCTTGAGCTTGAGTTCCAGCGCCTGCATGGCGAGCTGGATCGGCACTTGCTCGATAAAGCGCGCGGTTCGGTCCCGAGCCGATGGGCTATCGCTTTGCAGCTCGCGGTTCAACAGTTGCGGGTAGTGGCTACCGATATCAACGCTGCTGACCAGGTTCTTGAGCATCTGCGGCATGTGCGGATCGCTGACCGGTTGCCCGCGCAGATAAACCTCCATCTGCCCCTTGGGCAAACCCGCGAGGTTGTTCAGGGCCATGTCGACCAGGCTCATCTTCTCCCGTTCGATGTAGCCGCTGCCCAAGTCACCCACGGCGACCTTGAACACCACTTCCAGATCCTGTGCGGTGTAGCCTTTACCTGCCAATTGCTGGTCCAGCTGTTGCCGGGCAAAAGTGCGGATATCGGGGATGCCGTCGAGGAAGGTGCGCCCGTTGTTGCGCTGTACGCTGCTGGCCAGTGCCAGTGAATGATGCCGATAGGCATCGCGTTCTGCATCACTCGCGTGACTGAGCCATGCCGGTAGATTGTCACGCAGCCGCCCAAGCCTGGTAGCGTTGGGGGTATAGCTCCCTGCAAACCATGGGCTTGGGTCGCTGGCCCGGGAAAATACCTGGTCCAGTTCATCAAGCGTGCCCGATGCCGGCAGTCGAATGGACGCGACGTTTTCCAACATGGCATTCAGGAGGGTCGCGGCTTGTATATCGAAAATATTCGCGTCGGGCGCCTGACGCTTCCAATCAAGGCTATCGAAGACGAACGCCTTCTCCAGATTTCGCCCCCAGGCTTCGCCGAAGGCTTGCAAGGAGTCATACGCGGTTACCACTCCGGCAGGCGTCGCATGCAGGACCTGCGTCCGGCCGGCCACTTCTCGGGTGATCAGCAGGTCCGGGCTGAGCTGTGCGGATGCGCGATCGTCGTGGCGAACGGCGGCCTCGAGGATGAATACGCTGGCTGCCGTATCGCCTTTGGCGCGCACGCGTTGCGCTTGATTTGGGTAGCTGACGATTTGGTCAAGGGTGTCGCGTTGTTGCTCAGTCAGCCCGGGCTGTTTCAAGGCGGCGGTTCGTAGGGTGTCTCTGAGGGTGTCGCTGAGCCATAGCCATCGGTTGGTCTGTGCGTCGCCGGCACGTTGGGTGGTGTAGGCATTACCGGTGAAGTGACGAAGCAGTGCTTGCTCGAACCCACGCTTGAGGGCCGTACGCAGGCTGCGGATCGCCATCTCGATAGCCTGCATATCGATGCCGGGCACCAGTGCTCCCGCCAAGGGCGCCGGCTTGAGCGTATGACCGGTAGCTTGGTCGATCAACGTGCAGGCAATGCCTTCTTTATCGGTAAAGTCCAGTTCGCCGTCGGTCGTCAGGTGCTTGAGTGCGACGTCCAGCAGGGGCGTCAGGCAATATTGGGGCGGATTGCTTGAGATGGGTTCGGCCAGCGCGGTGTATTCGAGGTCGAACGCCAACGTGGGGTAGAGGGTTTTGAGCGCCTCGCTGAGTAAACCTGACACAACGGAGCGCAGTGTGGGGCGCTCGGCGAACTGCTGGGCGACCCTATTGGCGGTCAGCTCGGGTGAGCTGGCGGCGTTAACCGGCGCGGGCATTGCAAGTGTGGCAGCCGGGGCCGCGGAGAGTCGCGCAGCGGTCAGCCCGGCTGCTCGGCTGCGTCTGCGCAGGGGGTGCTCGTACTCTGCCTGGGACGAGGTCCCGGAGCCGCCCTCAATGGCTGCTTCACGGGCTTCACCCGGTTGGCGGGCACGAGGTGATGGCAATACAGGGCTCAAGGCGTAGTTGAACAGTGTTGGCGGGTGGTTTCCATGAATCATCGTGCAGCTTCCTTGTCGTTAAGATCTGGCTCGGTGTTGCGATTTAACCCTGGCCGCGCGAAGTGAGCAGGTGAGCGAAAGCTAACGATCGGTGCTTAGCCGTGAAATGAACAATGGGTAATAGCCTGTTTCCGAGGCCGCGCTATCCGCGCAAATCCTGATGGCGCCCAGGTCAGCAGGGGGCGCGGTAATTATGGCTGCATGTTAACGGGGCGAATCGATGAGCAGCGGGGTTTAGGTCGATGCAACAAATTGACCTATCATGACGTCTTTCCTTTTGATGATTGATGGTTATGACTGCCGACACCGCTACCTTGCTCGACGCGTTTAAAAACTGCCAGATGGTCGAAATCGACGGGCTGCACACGTTCGATTTCGGCTTGGACGAGCATCAATTGCTGATCCGTTGCATGGACGGTCGTGCCGAGAAACGCTGGAGTTTCAGCCTGGAGCAAGTCAAGGCGGCGGTGTTTGATCAAACGCTGCAAAGTTGGACCCTTACCGGTGACTCGGGCGAGCATCGCCTGGTCTGCATGAACGGCGTCACCGGCAATAATAACGACGAGGATGAAGCGGATGATGATGCGTAAATTCTGGCCCCTGCTGATGGCGGGGAGTGTGGGGGCGATGTCGGTGCACGCCGCGCCGGTCGACACCTATGAACTGCTGGTGGGCAGCTACACGGCCGGCACCAGCGAAGGCATCTACCGCCTGCAATTTGACAGCCGTACGGGCCAGTTCAGTGGCAAGCCGGTGCTCGCGGCCAAGGCGGCCAACCCTTCGTGGCTGACGGTTTCCAAAGACCAGAAGCACCTGTTTGTAGTCAACGAGAACGGCCCGGGCCAGAAAGACCCGGTCGGGCGCGTCAGCAGCTACAGCATTGACCCGCACAGTCATCAGCTCACCCTGATCAACCAGGTGCAAAGCCTGGGCAATGAGCCGACCCATTCCAGCCTGGCCGCTGATGGGCGCTACCTGTTCGTCGCCAACTATTCGGTGCTGGAAGACCCGGGCGGTAGCCTGGCGGTTCTGCCGGTCGATGCCAACGGCAAGCTGTCGGCACCGGTACAACTGAGCGGGCACCCGGCGAGCCGCGTCAACCCTGAGCGCCAGGCGTCCAACCATGTGCACTCGGTGGTGTCGTCGCCGGATGGCAAGTACGTGTATGTGCAGGACTTGGGGGCAGACAAGATTTTTGCCTACCGCTACGACCCACAGGCCAACCACGAACTGCCACTCACTGCGGCTACCCCGGCCTCCGTGCCACTGCCACCGGGCAGCGGCCCACGCCACTTGCTGTTCAGCGCCGATGGCAAGCATGCCTGGCTGACCACCGAGATGAGCGCTCAGGTGGCGGTCTTTGATTACAAGGACGGCACGCTCAGCCAAACCCAGCTGGTGGATTTCGCTGCGGGGCAGCCGGTGTCCGACAAGGCGGGCGCGGCATTGCACGCCTCAAGCGACGGCAAATTCCTTTACGTGAGCAACCGTGGCACCACCAACCAGGTCCTGGTATTCAGCATTGACCCGGCCACCGCGCACCTCAAGGAGTTGCAGCGCCGTTCGGTCGAAGGTGACCATCCGCGCGAGTTCAGCCTGGACCCGAGCGGCAAGTTCCTGCTGATCGCCAACCAGAAGAGCAACGAAATCGTGGTGGTCGAACGTGACCCCAAGACCGGCCTGCTGGGTAAAACCGTGCAGAAATTGCCGATCGATGCCCCCAGCGACCTCAAGTTTCTGGTGCGTCAATAAGCCACAGGCCCCGCAGTGCGGGGCCTGACCCTTTGTATTAATTCTATTAATAGCGGCTACTGTTTCAAAGCATTTCTAAGGCTCAGCCCTCGGGCGTAAGTTTGGTTTCAAGGCCTTCACCGGCCACCTAACCAAACGAACACAAGGGTTACCGACATGAACTTCAATCTCTTCTCGATCATCGCCGCTTCCGCTGTTTCCGCCACTGTGGCATTGCCCGCCGCCGCCAGCGTGGAAGTCTCCGGCAAAAAAACCAGCACCAGCGCCTACACCCAGAAATACCTGCAACAGAGCGCCAACTTCTATGCCGCACTGGACCACAAGACTCAGCACTGAGCTTGAGCTGAGCAACGGTCAAATGTGGGAGCTGGCTTGCCTGCGATGAAATCAACTCGGTGTATCAGTTGGACCGAGTTGTCGGCATCGCAGGCAAGCCAGCTCCCACATTTGATTGTGCTGGGCTCAGGGTTTTGCCATCACCGCAATAAACAGCGGCGACTCCAGAAAGCGCTGTAGCCAGGCTTGTAACTGGCGATATGGCGTCCCGGCAAACCACTCGCGATCCACATGGGCAAACTGGCGCACAAACGGCGCCAGTGCCACATCGGCCAGGCTCAACTGCTCGGCCAGTAAGTAGTCATTTTCCGCCAACAAACCTTCCAGCTTGTGCAAAAACACCTCGCCCTCGGCCCGATAGTGTTCCATCGGCTGTTCCGGGTAGCGTTCGGCGTACTTGTATCGATTCAAGTGATGTTTGAACACCTGATCGTTCTCGGCAATCAGCGCCAGCACCCTCGGGTCGCCTTGGCGCAACCAGCCATCCGGATCATGCTGCGCCAGCGCCCATTGCATGATTTCCAGGCTTTCCTCGATCACCCGGCCACCCACGCAGAGCACTGGCACCGTGCCTTTGGGCGACAGCGCGAGCATTTCGGCGGGCTTGGCCCTGAGGCTGACCTCGACAATCTGCACAGGCACGCCGGCATAGCGCAACGCCAGACGCGCGCGCATCGCATACGGGCAGCGCCGAAACGAATACAGCAGCGCCTCGCTCACTTGACCTCCAGGGTGCTCAAACCATTGCCCTGGCGCTTGACCTGGATCTGCACCGGGATGCGTTCGTGCATTTCCTGCACGTGGGAGATCACCGCCACCTTGCGGCCCTGGGCCTGCAGGCCGTCCAAGGCGTCCATCGCCAATTGCAGCGACTCGGGGTCGAGGCTGCCAAAGCCCTCGTCGATAAACAGCGACTCGATTTTCAGCGTGCTCGACGCCATCGACGCCAGGCCCAACGCCAGCGCCAGCGACACCAGGAACGTTTCGCCACCTGACAACGAGTGCACCGAGCGCAATTCATCGCCCATCTCGGTGTCCATCACCAGCAAGCCGAGCATGCTGCCGCCACGCTTGAGCCGGTAACGGCGCACCAGCTGGCGCAGTTGCACGTTGGCGTGGTGCACCAGCAGGTCGAGGTTGTAGGCCTGGGCGATCTTGCGGAAGGTGTCGCCGGTGGCCGAACCGATCAGCGCATTCAGGCGTGCCCAGCGCTGCCACTCGTCATAGGCCTTGGCGATGTGCTCGGCCAGTACATGGTTGGCCTCCTGGCGGCGCTGGTCTTCGGACTGGCGCGCACGCAATTCCGCGCAGGTTTTTTCAGCGTCAGCCAATTGCTGATTGAGCGCAGCCAGGGCGGCGTCCAGTTGTTCGGCTGCCAGGTTGCCATTGTGCAACGCCTGGTGTTCGGCCAGGCGTTGCTCGCGCTCTTGCAGCAGCACCTTGGCTTGTTCGACGGCTTTTTCGCTGTGCTGCACCTGCTGGCGCAATGCGTTGACGTGGCTGTCATCAAAGGCCAGCAAGCGCGTGAGCCCGTCGTCATGCAGTTCCGGGTGCAAGGCACGCCATTCGCTCAGGCGTTCGCCCAGGGTGTGTTGCTCGGCGGCCAACGCCTGTTGGCGATCCTGCTGCGCCTTGAGGTCGGCAGCCAATTGAATCAGGGCGTTGCGGGTCTCTTGCAACTGGTGGTTGGCGTCGGTCTCGCTCTGGCGTGACTGGGCCACCGCTTGGTCCAGTTGCTGTTGCCACTGTTCGGCACTGCTGTGCTCGCCGAGCAGCGCGCGGAGCGTGTCCTGGGCGGCCTGTTGCCGAGCAGACAGCTCGGTGACCTGCTGGAGCAAGGCGTCCAGTTGCTGCTGGCGATGCTGCTGATGGGTGTGTTCTTTCTCGATGGCCTGCTGGCGCTCGTGCTGCTCGGCCAGTTCATCGCGCTGGTGGCCCAGTTGCTCAAGGCGTTGGCTGACGTGCTGGTCCAACTGCATAAACGTCGCCGCCGGTTCGCGGCGCAGACCTTCGAGGGTTTCAGCGGGCAACAGGCTGGCGAAGGCATGGAGTTCTTCGTCGAGGCGTTCGCGGTCGTTGGACAGCTCGCGCTGCTGGTCCACCAGCAACTGGCGGGCTTGCTGGCTCGCGTCCTGGGCGGCTTGCAGTTGTTGCTGCATGCGCCCGGCATTTTGCTGAAGGTTGAGCAGGGCGCCCTGGCGTTGTTCGTCCTGGCTGATGCTTTGCGTCAGCTGCGCCAGTTGCTGGGCCAGCCAGGTGCTGCGTTTGGCGGCATCCTGATTGAACAACGAGGCGGCCAATGGGTGCGCTTGCAGGCTGGGTGTCAGGCCGTGTTGCTGGGTCGCCAGCAGCTCCTGCTGCTGCAGGAACTCTTTTTGCTGGGCAATCAGGCCGCCGACTTCGCCACGCAGCTCGGTGAGTTTTTCCTTGAGCGTGTCGACCGCTTTCTGCGCTGTCGCTTCTTCGTTTTCATCATGGCGGCCGAGGCTGTGCAGCAACGCTTCGGGCTGGTGATACGGGTGCTCATGGCTGCCGCACACCGGGCACGGTTGGTCATCCTGTAACTGCGCGCGCAACTCTTCGACGCTGGCACTGCGGGCCAGGCGCTGGCGTTCCAGCAGTTGCTTGGTCACCGTCAGGGTCTGTTCGGCCACCGTCAGTTCGGCCTTGGCCTGCAGGCCGATCTGGTTCAGGTGTTCGCGTTGCTGTTGGGCGTGCGCGAGCTTTTGCGTCAATGCAGCCGCCTGTTGGTCCAGCTGTTGCTGGCTGTCCCACAGGCGCGTGAGGTCTTCGAAGGCGCGCTGTTGCTTGCGGTTGTCTTGCAGCAGGCTGGCGAGTAATTGAATCTGCTCGGCGACCGCCTGCGGCTCGGCACCGGCTTCCTGGTACAGCAGGTCCAGCGCGTCGCGTTGCTGGGCGAATGTCTCGGCAGCGCTGCTGGCGCGCTGTTCGAGTTGCGGCAGCTCGCTCTGGCCCTTGTTGAGGCGGTTGCCGATCAGCATCAGCTGTTGCAGGCGGTCGCGGTAGGCGCTCCAGGCGTCGCTCAACGGTGCCAGCGCGGCACTGCGCTCAAGCTCGGCCGCCAGGCGTTGCAGGCGCCCGGCCACTTGGGTTTGCTTCTCCTGCAACCCGGTGAGCAAGGCCTGGCCTTCTTGGCAGGCGCTTTCCTGTTGCTGTTTGTCGTCGCTGCGCTTGGCCAGGTCTTGGGTCAGGTGGGCGAGGGTGCTCTGTTGTTCGAACGCCTGACGCAACAAGGGCACGGCGTCGGCCTGCTGTTTCAGGGCGTCAGCCAAGGCGGCCTGGGCGGCGGACTGCTGCTGTTGCGCCTGCTCCTGACGCGTTTGCAGCGCGGTCTGCTGCTCAAGGTGCTGCTGAATCTGCACGGCGAGCGGCGCCAGCAACGTGGCGAGTTCAGCCTGGCGCGCAAACTGATGGCGCTGCGGTGCCAATTGCTCCAGGCGGCTCAGGTCCTGACGCTGCTGGCCCTGGCCTGCCCAATCCGCTTGCGCCCGTTGCAATTGCTCAGTTGCATCTTGTTGGCGCTCCTGCCACTCGCGCAACTCCTTGAGCCAGGTGTGCTGCAAATCCAACTGCTTGAGCTGGGCCTGTTGGGTCTTGAGCTGTTGCTGAGCCTCGGCCAACTGCTGGTCGAGTTCGGCGCGGGCTTCGGCGGGCAACGGCACCACGCCGGTCGCCTGGTCTTGCAGCTGTTTATGCGCGTCCTTGGCCTCCTTGGCCTTGTCGAAGGCGCGGCGGCCGAGCTGGGTGTAGAGCGCGGTGTCAGTGAGCTTTTCCAGCAGCTCGCTGCGCTCGTTATCGTTGGCCTTGAGGAAGGCACTGAATTCGCTCTGCGCCAGCAACACTGCACGGGTGAACTGCTCGAAATTCAGGCCCAGGGCCAGTTCCAGCTGGGTTTTGTATTCGGTCTTCTGGCTGGCCAGCAGTTGGTCGCTGTCGAGGTCGATCAGGCTCTGTCGGCTGTTCTGCAACTTGCCGCTGGCCTTGTCACGGGCGCGGTTGGCTTCCCAGCGCGCGCGGTAGCGACGGCCGCTGACGCCGACAAAATCCACCTCGGCATACCCACCGCCGGTGCCGCGCCGCAGCAGGGTGCGCGGGTCGCCGATGGAAATGTCGCTGTCGGCATCCGGCATTTTCGCCTGGCCGGTATCGCCCAGGCGCGGCACCGTGCCAAACAGCGCCAGGCACAAGGCATCCAGCAAGGTACTTTTGCCTGCGCCGGTCGGCCCGGTGATGGCGAACAACCCGGCGCTGGCCAAGGGCTCGGCGGTAAAGTCGATTTCAAACGGGCCCGCCAGTGAGGCGAGGTTTTTCAGGCGGATGGCGAGGATCTTCATGGCTGTTCGCCCTCCTGTTGCACTTCCTGGAGCAGCACGGCGAAGTCCTTCAAGGTTTGTTCATCCACTTCGCTGCCGTAGCTGTCCTGCCAGGCGCGGCTGAACAGTTCCTGGGGCGTGAGCTGGTCGAGTTCGATCAGGCGCTCGTCGTCAGTCTCGTCGCTGCCGCGTTTGCCGGCATATTCGGCGGCAATGCGCACCAGGCGCACGGCCTTGCCTTGCAAGGCAGTCTCGATTTGCTGGCGCAGGTCCGGTTGCGGCTCGTCGAGGCGCACGCGCACTTCCAGCCACGGGTGGCGCTGGGTTTCGGCGAGCAGGTCGATGTCGGGCAGGTCCGCCAATTGCTTGAGGATATCTGCCAGCGGCGCGGCTTCCAGGCGTTGCAGGTTGACCGAACGCGGAATCAGGCGTGGCTCGACACTCACCAGGCATTGGCCCTGAAAGGTCACATCGAGAATTTGGTGCTTGTAGCCGATTTCGGAAAACGACAAGGGAATCGGCGAGCCACTGTAGCGAATCCGTTCCTCACCATTCACCCGTTGCGGCTTGTGCAAATGGCCGAGGGCCACATAACTCACGCTGGCATCAAACAGGCTGGCGGGCAGCGCTTCGGCATTGCCGATGATCAGGCTGCGTTCGGAGTCTTCCGACACCGAACCACCCGCCATGTGGGCATGGCTGATGGCAATCAGCGCCTGGCCTTTTTTGCGTTTGGCATTGGCGGCGGCGATCAGCCATTCGTGCACCTGGCCAATGCCGCGCAAGTAATCATCGCCCAGGTGTGCGCCAGTGACTTCCGCCGGGCGCAAGAACGGCAGCGCCAGGCACCAGGCGGCGATCTTGCCTTTGGCGTCAGGCAGCGGGATCAGTAAACGCTCGGCATCCAGTTGGCCGTCATCCAGCCACAGCACTCGCCCCAGGGCATGCGTGCGCAAACGGCGCATCAACGGCGCCGGCAATTCGATACGCGAGCCGGAGTCGTGGTTGCCGGCGATCATCACAATCGTGAGTTTAGGGTTTTGTTCGTGGGCGCTGATGATGAAGTCATACAGGCGCTCCTGGGCCTTGAGCGGCGGGTTGACCGTGTCGAAGATATCCCCGGCGATCAGCAACACATCCGGCTGCTCGGCTTTTAATTGACCCAGCAGCCACTCGAGAAAACAGGCGTGTTCGAAGTCGCGTTCCTGGCCATGCAGGTTTTGGCCGAGGTGCCAGTCGGAGGTGTGGAACAGACGCAAGGCGAACTCCGTGGAGAAGATGAAAAGGAGGGGAGTTTACCTGTAAAAGCCCACACCGTGCCCGCGGCTGACCCAGATCAACTGTGGGAGCTGGCTTGCCTGCGATGGCATCACCTCGGTGTGACAGAAAGACCGAGGTGTCTGTATCGCAGGCAAGCCAGCGCCAACAGGGGTCATGCGGCGTGCAGGCAGTTCAGGGCGCGGTCGGCGAGGGCTCTGGCGCTGTTGATCAGGTGCTCGGTGGCGCCGGCGATGTGGCGTTGATCGCCGTTCAATCCTTGGCTGGAGACGGCTGCGGTGGCGGCTGCACAGCGTAGCAAGTCGCAGATTTGGGCGAGGGCGTCTTCGAAGCTGAGGTCGTGGTGCACGGTGAAGGACGGCGTTGAGTCGGGTTGTAGGTAGTGGCTCAGGGCGCGTTCGAAGATTTCTCGGTCGAGGGTGAAGCGGGGTGGGTCTGGGACGATTTTTTTCATGAATGATTTACCTACTGGGTTGGGCGCCTTTCTTTTGCCGATCTCACACGTCAAAAGGGTGGCAGCTATGTACGGGGTGAGATACCGGAACCAGTAGGTAGGAGCACCCGGCCAGACCGAAGTCTGCCCGCACACAGCCGCCATAGAGCATATTGCTCGTGGCGCCTAAAGGTTCACGGGATCTCACACCCGATCGCTGATATGCAGCGACGGAGCGAAGGCTAGCCAGTGGACTGAGCAGGCGCAAGGCCAAAGGATTGTCTAGGAAACTTCCCGCAAATTAAAGGGATATGGATTGCTGGCCTTTAACAATGCATGTCGATCAGGCGTTTAGGTAGATATGAGTACATATCCGTTGCTGCGGTAACGGCGGCTTA